>JBBSPE010000065.1:0-22472 GCA_038259155.1 Gemmatimonadales bacterium
CGTTCGCGTTCGTGAGCTGCCAGAACTACGAGCAGGGACTCTTCACCGCCTACGAGCACCTTGCGCGCGAGGAGGTGCACCTCATCGCACACCTTGGCGACTACATCTACGAGGGCGCCGGCGTGGACGGGCGTGTGCGCAAGCACGACGGGCCCGAACTCGACACGTTGGCCGACTATCGCAGACGGTACGCGCAGTACAAGCTCGATCCGGCACTGCAGCGGTCACACGAGCAGTGTCCATGGATTGTGACGTGGGATGACCACGAGGTGGACAACAACTATGCCTCCGATCATCCGGAAGGTGCGCAGCCGCGCGACGCGTTCCTCGCCCGGCGCGCGCGGGCCTATCAGGTGTGGTACGAGAACCAGCCGGTGCGCATGCCGCGTCCACAGAAGTGGGAAGATCTCAAGATTCAGCGTTCACTTGCGTGGGGCGGACTGGCCAATTTCTGGGTGCTTGACACGCGCCAGTACCGGAGCGATCAGGCGTGCGGCGACGGGCGCAAGGCGCTGTGTGACGACATGCAGGCGTCGGGTCGCACGATGCTTGGCGACGCGCAGGAGCAGTGGCTCGCGAACGGACTCGGTGCGTCACAGGCCGGCTGGCAGGTGATGGCGCAACAGGTGATGGTGGCACCCTTCCGGGAGGTGCGCGGCGACGACGTGCGGCTCTCCATGGACCAGTGGGGCGGATACCCGGACGCGCAGCGGCGATTCGTGCAGACGCTCGACGAGCGCGCGAAGGGTCGGGCCGTCGTGCTCACCGGCGACATCCACTCCAACTGGGTGAACGATTTGCGGACGGATTTTTCCCGACCGGAGACCCCGGTGCTTGCCACGGAGTTCGTCGGCACGTCCATTTCATCCGGCGGGAACGGCTCGGCGGGTTTTGCGGGTGGGAACGCGGAGGCGCTGCAGGCGAACAATCCGCACATCGCGTGGCACAATGCGCGTCGTGGGTACGTGCTCTGCGACGTGACGGCCACCGAGTGGCGCGCGCGTTATCGTACCGTTCCGTTTGTCGATCGACCGGGAGCACCGGTGGAGACGGCGGCGTCGTTTGTGGTGCCGCACGGGCGTCCGGGGGTGCAGCGGGCTTGACGACGGGCGGGCAGGTCCCGTCGGGAGTTCCCTGACACGGCGACGGGTGTGTCCCGATGCTGCTGGCTGCGCGTACCGGCGACACTGCGGGGTCCGCAGATGGGAACGACCATGGGAGGTTGCATTGGTGCCGGCACAAGAACGCGCGCAGACGACCGGTTGGCTTGCCGTGCTGGGCTGGAGCCTGCTCGCGATTCTGGTGCTGGTCGCGGCCTTCTTCTATGTACCGCAGTTTTTGCTCACGAAGGTGCCGTCGCTGGCGCGAGTCACCCGCGCGTGGCTGGCCACGGCGTGGACGCTGGGTGCGTTCGTGGCGGCCTGCGTTGTGGGTTGGCGCGCCACACGTCCACAGCTCGCGATGCTGCGCAAGCGCGTGACGCCGGACAACGCCGCTGATCTTGGTCCCGAGATCAGCACGCGAGAGTCAGCGTGACCGATGTGCGTGTTGATGACGTGGCGGCGCTTGGTCGCGCGGATTTCGGCCCGACGGTCTCCGGCTCGGTGGCGCCGTGTCGTGCCGCGTGCCCCGTGGGCACGGACGCCGCGGCCTACGTGGCGCTCATTGCCGAGGGGCGACTCGCGGAGGCGTACGACGTCGCGCGGGCACACAATCCGTTCGCGTCCATCTGCGGTCGCGTATGCTCCGCGCCGTGTGAGTCGGCGTGTCGCCGCGGCATCGTGGACGCACCCATCTCCATTCGGGCGCTCAAGCGCGTGTTGGCCGAACACCATGGCCCGGAGGCGGCGCACGGCTCCCGTTGGCGCCGTGCCGTGGGCGAAGTGCCTCCTGCCTCCAAGCCGTCCGTTGGCATTATCGGTGCCGGGCCCGCCGGGCTTGCTGCTGCACATGATCTGCGGATTGCGGGGCATGCGGTCACCGTGTACGAGTCGGCGTCGGAAGCGGGCGGCATGCTGCGCTACGGCATTCCCACGTTTCGATTGCCGCGTGAAATTCTGGCTGCCGAAATCGCTGCGATGGTGGACCTGGGCATCACGCTTCGCCTGTCGTGCGTGATCGGCCGCGACGTGACATTTACGCAGCTGCTCAACACGCACGCGACGGTATTGATCGCGGTGGGATGCCAGCAGGGTCGCGACCTGCATGCACCGGGCGCAAACCTGCCCGGGGTGGAACGTGCGGTGGATTTCCTGCGTGCCGAGAACGAGCGACTCGCGAACCGTGGCGAGTCCGACAGTGCGCTCGCCGAGGGGCCCGCCGTGGTGATCGGCGGCGGCAGCGTGGCCTTTGACGCCGCGCGAAGTGCATGGCGCTCACGTCGTCCCACGGCATACGACGGACAAGCTGGTCTTGACGCGGCGCGCATGGCCCGTCGCGGTGGTGATCGCGTGGTCACGATGATCGCGCCGGAGGAACGCGCGGCCATGCCGGTGCCGGAAGAAGAACTGCACGAGGCGGTGGCGGAGGGCGTCGCCTTGTATCCCGCGCACGGTGTGGTGCGAATCGTGGGAACGGAGCGCGTGTCGGGCGTGGAAATCGCACCAGTGCGCGCGCTGCGCCGAGAGGAGGGGCGCGTGGTGCCGGAGCTCGATCTCGAGCGGCTGCAGCTGATTCCCGCGACCACCGTGGTGCTGGCCATCGGGCAGCGCTCCAATACGGATTTCCTGGCCGACACGCCCACCGTCACGCGCACGCCGTGGGGCGGTGTGACGGTGGACGCTGAGCTGCATTCCGAGGATCCGCGGGTGTGGGCTGCTGGCGACGTGGCCACGGGTCCGCGTGATCTCATTGATGCCGTGGCGGCGGGACAACGCGCCGCCGCATCGATGCGGCGCTGGATGCAGCGGGCACATCCCGTTGAAGTGGGCACGGCGGCAACGGAGACCGCAGCGATGGCCGCAAACATGCCGTCGGTGCCGGGCTCGCCACCGCTGGAGCACGACACGCGCTTCTGGAGCGGCTACGACGTGCTGCCCCGCACGGCGCTGCCGGTGCTCGACACCACGCGCCGCGACGCGCGCGCCGAGGTGGAGCAGGCGTGGGATGTGCCAACGGCGCGTCGCGAAGCCGCCCGCTGCCTGCGCTGTGATGAACACATGCAGTTCGCGGTGGATCGCTGTATCGTCTGTGCGCTGTGCGTTGACGTGTGCCCGCAGACCTCACTCGCGCTGCTGCCAGCGCCGCCTGGCGGCCTCGCACTCGTGTTTGACGACGATACGTGCATCCGCTGCGGCCTGTGCGTGGCGCGATGCCCGACGCACGCGCTGGAGTTTGCGCTTGCGCCCGCGATGTCCCAATCCGGGCTGCCGTTTTCGCGGTCGCCGGAGGTGCCACATGCCTGAGCTGGACGGGCGACCGCCGCAGTCGGCGTCGCAGACGTGGCGTCGCCGCATCACGGAGTCGGCGGTGTATCGGTCAATCGTACGCGCCCCGGCAGCGGACACGCCGCGCGGACGGGCCCAGCACGCGTTCGGCAACGTGTTCCTGCACGTGTATCCGGTCCGTGTGCCGCGCGCGCTCCTGCGCCTGCGCTCCACGTATAGACTGGGCTTTGTGGCGAGTGTGCTGTTCACGATCCTCGCGATCACCGGCGTGTACCTCATGTTCTTCTACACGCCCGCCGTGACCATGGCGTACGGTGACATGCAGACACTGCGCTCGCAGGTAGGTTTTGGTCAGCTCATCCGGAACGTGCATCGATGGGGCGCGCATCTCATGGTGCTGGCGGTCGTGTTGCACCTCGTGCGCGTGTTCGTGCATGGTGGCTACAAGGCGCCGCGCCAGTTCAACTGGGTGGTGGGGGTGCTGCTGCTCGTGATCACGCTCGCCTTCTCGTTCACCGGCTATCTGCTGCCGTGGGATCAGCTCGCGTACTGGGCCGTGACGGTGGGGTCGGATCTCGTGCAGTACGCGCCCGGCGTGGGACCGTGGATGCGGAACTTCCTGCTTGGCGGCCAGACCATCGGGCAGGCGGCGCTGCTGCGCTTCTATGTCATTCACGTGGCCGTGTTGACCATCGCGTTCTTCGTGCTCATGGCCGTGCACCTCTGGCGACTGCGCAAGGACGGACTGCTCGCGGGCGACGGTCCAATGGCGCATGACGTGACCGCGCGCGCCGACGACGCGCTCACCATGGTGCCGGCGGAGACGCAGATCCTGCCCGACGGTCGCCGAGTGCTGGGCGTGGTCCCGGCGACCACTGACGCGGATCACGCGCGTGACGTGAGTGACGAGGTGTTCTCATGGCCGCACCTCATCGTGCGGCACCAGGTGGTCGCACTGGCCGTGTGCGCGCTCGTGCTCGCTCTCGGCATCGCGTTCGAGGCACCGTTGCGCGAACTGGCCAACCCGAATGTCACGCCGGAGCCGAGCAAGGCGCCGTGGTACTTCGTGGGACTGCAGGAGCTGCTGGCGCATTTCGACCCGCTGGTGGCCGGCGTGCTGGTACCAGGGGCGCTCATTGGTGCGCTGTTGGCGCTTCCGTACGTGGACCGCAATCCGTCGCGACGCGCGGGCGATCGACGGGTGGCGCTGATCGTGTTCGGGGTGTTGCTGGGCGCGTTGGTCGTGCTCACCGTGATTGGCGCGCTCTTTCGCGGGCCCGGGTGGGCCTTCGTGTTGCCGTGGGAACATCTTTACTTCGAACCGTGAGGAGTCCGGGCGTATGGATCTGACACGACGTGCCCTGCTGGAGGCGGGCTGGAAGGTGGGCGGTGGATTGCTCGTGGCCGCCGGCGGCTGGACCAGTTTCGAGGCGCTCAAGCCCCTCGCCGATGTGGCGGGGGGCGGTGCCCTGCCGTTGCTCTCGCCGGAGGCCTATCCGGAAGCCTCCGCCACGTTCGTGCGCACCGGCCGCTTCTTCGTCACGCGCGCGAAGTCGGAGTTGTTCGCGCTCTCGCAGAAGTGTCCGCATCTCGGCTGCGCCGTTCCATTTTGCGCGGCGTCCGGACGTTTCGAGTGTCCGTGTCACGGATCGGTGTACAATCTGGCCGGCGAATGGGTGAGCGGCCCGGCACCACGTGGCATGGATCGTCATCCGCTGCAGATCATTGACGGTCGCGTGATTGTGAACACCGCCGTGCTCGAAGAGGGCGCGCCATTGGGATCCCGCGAGTTCGACACGCCAGTGGGACCCGGTGGCTGTGCGCCGGATGCCGAGGCGTAGGGTCTGATGCAACGTCGTCCGCCACCACTCGACTCCCCGCAACAGGCGCGTGCGCTGGACGCGTACTACAGCGTCGGTTTGGTGTGCATGCTGCTGCTCGTCATCGCGTTCCCGCTGTACAAACGGGGCGAGCCCGCACGTCGTGCGCAGGCACGGGAGCAGATGCGGGCGGAGAACGTGGCGCTCGGGGGCGACCTGTTCGCGCAGCACTGTGCGGTGTGTCACGGAGAGGACGCGCGCGGTGGCCGTGGATTTCCGACGCTCGGCGCGAAGGAGTTTCTTGCGTCGGTGTCGGACCAGCAGTTGGAGTGGCTGGTGTCGGGCGGAGTGCCGGGTACGGCCATGACGGCGTACGCGCTCGATCTCGGCGGACCGTTCACGTCGCAGGAGATCGTGCGATTGGTGGCGTACGTGCGCTCACAGGAGGATGGTGCGCCGAGTGTTCCTGGTTGGTTCAAGGGTGAGCGGGCGCCGGCGCGACGCGTCGAACGTGCGAAAGAGCGTGAGCCGGAGCGTGAGCCGGAGCGTGAGCCGGAGCGTGCGCCGGAGCGTGCGCCGGAGCGTGAGCCGGCGCGTGCGTCGGCACGTGCGTCGGCGCCGGAACGTGGGACCGTCCCGCCGCCGGTGGCGTCGCTCGAGCGCGCGGACGAGATGCAGGCGCTGTTCTCGACTCGATGCGCGGCGTGCCACGGCCCGAACGGGGAAGGAACGCCGATCGCCAAGGCGATCCGGCCGCTGTCCGAAGGGCTTGCAGCAAACCCCGATTCTGCCTTCTATATCGTCGCCCACGGTGTACCCGGTACGGCGATGGTGGCCTTCGCGCGCGGTCAGGGCGGTCCGCTCGATGCGACCACGATTCGCTCGCTCATCGCGTGGCTGCAGCGGCCCGAGGCGCCGTGAGTTGACTTCGGATTGTCGGTGACGCAGCGTGCGATTGTCCCCCTACCTACGGATCGCCCATGCTCGCCTGGCGCCTCACCGCAGTCGTCCTGACCCTCGCCGGAACGCTCTCCATGCCACCACAACGCACGCTCGCTCCCTGCCCGGACAGCCCGAACTGCGTGTCCACCGAGGCCACGCGCGAGAGCCAGCGCATGCCCACGGTCCCGTTCAGCGATACGCCGGCGCAGGCGCTTGTACGCGCGCGCGCCGCTGTGCTGGCGGAATCGCGCACGGAGATCGTGAGCGAAGAGGATGGCTGGATCAAGGCGGAGTCGAAGAGCCTGATCTTCCGGTTCACGGACGACGTGGACGTTCTGGTGGACAACAACGCGCGCGTGTTCCGCTTTCGATCTGCTTCCAGACTTGGAAAGAGCGACCTCGGCGTGAACCGCAAGCGCATGACACGCATCAGCGAGCGGTTGCGAAGCGCCGCCGACACGAGTGCCTCTCGGTAGTCGCCGGATCGTCGTTCGGCGTCGTGTGGCGTCAGTCTCGCGTATTGGTTCCGCCGAGCGGCGTCCAGGTGAGCCCGCCGTACCACTGCCGACCGGTAAACCCGGGCCACGACGGGCCCAACTGTCGATCGAACGCGTTGTCTACGCCCATGGAGAGCTCCAGGTCCCGACCGACACGGCGGGCCAGTCGGACATCGAGGCGTGTGAACTCCGCCTGAGTGCTGGTTATGGCGCCCGAAAGCTCGTCGCGTTGCGCGGGCGTGGCGCCCGTGTAGAGCAGCGTGGCCGACACGCGAGCGCCCAACAGTCGACCCGCAGTCGCTGAGAAACGCCCGGATAGCCGAGGACGGCCCAGCAACACGAGTTCAGTGCGCAGGTCGCGCGCGTCCAGATACGCGCCTCCGGCTTCAAAACGGAACCGACCGGCCGTGAGACCGAGCTCGGTTTCCGCACCGCGGGTGCGGGCTCGGGCAACGTTGCCATACGTGAACGTGCCGGGCGCTGCCCCCTGCACGAACTCGATGAAATCGCGCAGCTGGTTTTCGTAGGTGCTGGCGCGAACGTAGGCACGGTCGCCGGCATACTCCACGTTCAGCTGCGCGCTGGTGGATGTCTCCGGGCGGAGCTCGGTGTTGCCCTCCACCGCATAGCCGACCTGCGCGTTCGCAAACGCCAGGTACAGCTCCTTGAAGTCGGGTGCGCGGAAGCCGCGGCCCACCGTGGCGCGCACGCGCAATGATGCGGTCGGTCGCCACATCGCAGCAATACGCGGCGTGGCATAACTGCCCCAGCGCTCATTCCACGTGAAGCGCGCACCCGGCGTCACGGCCAGCCGCTCGCCGCCAACGGTGACCTGCGCGAACGGCTCGGCCGCGTTGAACGCCCGTCGCGTCCCGTCAATACGGTCGGCCACAATTTCCTCGCGCCGCAACTCCAGGCCCGCGTCGAGCAACGCGCCACGAACGGGTCCGCTGTACGTGAGCTCGAGTTCGCGCAACACCTGCCGGTCGCGCTCGCCGTCAGCGCTCTGCGGCTGATCGAGCGTGCTGCTGCGTGCCAGATGATCGAAGCGGCTCTGGTACACCAGCGCGCTGGCCTTCTGCGCGCCTCGCTGCCACGTGGCACCCATCCGCGCGGTCTGCTGGTCACGATCTGCAAAGCGGAAGAGTTGCCCGACGCGGTAGCGCTGCGATTCGGTGATGTACAGACCGCCTGCGTCCAGCCGCCAGGCATCCGTCAGATTCACGCGGAGCTGTGGGGTGACCTCCACCCGTTCCGCCAGGCTGCCCAAGGCGCCGCTGATGCCGGGCGCCAGTTCCAGCGACCGCACACCCACGTCCACGCCGCCCAGCACGCGAGCGGTACCACCACGCACGTTGCCATGCGCGTCCATCCGCGAGCGACTGCCGCCGGTGAGTTGCAGCGAGGCATCGGTCGCGCCGGCTCGCGGACGCTGCGTCACGAGATTGATCACACCGCCCATGGCATCCGAGCCGTACAGCGTGGACTGCGGCCCCTTGATCACTTCGATGCGTTCGAGGTTGGCCGCCGGCAACCGCGACAGATCGAGATTGCCATTGATGCGACCCACGAGCGGCTGCCCGTCCACGAGAATGAGCACGCGATTGGTGCCGAGTCCCTGGAGTTGCACGCCGGCGCCCGCCGGAAGGCCGCCCTCCAGCTGTACCCCCACCTGCTCGATAAGCACGCTGGCGACATCGCTGGCGCCGGAGCGCGCGATCTCCTCGCGCGATATGAGTTCGATGGGCACCACGGCGTCCTTGAGCTGCTGCTCTCGACGCGCGGCCGTCACGACGGTGGCGTCGAGTTGCAGCGCGAGGGGTGTGAGCGCGACTACGAGAGTCTCGCGTTGAGCGCGCGTGATCGCACGCCGTTCGGGCACGAATCCCAGCCGACGCACGGTGAGCGATGCCGACTCGGCGCCGCCCGCTTGCAGGCCAGCTCCGGGCAGCAGCAGCCGGAAGGTCCCATTCGGCCCGCTGACGCCGCGCACCGAATCGGTGCCGATCACCAGCAGCAACGCGGCGTCGCCCAAGGGCGATCCGGACGCGGCGTCCACCACCCGACCTCCTACGCGGTTGGCGGTGTCCTGTGCCTGCGCCACTTGACGTGGCGCGATCGCGCCCAACGCGCACGACGTCGCGAGCATGGCCCACCGTTGTGCAGCGACGCCGCGAACGACGCCGCGAACGACGCCGCGAGCGACGCCGCGAACGACGCCGCGAATGACGGCGCGGAGCACGGGAAACGACGAGTGGAGGGGCGCGATTGCCATGCGTCTAAAGATCGATAGCGCGGCACGGCTGAACCACGTGCGAGTGATACGGGGGCCCATCCCCCGCAAGGCTACGGACAGGCAGGCTCCGTAATGATACGGGAGAGCGTCCGGCGCTTAGATGCGTCGGACGCTGGCGCCGTGGCGAAGGCCGCCGCAGGTTTACCGCATGACCGATTCCGCAGGCCCCCCGACGCTTCGATTCGCCACGGTCGCCGACGTCCCGCTCATACTTCGCTTCATTCGGGAACTGGCGGAATATGAGAAGCTCGCCAGCGAGTGCGTGGCGACGGAGGTGCAGCTGACAGCCACGCTGTTCGGCGAACGGCCCTCTGCCGAGGTGATCATCGCCTCGCTCGGCCACGAGCCCGCTGGATTCGCGCTCTTCTTTCACAACTACAGCACGTGGCTCGCGCAACCCGGCCTTTACCTGGAAGACCTGTACGTGGAGCCGCGATTCCGGGGCCACGGCGTTGGTCGCGCTCTGCTCGCGCGACTGGCAGCCATCGCACACTCTCGTGGGTGCGCACGGTTCGAGTGGTCGGTACTGGACTGGAACATGGACGCCATCGGATTCTACGAAAAGCTGGGTGCGCGCGGCATGTCGGAGTGGACGGTGCATCGGCTCACCGGACCTGAGCTGGCCGCGCTCGCGGCCGAGGGAGCACCGCATGTCGAAGCATGAAACGCCAACCGGGCCCACGAGTGATGCGTCAGCTGGTCCTTCGCGTCGCGCCGCCTTGCGCGCGCTGTCGGCGCTGGCGGTGGGGTCGCTCACGATGCCGCGTGTGGTGCAGGCCATGGAGCGCATGAGGTTGCGCGGCGGCGCACCTGACAACGCGCGGGACGCCGCGCGTGAGCCCGGGCACGATTTTACACCGGGGCTCTCGCGAACCCGCCCGCTCGTTGGGCTGCAACTCTACACGGTGCGTTCGCTCATGCAGCGCGATGTGCCCGGTACGTTTGCCGCCATCTCGGCCGCCGGCGTGCGCGAGGTGGAGTTCGCGGGCTATTTCGACCGCTCACCCACCGACCTGCGTGCGCTCCTCACGGCGCACGGGCTCACCTCACCCGCGGCTCACGTACCCATTCCCAAGGACTGGGCTCCCGTGTTCGATGCCGCCGAGGCGCTCGGCCACACGTGGTTGGTGGTGCCGTGGGTGGGGAACGACGTGCGTGGCTCACTCGACGGGTGGCGTCGATTGGCCGACCAGCTGAACGAAGCCGGACGGTTGGCCGCTCCGCGCGGACTGCGCATGGCCTACCACAACCACGATTTCGAGTTCACGCCCGTCGAGGGTCGCGTGCCGTATGACGTGTTCCTCGAGCGACTCGATCCCACACTCGTGGACCTCGAACTCGACTTGTACTGGGCGGTGAAGGCCGGACTGGATCCGCAGGCCATGTTCGCGCGTCATCCGGGCCGCTTCCCCATGTGGCACCTCAAAGATGCCGGCCCCATGCCGCAGCGCGCGATGCTCGACGTGGGCGCGGGCACCATCGATTTTCCGGCCCTCTTCGCGCAATCCGCGACCTCCGGTCTCAAGCACGCGTTTATTGAGCACGACGAGCCCAAGGCCCCACTCGCGAGTGTGCAGGCCAGCGCCGCCGCGCTCCAGCGCATGCCCTGAGTCCACGCCTTGCAAAACACGGTCCCGGGCGCACCTTGGACTGACCACGCGTCGCGCCGCCCACCTTTCACGTCCACCGGCTCGCATACGCCGGCGACCAGGACACCACTGCATGCAGCCTGCTCCGTCCCGCCCCAAGTATGACGTCGCCATAGTCGGCTCCGGTGCCGGCGGCGCCACCGCCGCGTACATGCTTACCAAAGCCGGCGCCAACGTGGTGGTGCTTGAAGCCGGCCCGTGGTGGGACAACACCAAGGATTCGGCGATGCTCACCATGCCGTACGAGTCGCCGCGCCGCGGAGGTTCCACCGACGCGCGGCCTTTCGGTGAGTGGGACGCCTGCTTGGGCGGCTGGAATGTGGACGGCGAACCGTACACGGTGGCCGAAGGATCGCGCTTCAGCTGGTGGCGCGCGCGCATGCTCGGCGGACGCACCAATCATTGGGGCCGCATCTCGCTGCGTTTTGGACCCGACGACTTCAAGCGCAAGTCCTTGGACGGACTCGGGGATGACTGGCCCATCAGCTACGAAGAGATCGCGCCGTGGTACGACGAAGTTGACAAGCTCATCGGCATTTTCGGGAGCAAGGAAGGGCTGCACAACCATCCCGACGGCATCTTCCAACCCGCCCCCGAACCGCGCTGCTACGAACGCCTGGTCATGGAAGCGTCCAAGCGACAGAATGTCACGTGCATTCCGGCGCGTCTGTCCGTCATCACGCAGCCGTTGAACGGACGGGCGCCCTGTCACTACTGCGGACAGTGTAACCGCGGCTGCATGACCAACTCCAACTTCTCCGCGCCCAACGTGCTGCTGTTTCCAGCGCAGAAAACGGGCAAGCTCGACATCGTGACCAACGCCATGGCGCGCGCGGTCTCGGTGGGCGACGACGGGTTGGCCACGGGCGTGCACTACATCAACAAGACCACGGGCATGGACGAGCATGTGCTCGCGGACGTGGTGGTGTTGGCCGCCTCCAGTTGCGAAAGCTCGCGCATCCTGCTCAACTCCACGTCCACGCACCATCCGCAGGGCATTGCGAACGCGAGCGGTATCGTGGGCAAGTATCTCACGGACACCACCGGCAGTGACGTCGCCGGTTTTGTCCCCTCGCTATCGTCGGCTCCGGCGCACAACTGCGATGGTGTAGGCGGCGGTCATGTGTACATGCCGTGGTGGCTCGACAACGCCAAGCTCGACTTCCCGCGCGGCTATCACATCGAGGTGTGGGGCGGACGCGGTATGCCCAGCTACGGCTTCATGGGCGGCATCCAGTCCTATCCCGATGGCGGCGGCTACGGTGCGGCGCTCAAGGACAGCTATCGGCGCTACTGGGGCACGACGATCGGCTTCTCCGGCCGCGGCGAAATGGTGCCCAACGCCGACTCCTACTGTGAGCTCGACCCCACGGTCACCGATCAGTTTGGTATTCCGGTGCTCCGCTTCAACTTCAAGTGGAGCGACTACGAATACCACCAGGTCAAGCACATGCAGGAAACGTTCCGTGCGCTCATCGCCGACATGGGCGGCGAAGTGTTCTCGTCCATGCCCACCAAGGAGCAGGGCTACGGCATCGCGGCCGGCGGACAGATCATTCACGAACTCGGCACCGTGCGCATGGGAAGCAACGCCAGCACGTCAGCGCTGAATGCAAACTGTCAGGCGTGGGACTGCAGGAATCTCTTTGTGGCCGACGGTGGCCCGTTCGTCAGCCAGGCCGACAAGAATCCCACGTGGACGATCATGGCGCTCGCCATGCGCACGAGCGAGTACATCATGAACCAGCGCAAGGCGAGGGCAATCTGATGGAACGGCGAGACATGATGAAGCTGATGGCCACATTGCCGCTCGCCACATGGTCGTTGGCGTGCGGCGACGTGGAAACCGCGTCCGAGCAGGCCGCTGCCACACGTACGGGCGGCGAACCCACGCCGGGCTTCACGCCCACGTTCTTCAATCTGCTGGAGTGGCGCACGGTCACCGTGCTCGCTGACATCGTGATCCCGCGGGACGAACGCTCCGGTAGTGCCACCGATGCGGCCGTGCCCGAGTTCATGGATTTCATCATGGTGGAGTACCGGGGCAATCAGGCGCGCATGCGCAACGGACTTGGCTGGCTCAACGCCGAATCGCGCCGCCGCTTCGGCAAGGCGTTCCCCGACGCCTCGGCCGAGCAGCAGACCGCACTCGTAGAGGACATCGCATGGCCAAAGAAGGCCGCGCCAGAGCATCAGGATGGCGTTCGCTTCTTCAACTCGTTCCGCGATCTCACGGCCACTGGATTCTTCAGCAGCCAGATCGGTATCAAGGACCTGGACTACCGCGGCAACGTGCCCAATGCGAGCTGGTCCGGCTGCCCCACGGAAGTACTCACACATATCGGACTGTCCGCATGAGCGCGTCACCCCGTCTGGGCATTGGCTTTATCGGGTCCGGCTTCAACACGCGCTTCCACATGCAGGCGTTTCGCGGGGTGCGCTACGCCGACGTGCTGGGAGTGTGGAGCCCCAACGCGCGCAACGCCGCGTCGGCGGCACGGTTCGCGCGCGAGCTCGATGTGGGCGCCTGCCGCGCGTACAAAAGCATCACCGACATGGTGGCCGATCCGGCCATTGACGCGATCTGGATCAACGGGCCAAACCAGGCCCGCATTGAAAACGTTGAGGAGATCGTCGCCGCCATCAAGAGCGGCAAAGGCACGCTCAAGGGCATCGCCTGCGAGAAGCCGTTGGGTCGCACCGTCGCCGAAGCCAAGCAGCTGGTCAAGCTGGTTGAGTCGGTGGACGTGATGCACGGCTACCTGGAAAATCAGCTGTTTGCGCCGCAGGTGGTACGCGGTCACGACCTCATCTGGAAGCGCGGGGCCGCCACCACCGGGCGGCCGTATCTGGCGCGCGCTGCCGAAGAACACAGCGGGCCGCACATGCCGTGGTTCTGGCACGGGTCCAAGCAGGGCGGAGGTGTGCTCAACGACATGATGTGCCATTCGGTGCTCGTGGTGCGGCACTTGCTCACAGCGCCCGGCGCGCCGCTCACCACCCTCGTGCCCAAACGCATCACCGGCCACATTGCGTCGCTCAAGTGGAGCCGCCCGGCGTATGCGAAAATGCTCAAGAAAGCCGCCGGCATCGACTATCGGAAGACGCCGTCCGAAGACTTCGCGAGTGTCACGCTGGAGTTCGAGGGACCCGACGGTCAGATCGCGATTGGTGAAGCCACCACGAGCTGGAGCTTCGTCGGACCAGGTCTGCGCCTCTCGGCCGAGTTGCTCGGCCCCGAATACTCCATGCGCTGGAACACGCTCGAATCAGGGCTCGATCTCTTCTTCTCACGCGAAGTGCGTGGTCGCGCGGGCGAAGACCTGGTGGAAAAGCAGAACGCGGAAGTGGGCCAGATGCCGGTGGTATCAGATGAAGCGGTGGCGTACGGCTACGAGGCCGAGGACCGCCACTTTGTGCGAGCGTTCCTGGGCAAGGAGAAGGTGAAGCTCTCCTGGCACGACGGCCTGGATGTCGTGCGCCTGCTCATGGCGGCGTACCAGAGTGCCGAGCAGGGGAAGACGCTGTCGTTCCCTGTGCGTGGCCTTGATACGTTCGTGCCGGCAGTGGCGCGCGGGGAGTGGACGCCCTGACCGCACGCGTTCGGCACGCGTCCGGCGCGCCGGACCGATAGCGTCAGCGCTTGGCCACCGGGCAGGTGTTGATGCCCAACAGCGAGTAGATCGGGCACGTGCCGGCGATGCCTGTGAGGAGAGGGATGATCCCAAGGTAGCCCCACGCCGTCTGGGGGCCCAGAAACGTCAGGGAGAGCAGGCCGAGTCCGAGGGCGACGCGCACCGTGCGCTCCGCCGGGTGTTCGTTGCGTGCAAAGAAGCTGGCCATGAGTGGCTCCGGAATGAGTGAAGAGTGATCCTTCACCTGTGCAGATGCGCCAAACGGCCCAAAGGATTCACCCCGATGGACGGGCAATGGCGCTCGCCACCCGCGCGCGCAGTCGCTCCAACGCGTGGTCCGGGAGCGTTGGGCGCGACGGCGCGCCAGAACGCAGGGCGGTCAGCACGCCGGCGATGTCCGCGCCGAACTGCGCGCACGTGGAGCATCCGGCGAGGTGGGCCTGCACCATCTCCAGTCGCTCTGGCCCCAGCAACCCGTCCAGAAACTCCGACAGGTCGCCCAGCACATCTCGGCAGCGGAGGCCACCCACGACGCGATCAAGGTCCGGCATGCGGCACTCCGGAAGAAAGTGATGGAGTGTCGCGCTCGAGAGTTCGCACGGCTGCTGCCAAGCGCAGTCGCGCGCGATGCAACCGACTCTTCACCGCGGGGAGTGACAGCGCGAGCACTTGCGCCACCTCCTCGCCGGTGAGCTCCTCGAGTTCGCGCAGCACGAGAATCTCCCGATCCTCAGGGGACAGACGTTGCAGGGCAAGCGACACCACCTCGTGCGCATCTGCGGCTTGGCCTCCATCCGTCCGACCCCAACCCGCGCGGTCGGCCACGGATTCCAGCGACTCCAGAGCGTGTGCCTCATCGAGATCGGCGCGCCGTGTCGCGGCCACCATCGACTGTCGCTGCCACTGCCGCACCGCGTTGTGCACAATGGTCACCAGCCACGAGCGCACCGTGCCCTCGCCGCGATAGCTTCCCGCGGCGCGCCACGCGGACACCAGCGCATCCTGCAGCACGTCGTCAAGGTCGCTGTCACGCACTCCCAGCGAATGCGCGAAGCGGTGCAGGGTGGCAGCGTGGGCCACGACCAGGCCGTCGAACGCCCCCGTGTCGCCGGCCGCGGCGCCCGCAAGCGCGACACGATCCGCGCCGTCGGTGCTTGGTCTGTTGGATTCCGCGTGCGGTTTCATGGAGCAGCCTCAGCGCGCGATGTCGTCGAGCGGCCGCGCGTTCACCCCGAGCGCCGCGAGCCGCTCCACGTGCGTGCGCAGTCTCGCGTGAAAATCCGCGAGGTCCTTGCGGGCGCGCGACGTCCACACCACCTCGGACATCGCGGACAGTCGCGGAAACGCCATGTACTCCACGTGGCGTGGTGTGATCATGTACTCCGTCCAGTGCTGCGCCTGCGCGCCCAGCACATGTGTCGCCTCGGCCGCGGTGAGTTCGGTTGGCACGGGTTCGAACATATACACCGTGTCCAGGGGCAAAAAGCCGCCAAACGCCCGCGGCTCAGCCGCCGTGTTGCGCGACTGGTAGTAGTCGAAGTAGGTGTGCGACGTGGGCGCCATCACCACGTCGTGGCCGGCCTGCGCGGCGGCAATGCCGCCGGCCGTGCCGCGCCACGACATCACGGTGGCGTTCGGCGCCAGTCCGCCGTCCAGAATCTCATCCCAGCCCACCAGCCGTCGTCCGTGTGATGTGAGGTATTCGTCCATCTGGCGAATGAACCAGCTCTGCAGTTCCTGCGTGTCCTTCACGCCGAGTTCGCGCATGCGGGACTGCACGCGCGCACTGGCCTCCCATTGGGCCTTGTGCGCCTCGTCGCCGCCAATGTGCACGAACGGACCGGGAAACAACGACATCACCTCGTCGAGCACGTCCTGCATGAACTGGATCGTGGACGCCTCGGGGTTCAGGATCACGTCGCTCACGCCCCAGATCTGGCGCGGTGCAACCTGCGTGTCCGGCAGCGCTCCGAGCGCGGGGTACGCGGACACCGCCGCTTGGGCGTGTCCCGGCATTTCGATTTCGGGCACTACGGTGATGTGTCGCTCGGCGGCGTAGGCCACGACCTCTCGGATGTCATCGGCGGTGTACGCGCCACAGTGGCGCATACCGTCGAACGTCTGGTTGGCGGGCGTGGTCACGTACGCACCGATCATGGACTGTGCGCGACAACCGCCCACTTCGGTGAGCCGCGGATACTTGGCCACCGGAAAGCGCCAACCCTGATCGTCGGTGAGGTGCCAGTGAAACGAGTTCATCTTGTGCACGGCGAGCAGGTCGATGAAGCGCTTCACGAAGTCCGCCGGCATGAAGTGTCGGCTCACATCCAGGTGTGCGCCGCGCCAGCTGAAGCGCGGGGCGTCCTCGATGTGCACTGCCCGCACGCGCCACGCGACCTGCGCGACGGCCGCCTCCCGATAGATCGCGGGCGGCAGCAGCTGGCGCAGCGACTGCACACCGTAGAAGAATCCGGCGGACGCCAGGGCGCGAATGCGCACCTGCGCCGGCGACGCATCGAGCACATAGCCCTCGAGGCCGAGCGTGTCGGCGGCGCCCTGGCGTTCAAACAGGATGTGTGGTGTGGACGGCGCCGCTTCGCCAACCTGCACGCGCAGCGCGAAGCCCATGGCAGGCTCCAGTAGCCGTGATAGCTTCCGCGCTTCCGTGTGCGCGACGGCCGAGTCCGCGCGGCTCACCACGATTGGTGTGCCGGCGGTGATCGTGAATGTCCCGCTGCGCGGTTCGAGCACCAGCGGGCGCGGGATGATCGCGTAGTCTCCGTCGTTCGCGCGCGCAGCGGCTTGCACAGGTGCAGCAGACTGCGCGCCGAGCGCTGCCGGCGCCAGCAGCAGCAACGCCGAGAGCCGACGCGCCGCGATGCCGCAACTGCGGGCCAGGAGATAGCTCTCCATCATGATGTCGCATGCCTCCGCACAGCATCAACCAGTTCGGCAATCACCGACGCGTCCGTCCCTCGGGCATGGACCGCTCGGAGTGGCGCGGCGGACAGCAGCGAGGGCACGTCGCGCGCCCGCACCCGCCCGCCCGCCATCACCGTGAGCGCATCACCCGCTCGTGTCTGCAGCGCCGCCAGCTGTGCCGCGCCGTCGAGGGCAGTGGCCGCCTGCCCGGACGTGAGCACGGCACGCACGCCGAGCGTGCACAGCACGTCGAGCGCGTCCTCCGCGTTGCGTGTCTGATCGAACGCCCGGTGAAACACGACGGGCGCACCCTGTGCCGCGTACACCATGCGACGCATGGCGCCCACGTGTACATCTCCCTCGGGTGTCAGTACGCCGCACACCACGCCGTGCGCACCCGCCCGCAACGCGAGCGTGATGTCACGCTGCATGACATCGAGCCAGTGGGCGTCCATTGTGAAGGCGTCGTTGTGTGGACGGATCATCACGTGTACCGGCACCCGCACCGCCGCGATGCACGCCTGCACGAGCGCCATACTCGGCGTGGTGCCGCCGTCGCCCGGCCCGCACAACTCCACCCGGTCCGCACCCGCAGCAACCGCGGCTTGTGCCTGGGGCACGCTGAGCACGCATGCCTCCACGAGCACGTGGCCGGTCCCCTGCCCGCTCAGGATGTCGCCGGCGCAACGTGCACCGGCTTGGCGCGGAACAACACAAGGAAGAGCACCAGCACGACCGCCGCCATGGCCGATGGGATCTGCCAGACACGCGTCCAGTCATGGCCACCGCCTACCGTGTTCGCTTCGACAATCTGGCCGGCAGCGTACGAGCCGATCAGGTTGCCGAGGCCCAACGTGATGAGCGCGAGAAAGCCCTGTGCGGACGCCCGAATGGCAAGCGGTGCCCGCTGGTCCACGTAGATCTGCCCCGTCACAAAGAAAAAGTCGTAGCAGACACCGTGCAGCAGGATGCCCACGTACAGAAGTCCCAGGCCCGAACCCGCGTTGCCGTAGGCGAAGGCGAGGTAGCGCAGCGACCACGCGGCCATGCCAATGAGCAGAATGCGCTTCACACCAAACCGCTTGAGAAACCACGGCAACAGCAACAGGAACCCGAACTCCGACATCTGTCCAAGCGTCTGCATGGCGGCGGGTGCTGCCACGCCCAACTCGTTCAGGAACGGGTTGGTGAACACATAGTAGAACTGCAGCGGAATGCAGAGCAGGAATGAGCCAATCACAAACATGCGAAACGATGGGTCACCCAGCAGTGCGAGCGCGTCCAACCCCAGCACGTCGCGCGCCGTCACGGCCTTGCCGGCGTTGTGCGGCGGCGTGTGCGGGAGGAAGAAGCAGAACGCGCCCAGCACGAGCGACGCGCCGGCAGCGATCTGCATGGGCAGTGCGGTCGCCTCTACGCCCAGCCACCCGATCAACAGCCCTGCGACAATCCAGCCCACCGTGCCGAGCACGCGAACACGCGGAAAGTCGCGGGCGGCGTCGGGCAGGTGATCGAACGAGATGGAATTGCTCAGCGCCAACGTGGGCATGAAGCACAGCGCGTAGGCGAGCAGCAGAGCGTAGAACGCGCCGAACGACTGCTGCGTGGACGCCAGAAACAGCAGCACGCCGCCCGCGAGGTGCAACACGGCCAGTACCCGCTGCGTGGCAAAGAACCGGTCGGCGATCATGCCCACGAAAAACGGCGACACGATGGCCGCCACCGCATTCGCGCCATATGCGAGCCCCACCTGTCCTCCGTCGAACTGGAGCGACGCACCCAGCCACGTGCCCATGGTGACGGCCCACGCACCCCACACGAAATACTGCAGGAACATCAGGATTGAGAGCTTCAGGCGCGGGGCGGCCACCGTGGCGCCCGTCGAGCTGTCGGTCGGACCACTCACGGAAACGCTCTGGTCTCAAAGTGGCGAACGGCTGGAAGCATCAGAGGTATCGGGGGAGGGGATCCAAGAGGCAGCGACCTGTGCGCGAACGTAGCGCGCGGCGCCCCGTCACTCAAGCGTTTTGTCCCCGGGCGGTCGCGGCGACCAGCCCCCTCGCGCTAACGTTCAGGAGTACGAATAGCCCGGTCGGCGAGATGCGTCGGCCCACGGTGACTCCCAATGCGGCGTATGACTCAGGCTCCCGGACTGCCAGACCACGTTTCCACCACGCCCGCCTCGCCCACGCGGCGCGGCCTCTTCATTACTGGCATGCTCATGCTGGTGGGGATTATCCCGGGCATGGGCCTGCCGGGCGGGCTCATGCTCGGCATCGCCGATCGCTTCTTCGTCAACACCACCGGAAGCACGGTACTGCGCGCAATTGGCGAGTCGGCGTGGCCGCTGGCGATCGTCGTCACGGTGCTGCTCCCGTTGCCGCTGGTGCCGGCGCTTCGACTGGTCTCGCGCTGGCGAAACACGGGCGTCGGAATCCGGCTGTTCGCCGTGCTGACCATGATCTTCGCATGGGGCCTGGTGCTTTCACTGGCCGGTCTGGCGCTCGCGGCGCGGCGATGAGCATCGCGCACTCGCAACGATGTCCCTGTTTCTGGTCGGCTACGGCCTACCACGTGAAACACCACGTGAAAAAAGACGCGAAACACGACGCGAAACACGACGCGAAACACGACGCGAAACTCCGCGCCCCGAACTGCAAAATGGTGTAATGTGAACACGGACACGCTGCTGGCCGTTGCGGTCGGACTCGGGCTGGCTGCTGCCGCTGGTATGCGGGTATTCCTGCCGTTGTTTGTGCTGGGGCTGGCTGGCGCGAGCGGGACCATCCCGCTGGCAGATGGCTGGACCTGGGTCGCGTCGCCTGCCGCGCTGATTGGCCTGGGAACCGCAATGGTGCTTGAAATCGGCGCGTACTACGTGCCGTGGGTGGATCAGGCACTCGATGTGGTGGCCACGCCGGCGGCGCTGCTGGCGGGCATGGTGGCCACCGCGTCGGTGCTGGTGGACATGCCGCCATTGCTCAAGTGGGCCATCGTGATTGTGGGCGGCGGCGGTGTAGCCGGCCTTACGCAGGGTGCCAGCGTGCTCACGCGCGTCAAGTCCGGCGTGCTCACCGGAGGGCTGGCCAATCCGGCCGTCTCCACCGTTGAATGGGTCGGGGCGCTGCTGCTCGCGCTTCTGGCGGTCCTGGTGCCAGTGGGCGCCCTCGTGCTCGTGGTCTTTGTCATGTTCTATATTGTTCGGCGCGCTGGCCGCGTCGTGTTCGGAAGGCGCCGACTGCCCGCTACACCTCCCTCCACACCTCCTCCCTCCCCCGGGTGAACCGCCGTCGCGGACGCCCGCTCCTGCTGCCGGAGCGCTGATTCATGACCAGACTCGTGGCCACCGCACTCATTGGCCTGATCGCCGGCGGACTCGCCAAGGCGCTCATGCCCGGACGCGATCCGGGCGGCCTGTTCATCACCATGCTGCTCGGCATCGCCGGCGCCTTCGTGGGCACCACCCTTGGACGCCTGCTCGGCATGTATGGCGCGGAGAGCCGGGCAGGGCTGCTGGCGAGCGTTCTCGGTGCGCTCCTCCTGTTGTTCGTGTATCGGCGATTCCGACCGACGTGACCGGGTACCTCCCAGCCCGCGTACCCGCGCGTCCATGACCACCACCGATCCGCGATATCCGATCGGGCCGTTCACGCCGCCCACCCGCGTCTCGCCCGCAGAGCGCGCGGCGTTTGCCGACAGGATCGGCCGGTTGCCGGAGCGGCTGCGGGCCAGCGTGGTTGGGCTCAACGACGCGCAACTTGACACGCCCTATCGGGACGGCGGGTGGACGGTGCGCCAAGTCGTGCACCACGTCTGCGACAGCCACCTCAACGCGCTCATCCGCTTCAAGCTCGGGCTCACGGAAGAGCGCCCAGTGGTTCGGCCATATGACGAAAACACGTGGCTCACCACCGCCGATGCGACGGAAACGTCGCTCGAAGACGCACTCGCGTTTGTGGACACGCTGCACCGACGGCTCGCCGCCATCGCGCACTCTCTGGACGACGTACGTGGTGCCCGTGAACTGGTGCATCCAGAATCGGGCGTCCTCACGCTCGATCAGCTGCTCGCGACCTACGCGTGGCACGGCGACCACCACGTCGCCCACATCACCAGCCTGCGCGAGCGGTGCGGCTGGTGACGGCGGGGTAACCGCAGGGCTGCCGGTGCCCGCTACGGCCGCCCCTTCACCACCGTGCCGCGATCACCCACCGCGGTCACCGCCCCACTGGCCGACGGAATACCCGTCACGCCAAACAGATACGACATCGTGCCTGCATCCACCACACGCCAGCGATCGCCGTCGTATCGCAGCACGGTGCCACTGTCGCCCACGGCGTACACCTCGGTGGGACTACGGCCCCAGAGGCCGCGCAGGTCGCGCGTGGTGGGGGACGGAAGCGTGGTCGCACGTTCGCCATCCCACCGCAGCAACACGCCCCCGTCCCCGGCAATGAACACGTCATCGCCCGACGTGCCCCAGACCGCCCGCAGCGTCGACGTCGCCGTGGTCTGCTCCGTCTGCCACTCGGCGCCGTCGTAGCGCAGCAGGAGCCCCGTGTCGCCCACGGCGAACAGAGTGGACGCGTCCACGCCCCAGACCGCGCGAAGGAACCGCTGCGTCCCACTCGGCTGCGGCGTCCACCCAGTCCCGGACGACCGCAGGATGCGCCCGCCCTGACCCACGATCACATGCTCGTTCGGGCCCGTGGTCCACACACTGCGCAACACAATCGGCTGACGCTCGCCCTCGCGACGCCAAGTCGTGCCGTCGTAGCGCAGGATGGCGCCCGTGTCACCCACGGCCACAATGTCCGACACGCTGCTGCCACTGATGCCGTACAGGTCGTTCACGGCCGGTACGTCCAGCCACGTGAGCCCACCGCTGTTGGTGCGGGTTCCCACGGAACCGCCCAGGCCGACCACGTACACCGGGTCGTCGCCGCTTCCGCCGATCGCCGGCGCCTGCCACGCGCCCAGCAACAACGCATCCAGCGACTCCACCTGTGGCCGCATGCCGGGAACGTAGGTGAGAAGCGCGTTGTACCAGCCCGCCACACGCACGCCGCTGGTGGCCACACTCGAGCGCGTGACGGCGCGCAGGTTCTGGCCCGACCCGATGCCGATGGACTGCCACGACGTGCCGTCATACTTCCAGAACGCCCCGCTGTTGCCCGCGGCGTACACCTCGGTGGAGGAGCGTCCCCACACGGCGAACAGGTTCACGGCTTCGGGCGTCTGCATGGGGCGCCAGTCGTCGCCGTCCCAGTGCATCACCGTGCCCTGCGTGCCAACGGCGAACACGTCGTCGGGTGCCGCGGCCCA
>JBBSPE010000066.1:0-22231 GCA_038259155.1 Gemmatimonadales bacterium
CGCCCAACGCGCCCACGAGAGCGGCGATCGCCGCAATCGGGGCCACGCGGCGGCCGACGGAGCGGGTGGGCGTGGACGCGACGGATGCTCCCGTTGAGAGACCCGTGGCCGATGGGATGAGCAACCCCTGACTGAACAACGCCGCCGACGCAAATCGGTCAGCCGGCAGCTTTTCGAGCGCCGTTGCCACCGCAGCCTCGACGGCCTCGGGAACGGTATCGCGCACCGCGCGCAGTGCTCGCGCGCGCTCAGTCATCACACGCGCGACGATCATCTGCGCCGTGGCACCGGTGAACGGCGGCTCACCGGCCAGCATCTCGTAGGTCATCGCACCCAGCGCGTAGATGTCGGCGCGCGCGTCCACGTTGCGCTCGCCCATCGCCTGCTCCGGCGCCATGTACTGCGGCGTACCAAGCGACAGACCAGTCTGTGTCATGCGCGTACCACCGGCGTGCTGTACCGCGAGCGCGATGCCGAAGTCGGCCACCACCGCTCGGCCGCTCTGCAGCAGCACGTTCTCTGGCTTCACATCGCGGTGCACAATGCCGCGCGCATGCGCGTACTCGAGCGCGTCGGCAATCTCGGTGGCCAGGCGAACAGCATCCGCAACGGGGAGCTGACGCTCGCGCTCCAGGCGGCGACGCAGCGTCTCCCCTTCCACAAACGGCATCACGTAGTACAGCAAGCCATCGGCCACGCCCGAATCGAACAGCGGCAGGATGTGCGGATGCTGCAGGCTGGCCGTCAGCTTGATTTCGCTGAGAAAACGATCCGGTCCCAGCATGGCCGACAGCTCCGGGTGCAGCACCTTGATGGCCACCGAGCGCTCGTGTCGCACATCGGTGGCGAGGAAGACTGTTGCCATGCCCCCTTCCCCGATCTCGCGATCCAGCGCGTAGCGGTCGGCGAGGGCGGTGGTGAGACGCTCGAGGAGAGCGGTCACGTGGTCACAGGCAGACGATCGTATCGGGAGGTAGTCGGGAGCGCGCGTGATCGAAGATGCGGGCTGGACTCACCAAAAGGCAATCGCGTGTGGAGCCCTCGCGATCGTGCTCGCTGTCGACCCGGCGATTTGGGCCAATACGCTGGCGCACGAACGCTTTCACGCGAGCACCGGGGGAATCGTGCCGGTCGACCAGTCAACCGTCGAGTGCACGTTCACTGACATGTTCTATCTCTTGCTGCCCACCCAAGCGACCGCAGCCCAGCGCGCGATGCACCGATCGATCATCGAGCGGTAGCACACTGCGGAGCGTGCAGCCCGGAACCTCCGTCAACGTGCACCAGATGCTAACCCTGCCGTCACCGATTCGTAATGTCGCCGACATGCCCGCGTCATCTTGCGGTCGCACCATGGGGAAGCTCGGCGGGATTGGCCCGCCGGCTTCCTTGATGGAGGGTCCACGCGATGTTCAACAATCTGCTGGAATCTCAGGCCACGACTGCAAAGCGCACCGGTGGCGGTGTTGTCTCGATCGTGCTGCACAGTGCCGCGGTGGTGGCGCTGGTGGTGGCCACCGCGAACGCTGGTCAGCAGATCGTGGAGGACACGCCGGATCGCGTCGAGTTTATTGAGGTCGTCAAGCACGAACCGCCTCCGGAGCGGGAGCAGGCACCGCCACCGCCCGATGCGGTCGCGGCAGTGCCCGTACCCAAAGGCTTTCAGACGCTGCAGGCACCTGACATCATCCCGCTCGAGATTCCGGACATCGACCTCTCGCGCGCCGTGACCAACGAAGCCGATTTTATCGGTGTGGGTGCGAAGGGTGGACGCGACGATGGCGTGGGCGATGGCGTACCACCAATCCTGCAAGGCGACACACCCTATACCGTGACGCAGGTGGAGAAGCCGGCCGCGATGGCGGGTGGGGCGAACATGGCGTACCCTGAGGTCTTGCGTTCGGCGCAGGTGGAAGGCACGGTGATGGCGTCATTCGTCGTGGACACCAGCGGCTACGCGGACATGAGCACGTTCACGGTGATCAGTTCCGATCACGAGCTGTTCACCAACGCGGTGCGACGCGCACTCGCGCGCATTCGCTATCGGCCGGCTGAGGTGGGCGGACAGAAGGTGAAGCAGCTGGTGCAGCAGCCGTTTCAGTTTAGGTTGGATCGGTAGGCGTGACATCCTGATGCAGCAACCTGCGCCCCAATCGCTCGCGCGGCTCAAGGACGGCACAGAGCTCGTGCGCATTGGGCGTCCGTTGCTGCCGGAGTTCGCGGCGTGGCGCTATGGGCGGCAACTGCGGCAGCGGGCGAGAAGGGCCGCGATGATCGTGGGCGGTACGTCCGGCGTCGCGACCGTCGCGTCGATCGGCACCGTGATCGCGGGATCCGGGGTCACAGGCGGAGTGGCCATCGCGCTCAGTATTGTGCCGGTTATCGGAAACCTTGGCTTTGTGGCCTGGATGGCCGGCCGCAAACTGCCCCGCGTTGCCCTCCGCGAAACAGACGGCAAACTGTGGGGCATCTCCGCTCACGAAATGAGCGAAGCCCGCATTGGCCTCACACCTGACGCGCGGCTCCGTGTGACCATCCGCGATCAGCCGCTGCGCACGCCCGGCCTGCTCAGCCGGCTCACGCGGGCACCGTACGGGTGGGACAAATCAAGCGCCATTGAGCCGCGCACGCGCGATGTCAGTGGGGAGGACGCGATGTCACTCCTGCGCCTCGCCTTGCCTACCGCCCATCGTGACGGTGGCTCACGCGCCGACGTTCAGGCTGCCGTGGAACACGTGGAGTCGCGGTGGATCGGGCGCGACGAACCAGCCGAGCAGGTTGTGGCGCATTGGCTCGCCTCGGCTGCAAACGGCGAAGAAACGACGCACGAACCGGCCCACGGTCGTCGCTTCGGCTATATCCCGGCGCCCCTGCGCTTGGCCGCTGAAATTGCGCTGCAGGACGACGATGAACGCCGCGCCCTCGCCGGGGAACTCGGCACGCTCTAGGCCCGCTGGGAGGAGGCCGAACGCATCGCCCGCATTGCGGATCGGGAGATCACGGCACTTCCTTAGGGAAGCGTCATCTCCAATCCCTTAACCGCCTGCCATGCGCCTGCTGCCCCTGCTCCTCGCCCTGCCCATCACGCTGCCGATGGCGCTCGCCGCCCAGCGCCCGGCCACGTCCGCTGCAGCAGACGTCCCGCGCGCGATCTCGGCCATTCGCGAAGCCGACATCCGCCGCGACCTCTTCGCGATGGCCGCGCCAGAAATGCGCGGCCGAGAGGGAGGCACACTCGACGAGATGCGTGCGTCCATCTGGGTGGCCGACCAGTACGCCGAACTTGGGCTCGAACCAGCCGGCGACAATGGCACGTGGTTCCAGTGGTTCAACATTGTCCGCACGCGTGTGTCGCTCGCGTCGAGTAGCGCGTCCATTGCCGGCCGTGCAGTCCCACTCTTCGACGAACTCATTCCGCTGGGCGTGGTGCCTGTTGAGGCGACGGGGCAAGTACTGTGGCTCGCTGATGCGCAGGATACCACGGTAAATGTGCAGGGCCGGATCGTCGCGTTGGCCATGCAGGCACCGGCGCCTGATGCCATCCGCCCCACCGGCTACACGCCGGGCATCCGCTATGCAAACGCCGCGATCTCCGCCTCACTCGGTCGTCTTGCTCGGCGCGGTGCCGCCGCGATTCTGCTGGTGGCCGACTCACGCGTGGACGCGGAGTTCGCGGCCAACGCGGCGATGCGCGATCGCGGATCGTACGACGTGGACGACGCCACTCCACGCGCCGAGGGTGGCTCCACACGCGTGCGTCCTGTGCCCGCGCTTGGCGAAGGAAACACGCCAACCTTTCTCGTGCGCGCGGCCATGGCGTCAACACTCAAAGCGGGCCCGGAAGCCGAGGTGCACGTGCGCCTCGAGCGCTTTGAGACGCCGTCGGTGAATGTGATTGGCGCATTGCGTGGCACCGATCCCGTGTTGCGCGACGAGTACGTGCTCTACAGTTCGCATCAGGACGCCAATGGTGTGCGTCTGCTTGTGCCGGGCGACTCGGTACTCGCGGGTGCCGACGACAACGCGTCAGTGAGTGTGGCCGAGTTTGCAGCGGCGCGCGCGTTTGTGCAGGAGCGTCCCAAGCGGTCGCTGCTGTTCGTGCACCACGGCTCGGAAGAACGGGGGCTGCTCGGCTCCCGCTATCACTCGGCGCACCCCGTGGTGCCATTGAACAAGATTGTCGCGGTCCTCAATGGCGACATGATCGGGCGCAACCATCCCGACACGGCGGCGCTGTTGGGTAGTCAGCCGCCGCACCGCACGTCAACGGAACTGGTGGACATGGCGCTCCGGGCCAACGCGGCCACGGGCAAGTTTGTCATCGATTCGCTGTGGGACCGACCCACGCACCCCGAAGGATGGTTCTTCCGCAGCGATCACCTGCCCTACGCCCGGCTCGGCGTGCCGTCACTGATGTACTCCACCAATCTGCACGAGGATTACCACACGGCGAACGATGTGCCGGAGCGGATTGACTATCCCAAGCTCACGCGCATGGCGCAGTGGATGTACCTCACCGGCTGGTACGTGGCGAATGCGCCCAAGCGGCCGGCGTTGGATGCGGGGTTCAAGCTTGAGCGATGAACAGGCCGTCCTGAGCGGAACGCTTGGTGACCGCTACCTGATTGAACGTGAAGTTGGGCGCGGTGGCATGGGGACCGTCTACCTTGCTCGCGACCGTCGCCTCGATCGTCCGGTCGCGCTCAAGGTACTGCCGTCGGAGTTCGCGGCGATCCCCGACCTGCGTGAGCGATTCCTCCGCGAGACACGACTCGCCGCCGGCTTTTCGCATCCCAACATCGTCCCCGTGTTCGCGATTGAGGAGACGGACGACGTGCTCGCCTTCGCGATGGGATTCGTGGAGGGCGAATCGCTGGCCGCGCGTGTTGCCCGTGAGGGACCACTGTCGCGTCGCGATGCGGTGCGCCTGCTGCAGGACGTCGGCTACGCGCTCGCCTATGCGCACGGACGGGGCGTGGTGCATCGTGACATCAAGCCGGACAACATCATGATCGAACGCGCCACCGGTCGCGCGCTGGTCATGGACTTCGGCATCGCGCGCGCCATTGCGCCCGTGGCCGACGCACAGGGCCTGACCCGGGTGGGCGAAGTGGTGGGCACGCCGGAGTACATGAGTCCCGAGCAGGCCACCGGAGATGCGGTGGATGGCCGCGCCGACCTGTACTCGCTCGGTCTGGTCGCGTGGTTCGCACTCACCGGAACCACCGCCGTCTCCGGTGAGACCACACAGCGCATTCTCGTCAAGCAGCTCACCGAAGCCATCCCGTCGCTGGCGTCGGTCCGTGCCGACCTTCCGCTGGCGCTCACGGACGCCGTCGATCGCTGCTGCGCCAAGGAGCCTGCTGATCGCTTTGCCAACGCCGAGTCGCTCGTCGAAGCACTGGACAGCGCGCAGCTGGCGACGCCGGAGATTCCGGTGGCGATCCGGCTACTCGCGCCGGAGCTGACCGCCATTTCGACGCGCGTGCTCCTGAGTATCGCGCTGTTGTCCGTGGGCGCGATCTCGATCGTCCGCACCAGCAACGGCAACGCGTTCGCCCTGGGCGTGCTGATCGCCGCGCTGGCGTTCGTGGCAACCGTTGGCGCCGTGCGCGAGGTGCGCCTGCTCCGGCGCTTCGGCTACACCGTGTCGGAACTCCAGCGTCTGTTGCAGCTCACCTTGACCGAGCGCGATGAGGAGCGCGCGCGTCGCGCCACCGACGGCGTGCAGGTGGCCAAGCGACGACGACGCGTCATCCTCGCGACCGTGCTGGTCTGCTGGCAGGGCGCGGTCCTGTTCGTCATGAGCTCCAGAGTTGGCGCCGACAATCGGTTGCAGCTGACCGGCGGCGTCGCCACGGTGACGTTTCTCGCAACACTGCTCTCCGCAGCCCTGGCAATCGCCATTCTCGTCTCAAGCCCGTTCAAGCGCACCGTCTCTGAGCGCCTGTTCAGCGCCATGTGGCTCGGTCGCGCAGGTCGGGGTTTCCTGTCGACCGTGACGGGCGGCGACACGGGAGTGGCCGCTGGTGCTGCTCGGTCACCACGCGCCGCTGCACCGGTGCCGGTTGCCCCCACCAGCGCCAGCGGCGCTGGTGAATCGATCACCGCGCTGGCATCAGAGGTCACGGCGCTGCGTCGGCGAGTGGAATCGCTGGAGCAGCGCCGCTGAGCGGTGGTTGGTCGCCGGTGCTGCACCGCATGGGCTCTCGCGCTTGCGCAAATCCGGTCCTTGATAGCTGCGCTGGTTGGCTGGACCCCTCAACGCGCCCCGTCGTGAGACGGTGAGCCGGTGCATCGTGGTGGCGCGGGACTGACCACCCACCGAGCCCGGCGACGTCCCCTGCGGCGGACGTCCCGCGCGCGATCTCGGCCATTCGCGAGGCCGACATCCGCCGCGCGCGCCACCTTGCTTTTTACAAAGTTATTGTTAAATCAGGTATAAGGGTCTCTCGGGCCCTGCACGCTGAGGGAAAAAGCCGCCGAGCGGAGCCCGTCGAACTCATGAAAATCCAGATTCAGCACGTCACCATTTGCCTCTCGCCGGAAACTGACGACGAGCGATCCATCTGCGCGACAATCATGCAGACGCGCGGACATGACGTCTTCTCGCTGCGTACCAGCGGATCCGAGAAGCACCTCTGTCTGGACGATCTCGGCGCACGGGAGAGCGTTTGCCCTGTGCCGCTCAACATCACGAGAAGCGTTGAAGCCACGTACGCGCCCATTTCGAACCTCGCCGCAACGCCGTTCGTGCTCGATGACGAACGGTACGGCAGCGTGGAAGGATTCTGGCAGTCGCTCAAGTTCACCGATTCAATAGACCGTGTTCGCGTGGGAGCACTCGCTGGTGGCGAGGCCAAAAAGGCAGGCGATAGCGCCCCGCCCACCGGCATCACATTCGAGCATGGAGGCCGGACAATCGTCCGCGGCACCTGGAACCATTGGGAACTGATGCGGGTCGCCTGCGAAGCCAAGTTTGCACAGGATCGTCGCGCGCGGAAGGCGCTGTTGGCGACGGGCAACCGCCCGCTGACGCATCGGGTACCAAAGGACAGTCGCACCATACCCGGCGTGATCATGGCCGACATCTGGATGAAACTTCGTGCCCACTTGCAAAGCGGTTTACCAGACGGTCACGACGCGAGAACCGTGACGCAGACCCCGTGAAGTTCGAGGAACTGGTCGATGTCACCGGCTCCACCGGTCGTCATATTCGATACCTGATTTCTGAACGGCTCATTCCTCCACCCACCGGAGGACGAGCGCACGCCCAATATGGCGACGACCACGTGGCGGCGATTCGCCGATATACGAGGCTCCGGGACCTGGGCTTTCCACCCGCAGCGATACGATTGCTGCTGGGCGCTACGGAAGGAGTGCCGGTACCAGTTGTGCCGGGATTGACGTTGGTGATTGACATGGAGCTCATCGGCAGTGGGGTAGATGCCGAGCCCATCGCGGCGTCCGCCAGTGCGAAGATTCACGAACTGCTGGCCAAGGAGCGCTGCCGTGTCCCAAAGCGTGTTCGTCGTTGATCCGCTCGCCGTGCTCTTCAGGCCGGAGCTGACGGGGCACGCAGCACTGGCCCTGGATTCCACGCATGTTGACGTGGAACTGCTGCCGCCACTCGCGCGCGTTGCAGTGACCCGATGCTTCACCAATCGCAGCAACCAGATCATCGAAGCGCTGTTGACACTGCCCCCGGCAGCGCAGTACGCCGTTACATACGGCCTCGAAGTCCGAATCAACGAACGCACATATCGGGCCCTGGCGAGACCGGCCGCCATCGCACAGCGCGAACAGGATGCCGCACTGGACGCAGGCCGCCGCACCATCCGTCACGAGCTCGCCGCGGGTGGCGTGCAGCTGATCTCCATTGCCGGCATTGAGCCAAACGCGTCAGTAGCGGTGCGCATTGAATGTGCGCAGCCACTCATTCGTACCGATAGGGACACCGCGCGGTTGTCGATCGGATTGAGCGCCGATCCGAAACGGTGGAATCACCGACTCGACGATGCCGACGCCATGACGACAACTCCGTCTCGGCACACCGCGACACTGTGCGTCACGGCGGAAGGTCTGGCCGTGACGCTGCACAAAACGGAAGCCCATGCGCCACAACCGCTTCCGTCAGGCGAGTCTCTTCGCATCGACTGTGCGAACACCATCCGGCTTCACATCGTTTCGCTCGGCACACGCTCGCTCGACAACAGTGCTTGGCATCCGGGGGAGTTGGGTGGATGGGAAATCTCCCTGGACAAACCGCTGCACCCGGCCGCGAGCCGTTCTGACTGGGTGCATGGCGAGATTGTAATCGGAGGACGGTGTGTGCATGCCATCGCCCCACGCCCACTCTCAACGAACGCACCGCTTACCGCGAACGCCTGCGCGGTGCTCGCGTTCGCCTCCTCCGGGGAGGTCGAGATGGCGGCGCCACATGATATCGGCGCGATGCGCCGCGAAGCCAACGTTTTGTATGCTGGCGTCAATCTCGCGTTTGTGGGAGCGGAGGGTGAGCTACCGGCCGGGATGCCGATGCTGCGCAAGGTGGCGCTGCCGTCACCGCCAGCCAAACCGAGTGAGCAACGCCATCCGGAGGTCCATTTACCGGAGAAGCTTGGCCCGTCGATCACACCGCAGGCCCGGCCGCCCTCGTACAGATGGATAGGATGGGTGTCGGGAATACTCGCAGCAGTGCTGCTGATCAATCTGGCACGGCTCAACCCCCTGCCCGTTCTCCCGCTGCTGGGCGCATTCCTCGTGGTGAGCATACTCAATGCGATCCGGCTTACGCCGCGTACGGACGCTCCCGTGTTTGTGCGCCTGCCGCTGCTGACAGTATTTGTACTTCCAACGATCGCCGTGCTGATCGGAGGAGAGGCTATGTCGCTACCGGCATTCGTTGCGTGTCTGGTCCTGCCGCTGATCGCCTTGCCTTTCCTGCGCGGCGCACGGAAGTTCACGATCGCCATGGGAGTGCTTGGCGTGGTCTGCACCATCATCGCGATCGTTACCCGGCTTTCGGCCAAATCATAGCTGGTGAGCGGACTCATTTTCCCTGTCATCCCTGATCATGTCCAAAGCGCAATCATTCTGGGCGGTGGGCGGTGCGATGCTCCTCGCGGTGCTGATTGGTGTGGGGCTTTTCACGTCTGGGGCCGGGCCGACTGATTCTCCGGCCGAATCGCCAGCCGAATCGCCAGCGGCCTCCAACGAGGAGGCCGCAACGCCCACCTATCAATCAACGCCAGAAAACGACGCGCAGCTGCAACGCTACGTCTCGGGGGTGCTGACCGTCGTCCTGCTCCATGAAATGGGCCACATGGTCATCAGCGAATACGACATCCCTGTGTTCGGCCGAGAGGAAGACGCGGCGGATCGATTCGCGGTAGCGGTCCTGACGCCCACCAGCCGCGATGACGATGGCCCGCTCAACGCATCAGGCATCACCAAGGCCAACGCGCTCATGGTGGCGCTGCAGTTCTGGCACGATCTCCACACGCGCACTGGAATGGACAAGGCGATCCCAATCGCTGCTTGGGCGGACGAGCACGGTTTGCCGGAGCAACGTGCCTATGACATGGCGTGCCTGCTGTACGGCTCGGATACGGCCCGCTTTGCAGCGCTCGCAAGTGGCGTGCAACTTCCTCCTGAGGTGCGCCCGCGATGCGTGCGCGATGCCGGCACAAACGACGCCAGCTGGCGCAAGGTGATCAACCCACATCTGACGGACGCGGCATACCCGGCCAACGACCCCGCGAACGCCTTCAGGGCGGGCGCCGACGTGGGAGTGTTCCACCACGGGATCAGCCCGGCGATCGCGCCACCTGTGCGAGAGATTCTGCGGCACGCGATGAACGCGTTGGCGGCCGATTCAACGCTGGAAACCGTGGCAGGCTATCTGCGCGCCATGACACCGCCACTCATGAAGACCAGGCTCAGCACACCACGGTGGAATCCGGCCGACGGGTTTCCCCGTCCGGAAAATACCTATGAGTATCGCATAAACGCCGATGCGTGTCTGAACGAGGACAACGAGCCCATGGTGAATGCGTTCTGGCTTCCACAGTCCAGGACCATCACGCTGTGCTACGGCCTCGTCGCGAATGTGCAGGCGATCGGTATGGAGTTCATTGCGTCCGCGAAAACGCGCATGGTGTTCTAGGTGCCGTGTTCTGCGTCGTGCACGACGTGCGGCAATCGCGACCGATCAGCAGTCGTTCAACTGCTTCGTTGACGCGTCCACGCAGAAGCGGACGCGTCCGGACCCGTCTCTGTCAACGGGCTCAAGCACCCACTGACCACTGGCGGCCGACTCGCTGCCACGCGGCCCATCGAGACGCGCCTGACTGACAGGCCCCACCAAACCGGCGCGCCGTGCGACCGCCAACGCATCCTTCAGTTCGATGGCATCAAGATTCACTCGGCCCCACTTCGCAGAATACGGCGTCGGCTGATATGTCCAGTCACCGTCATTCTCCATACGGCTGGCATAGAGCGCCGTCCCCTTTTCGGACGACTGAAAGAGCAGCGTGGTGTGGCAGCCCGTCCAGACGGACTGGCAGTCCACCCCAACGTAGCTGAGGACCGCGTCGTCCGCCCAATCCCCCTTGACCTGATCCAGTTGGCGGCGCGTGTCACGCATCACGCGCTCCGGCAGGGTTTTGTCGAGTGCCTTGGGCACACCGCCCGACGGAACGGCAATCGATGGCACTGCGCCGCCGCCGAAGTCCGTCGTGCCGCCTGACCACGGCCGCCAGACGAACAGCAGCACGAGCAACGCAGCGCCGAGCAGCACCCGACGCGGAAGGCCACGACTCGCGCCATCGTGGTGCGGAAGATGCGGCTCAATCGCGCCGATGAGCAGCTGTACGTCGCTCTTCCACCGGATGTCGGTCAACACCACCGCGTTTCGTCGCGTCACAGCGGCGACCGCGGCCGGCAGCATCGACTCGGCAGGCATTTCGGCACCGTCGCACATCACTGGAATGATCTTCGTGCCCGACCGTGCGAGCGCCTGGGCCACTTCCAGACGAACGAAATCCCCCGGGTCGTCAATGCGACGGCTCCCGTCTTCCTTCGGGCCAACCCATCGCTGTCCCATGACCACAAGAACGACAGCCGCGTGATCCAACTGATGTGACAACACGTGCGCGAAGTCCTCACCAGGCGCAATCCCATCAATATCCATGAAGACGCGCGCCGCGCCGAAGTGTCGTACAAGCTCATCGTACAGGCGTCCCACGTGCCCGGCGGTGTCGCCGCGACGATAGCTGAGAAAGAGTTTGTGCGCCGGTGCCATGTCTGCCCTCAACCGGGAGGGGCAAGGGGGCGGGCGAGGTAGTCCACTCGCCAGCCGGAGAGATCCGCTCCCATGGTGTCAACGGCTTCGAGAACCAGATCGCCAAGCGCTCGGCTCGCCAACACGTGCTCGGGATCCAGTGCGTCGAGCCGCGCAAGAAAGCGGTCCAGCTGCTGCGCACTGGCGTCCGCACGTAGTCCGATCTCACCGAAGCCCGCCTGACTCGCAAACCCGTGCAGTGCGGCAGCGGCGGCCGGACCGACAATCCCCCCTGGCGTCACCGCCGCCTCGAGCCCGGCGGGGAGGTGCACATGCAGCGCATGCGTGATCACATGCGCAGCAGCCGCCACCATCGCGGCCACGAGCGGAATCCACGGCAGTGCATGCAGGCGATGATCCGCATGGTGCGCGAGATGGTGGGTGACACGGTTGTACTGCTGCTGAGCCTCCAGCAGGCCAATCCGGATGTCGGCGGCGAGCGCGCGAACGACGGCTGGCGTGAACGTGATCGGCGTGACCCCAAGGGGCCGAGTGACGGTGCGATACTGCCAGTTCACCCACGCGGGGCGCGGATCGGAGAACGCGGCCGTCGTCGGAACGCGAATCACGGGCGACGTACGTCCCAGCATCCACAAAAATCCGTGATGCCGTAGTCGTTCGGCCAGCAGCCGATAGTCGAGCCACTTTTCGTGGAAGCGCAACCGACGACTCCGGACAAAGACGATGACCAACACCAGGAGCAGCGCCAACTCCGCCAGCGCCCAGCTGCTCTTCACCTCGTCCGGCGCCACGCTTCCGCACCATGCGCACACCACCGCCAGCGGGGCCAGGGAAAGGATTGTGGTGAAGGTGGCCCGATGCCGCGCTGCAAATGCATTCGCGTAGTAGTCGGCGCGCCGAAATGCGTCGTCTAGGATCGACGAACGTCGGGCCTCCGCACCCTCGAGCCCGGCGATCGGACTCCACGGCACGGCAAGGTCGGACGGGCCGTCAGCGAGTCCGGATGGACGAGCGTCCGCGCCGAAGCCGGTGAGCAGGAACACCACCGCCTTGTACAATCGCGCGACCACGACCCGAACGGGCCACGAGGGTGGCGTCTCCGCGTCGTAGTCGTCGAGAGATCGCTCAAGCGTGGTCAGCGTGCCGCTGGTTGAGGCTTCCGGGGGCAACAGCAGTCGACGCACCACGATGTCCAGCGCGGTGGGCGCGTCGAGCCCGGCCGCAACACCGCCGGCCGCATCAAGCATCGTCCATGCCGATGGGTTGTTGGACGGGATGTGCACCACCGGCAGTCCTTCGTCCCGCGCTCGCATCACGACTTGCGCCGTCCCAGCTTCACCCCGAGCGCGCTCGCCGTCCCAAACTGCGACGATCAGGTCGCAGTTCCACACGAGCCGGCGATTCGTCTCCACCAGCGACGCCTCGTGACGGGCCGGACCACCGTCGGACAGCGGCTCATCGGCCAGCGGCGGGCCATCGAGCACGAGCCGTGCCGCAGCCGCATCCCACAGCTGACGGGCGGTCGTGCCCGGTGCACAGCGTGCTGCATGCGTGGCGAGATCGTACGGCGCAACCACCTCAAGTACGAACCCGATCTCCGGTTCGGCAGCAACCTCGGCCGCGATTGTATCGGCGCCCTCGGCCAGCGCGGTGACCAACGACAGCCACGGTAGCCCGTCGATGTAGCGCGACGCGTGCTCACCGCAAACGGCGCTGGAAGCGCGCGCGATACGCGCAAGAATGTCGCGAAGTGTCACGCGCACTTCGTGTTCGCGTGACGGATCCAGACGCGTTCCCGGCGCGTCGGACTCCCGACGCCACCGATGCCCGGTGATGCCAACGCGGAGGGCCAGCACTGGACGTGAGGGATCGGGCATGCTTGAAGCTGCGTCGCGTGATAGCGGTCGGCAAGGGAAGAAATAGACGGTTGCGGCCGCGAAATTCTCGGAAGCGGCGTGGGCCGCTCAGCGCCGCGATCTTCGCCGCGTTCGGAACGTACCCACGCCCGCCTGGCGCCGACACTCGAAGCCGCGGAGCGAGCGATTGTTGCGGCTGTTCTGGGACACGAGTACGCGCACCGTGTCGAATCACGTCAACCGCTCCAACCGCCCCCTCCGTTTGACGATGTTGCGGTAGTCCCACTGAATGTTGCGCGCCTTCGCCAGCCAACGTTTCAGGTCCGCCATGTTGACCATGGCGACGTTGTTGAAGAACGCCGACGCGTCCTTGAACGTCTTGCCAACGACGTTCAGGTCCGGTTCCTCGAAGTCCGCCCCGCTCCAGAACATCAGGCGAATGCCGGACTGCTGTTGGCTGTACCCAACGATCGGATTGCCATCCAGAAACCACACCGGGTGCGCATGCCAGATCTTGTTCTCGGCGTCGGGCAGCGACTGCTCGATAGTCTGCGCGAGCAATTCGCACAGTTCGCGGTGCGCTGGATTTAGTGCCTCATTGTACTGTCGCGTGTCAGTACGCATGACGCAAGATAATCCGACGTCAGGAGGCCCCATAAGATTCCTTCCGGCGCCTTCCCCGAGGCAACGGTCTGCCCCACTGCAGCACCCGTGGAGGCGCGAGCGGTACGGCGCCCTCCTCGTCCGCTACCGCGAACCCCGCCAATCCTCAAACAGTCGCCCCGCCGCCATCCCGCCGAACACGATCGCCGTGCGCGTAAGCAGAAAACTGCGCGCCTTTCCGGCATCAGCACGCTCGGGGCGCCACGCGAGCGACGTGCCGGTGGCCGCGAGCAGGCTCACCGTGACCGGCGCGTTGAAGCGCCATCCGTCCCCAACGGCGGGACGAGCGGCCACCGTGCTCCAGAGCGCGCAACCGTAGCCGGCCGTGAGGTTGGCGGCCGCACTACGATCGTCTGCCCAGCACGACGCGCGGGGCGCAAGCGGCGGCACCACCAACGTGAGGGTGCGGCGCACGCCCTCTTCAATGAGGAGGAAGCCCACCTGGTCACCGAGTCGGTTGCCGAAGCCATCCCACGTGCGGTCCCATCCCTCGGGCGAGCCGAGCACCTGGGCGCCGAGCGCGCCGGCAATGGGCATGCTGATGAGCAGCGGCACTTCCTCGCGCGTGGGGAGGAACCGCGGCGCATCCGCCAGCGGCTGCGCCATGAGCGGCGCTGGCCAGCCGTACACGCCGAGGCCACACAAGGCGAGAGCGACGCGGCGAGAGCGCGCGCCGAAGCGAGCAGTAAGTGTAGACATCATCCCGCCAGAATCCGCCCGTCGCGGCATTGGTTCCCTCAGGCGCCAGAGGACGCCGGGCGGCTGGTCATGTTCGACGGCGGCGTGACGCGCGATGCGGCGGCCACCGCGCGGCCGGAGCAGCTGCTGCAGCTGTCGCCGCGAGTCGGGCGGGAAGCGCATAGAAACTCTCTATGCAACGCATCGTGTGAAGGTGCCTGCAAGTCGTGGTGTCGCGCCACAAGCGCACCAACGTCTCACATAGCTTTCGCACGTGCGGAATTGCAAGTCGCGATCGCCGCGCGCTCTTCAAACTTCCGGAGCAGACAAGATGCGGTGTTCCATAGCAGTGTGTGCGCTGGTGATCGTCGGAATGGGCAGTGCGCCAGTCGGTGCGCAGACGGCCAAACGGCCTGTCGCACCACGGATCGCATTCATCAACGTAGAAGCACTGGTTGACGCCGTTCCTGGACGAACGGTAGCCGAGGCCGGTTTGGCCTCCGAAGTCCGCATGGGAGAAACGCGCGTGCGGTTGGCGGCTGATTCGCTGCGACGCGCGGCAGAGCAACTCTCGCGTTTCGAGGGGCAAATTTCGACGGCTCAACGGGAGGCCGCAACCTTGAATCTTCGTGCTCGTGAACTGCAGTTGGAGGACATGGCGCAGCGGGTGGGGCTCGAAATCGATGCTCGCCGGGCCGAGTTGCAGCAGCCACTGTTGCTGTGCGTGCAGGCGGCGGTCGAAGAGGTGCAGCGCCGTGACGGCTGGCACGCGTTGGTGGACATCGGCACTTTGGGTCAGATCGCGTTCATTACGCGTGAGGCCGATGTGACGCCATCTGTCCTCGCCGTTCTGCAGGAGGGTCGCCTGTCTCAATGCTCCCCACGGTGAACTACAATCATCTGCGCTACTTCTGGACCGTGGCGCGAGTCGGCAGCATCACGGCTGCCGCACGCGTGCTGCACCTCACCCAGCCTACGGTCAGCGCGCAGCTCCGGCAGTTTGAGCAGCAGGTCGGATCCCCGCTCTTTGACGGTGAGGGGAAGGACCGGCGTCTGAGTGACGTGGGACGGCTGCTCTTTCGGTTTGCCGAAGAGGTGTTCAGTCTCGAGCGGGAGATCCACGACTCGGTGAGCGGCCATCCCACCGGGCGCAGTCGGCCGTTTCGTGTGGGGGTCACCGACGGCATTCCCAAGCTGCTGGTGCACCGCTTTCTCGCGCCGGTACTGGAGCTGGAGCGGCCCCCGCGACTGTTCGTGCGGGAAGGCACGCAGGAACTGCTGCTCGAAGCGCTCGAAGACCACGCGCTGGACCTGGTGCTGCTGGACGCCCCGGCCACCGGGCGAAGCGCCGGCAAAGCGAAGAGCCTTGAGCTTGGTGAGTCGGATGTGGCGCTGTTCGGGACAGCCGCACTCGTGAAGCGGTACAAGAAAAACTTCCCGCAGTCACTCGACGGGGCACCATTGCTGATGCCCGCGCCCGGTACGGTGGTCCGTCAGCAGCTGGACGCGTGGCTGGCCGTCGAAGGAGTACGTCCGGAGGTGGTGGCCGAGATTGATGACAGCGCGCTGCTCAAGGCGATGGGCATGGCGGGGCACGGACTCTTTGCGCTGCCGGACGTGGTGGCAGAAGATATTCGGAAGCAATACGGTGTGCGTCCGGTGGGCATGGTGGGCGGAGGAAGGGTACGCTACTACGCCATCACCATCGAGCGCCGACTCGAAGCCGAAACGGCCCGCGCCATCGCCGAGATCGCGCGCCACGTGCTCGTGCGCACGTAATGGTGCGCGTGTTCGGCGCGACCAATGGCGCGAAACACACGGGCCAGCGCGATCCGCGCCTCAACCGACTGCTCGTCCAGCATCGCATGCCGAGCGGCCTGCACATCCCGCCAGGCATCGTCGTGCGCGCGCTCCAGCTGCCGGAGCGCCCGGGCCAGCGCCACGGGTTGGTCGAGCGCCAGTGATTCGCGCAGGATCTGCGCCTGCCGAAGCGCGCCGCACAGCTCACGCTCCACGCCATCGATCAACCGCGTGTGTTGAGCACGCGCGGCAAGCGGCGTCGGATCCACCTTGCGTGCCAGCCCCTCGTGCAACTGGTGCGCGCATGCGAGGTGATGGTCTTCGAGATGCTCGTGGTGCGTCGCGATCGCCACCGGGGGCTGCAGTGCCGGGATGCGATCGTGTGTGCAACGAAGCACACGCGGGCGAAGATTTGAGGACATCGTTCACTCCTGCTTGAGTGCTGCACAGCCGGCGAACCAACTGCCGTGCATGTACACTCACCTCATCACGTGGCAATTCCTAATCGCATTTACACATGGTCAGCATAGGCAGAACCTTGCTGGGCGCGTTCATGATGCCCGCCGCCTCCAGCACGGCACGGTCGGCCGCATCCCCACCACGCAACGGTCGGCGAACTTCGCCGCCCACGCCGCCGACTGCGCTTCCTTGGCGCAGTGCGACGACAACACCATGTCCGGAAGCGCCGGCACGAGTTGTCCACGTTGCCACACACCCACCACCGTGATTCCAAGCTCCTCGCGAAGGCCAAGTTGGGCAACGCTGCGCGCCTCGAACGGTGTGGCGGCGACGGGGAACTCCGCCAGCGGCAAACCGCGCACCCCGCCAATCACGTTCGTGTGCGCCGATCCGGCGTTTACCCGATTGGCCAGATGCTCTCCCATTTGCTGCGCCAGCGGGAGTACGTGCGTCGCACCGGAGAGCTCCAGCACGTCAATGGAGTCTTCCGATTCCGCGAGCGCCACGATCGGCACCGCAGGATTCAGCTCGCGCACGGTGAGCACGATGCGGGAGTTCTCCTGATCCTGACTGGACATATGGCGCCAGCTCGCGGCGCATCGAGGAGCGGTCGGCCAGCACATTGGCCAGGTGGGAGCCCACGGTCTTCATGGAGAGCAGAAAACAAGAGCGTGCCGTGAGACGTAGCGATTGACATCCTCCTTCCGGAATCGTACGCTGGCGTGGGTGTTCTTGGGGACTATATCCTGCGATCAGAGGTCAGTGATGATACGCAATCTCAGTGCCGGGATTTCGGCAGTCGTGGTGCTGCTCGCCTGCGCGCCTGATGAAGGATCAGTCGCGACACAGACCAATGCTGATGCGGCTTCAGGCACAGCAGACAGCTACCACGGTCTCCCGCTCGTGTCCGCACCGTCTCCGTTCGCTGCGGACTGCAACGGTCCGAACTTTCCCATCACGGCGCCGTACGTCAACGCCGAGAGCGAACCGTATGTGGCGCGCAATCCGCGCAACCCGGACAATCTGATCACGGTGTACCACCAGGATCGGTTCCCGAACGATGGCGCCAATGGTGTGCTGGCGTCTACCTCGTTCGATGGTGGACGCACCTGGCAGGTTCCGGATTTGAAGGACCAACCGACCTTTTCGAGCTGTTCGGGCGGCGACGTGAGCAACGGCGGCAACTTCGAGAAAGCCAGTGACCCGTGGGTGCAGTTTGGCGGTGACGGCACGGCGTATTTCGCGGCCGTTTCATGGAACGTCTCGCACCCCGAAGTTGCGCAGTTCGTGTCCACCTCATCCGATGGTGGACGCACCTGGAACCGTCCGGTTGCCGTGATCCGTGTCAGCGATCCGAATGTGAGCAATGCCTCGCGTCCCGCACTGACCGCCGATCCGAAGCAGGAACAGACCATGTACGTGGTGTGGGCTCAATCGCATTCGGCACCAGCAGACGCTCGGCACGGTTCCGTCGGTTTCAGTCATACCACAGATGGCGGCAACACGTGGAGTGAAGCGCGCGCGATCTACGACGCTCCCACAGGCATGCAGACGTCCGCCAATGAGATTGTGGTCCTGCCGAACGGAGATTTGCTGAACATGTTCACCGAACTGCGCATGGGGAGCGGATCCGGCGAGCCGAGGCGGGGACGCATCTCGTACATTCGCTCGACCGACGGCGGATCGACCTGGTCCCAGCCCAGCGTCGTGGCAACGTCCGAACTCACCGACGTCGTTGACCCGCGAACCGGTGCGACGGTGCGCGTGGGTGATTCGTTCGCGCACAAAGCGATTGACCCGCGAGACAGCGCCGGCACGCTCCACGTCGTCTGGGCCGATGCTCGGTTCACCAACGGACAGACCATGCAGATTGCGCACACCATGTCCACCGACGGTGGTCTGACGTGGACGGAGCCGGTCGCGGTGTCGCCCCAGCCAAGCACGCAACAGTTCATTCCAGCCGTCGCGGTCAACGAGCAGGGCGACGTGGCGGTGGCTTGGTATCATTTTTCGACCGACACGAGCGCGACAAGCGAACTGCAGACCAGCTATTGGATCACGTGGTCCACGGATCAGGGTGCAACGTGGGCGTCGAGGCAGCCTGTGACGCCTCGGCCGTTCGATTTGCGTACGGCGCCATACAATACCGGCTTCTTTTTTGGCGAATACCAAGGCTTGGTGGCGGTCGGCCAATCGTTTGTGTCAACCGTGACACTCACCAACGACCACAGTCTGCAAAATCGCACCGACATCTATTCCTGTTCGGTGACGCCAAGCGTTCCTGTGGCCGGGAACGTCGCGACCGTGTGTGCTGCGCCCGTCACCCGGTAGCGTCATGCGGCGATTCCTGCACGGGCGCGTCGAAGGGCTGCGCGCCGAGCGGCTCCATGCCGAGCAGCTGTAGCATCGCATCGCGCGCGACGTCGAAGGTGACGCCCATCTCGGTGAGCACCTGAAAGGCAATGCCGCTGTCCGTGTGCAGCAGGGCTAGCATCAGGTGCTCGCTGCCCACGTAGGCGTGATTGAGGTCGCGGGCAACGGTGATGGCGCGGTCCAACGTCTTCTTGGCCATCTCCGTGTACGGCATGTCAACGCCTTCCGGAAGGATCGTCGTGCCCGGCGCAAGGTGAGCGTCCACGCGCGCCTGCACGTCAATCATATCGGTGCCGAGCTGCTTGAGGACAGCCACTCCCACACCAAGTCCCGCGGCAATCATCCCAAGCAACAGGTGCCCGGTGTCCACGGACGGGTGCCGCCGTCTGACTGCCTCTTCGCGTGCCAACGCCGGAATCGTGCGGACACGTTCGGTGAAGGTGATCTCGTGCATCATTTCTCCGGTGTTGCGTCCACCACCCGCAACAGCAGCGCTGCCGAAACGGATGGTCGAGTGCACGAGGACACCATGCACGCGGCGCCCAGGGCGCGAACAAACGGACGTACTCTTGCGGACACGCGCACCTCCTTGCAGACCTTGAACCGGCGCTCGATTCGCCGAAAGCTATCCGAGCGTTACGTCGCTCACACCCTCCGCCTACGAACGAATGCGACTCCGCCCGTGGTTCTGCTGCCTCGTGATGATCGCCGCCTGTGCGCCGTCCGACGCGTCCAATCCATCGGAGTCACTGGTGGACGTCCCGCTCGCCTGGGAGTTCGAGCAGCATTGGGCCGTTGGCGGTGCGGCCGACACGGCGCTGCAGCTCGCATCCACGTACCCGTCGGATCTTGGTGCCGATTCCGCCGGGCATCTCTGGGTGATCGACCGCAGCGCGGGCCGAGTGGTGGAGTACGACGCTGACGGTCGCCGAGTGCGCACGCTCGGTGGTCCGGGGCGCGGACCGGGTGAGTTCCGGTTCCCAATCTCGATCCGGTTCTCACCCACTGGCGAAATCCGCGTTCATGATGTGCAGAAGCGATCAACGGTCGTGTTCGCGGCAGACGGGACCGTGCTGCCCGAGGAGACGCCGGACCCGCGAATGCGCGATCCGATCACGCTCGCGAATGGTGACCTCGTCAGCCTGCGATTCACGCCCGACTCGTCCACCCTGCGCACGCTCGCCAACGGTGAGCTCCGCGATATCACGGGCTTCGCGCCACCGGGTCAACGCTCGATTCCGGACGCCTGCGGTTTGGTTGGCCAGACAGCGTCTCCGGTATTTTCACCCACACTCGAGTTCGCGGCGCGCGGCGAACGCGCGGTCTATACCACCGGCGAATTTTTGCTCACCGTCTACGAACCCGGACAACCCAACCGCACTCTCACCCGTGCCGCGCCTCGGCGCGTCGCCACCGACGAGATGGCGCGCCGGCAGCTCGGCCCCGGCTCGCCGGTGCAGATCCTCGGACGGCCCCTCTGCCATGTGCCCGCGGATATCATTCTCGCCGCGGTCGGCACGGCGCCGGAACTGCCGGCGTACTCGAGGCTGATCATCGCGCCGGATGAGAGCATTTGGGCGATTCGTTTTGTGCTGCCGGACGAGCCGCAGCTGGCGGACATCTACCATCCGCAGCGGGGGTATCAGGGCACGGTGCGTCTGGGGCGCATCAATCCGGCGACGTTTCTGAGCGATGGGGCGGTGGTGAGCTTGGAGAAGGATGAGGATGATGTGCCGGTTGTTGTTGTGTATGGGGTGCGTCGGCTGTAGGTCTGCCGGTGGTGTCCGACCTGAGGGCCGTGGCGTCGCGAAGCCGTGCGGAATCCTCACTGGAGTTCTGCCATTGGTCGGGCCCACAATGAGCCTGGTGCTCATGGATCTCGACCGGCCAAGGACATCAATGATACGCTGGGTCATGCGGCGGGTGATCTGCCCTGTCGACGGATGGACGCATGTTGAGCGTCAGCGTTGGCTGTGCCGAGCTGCGGGCCGGCGAAGACGTCGCCAGTTGGATGGGGCGCGCCGACGCGGCGCTCTATCGCGAGAAATCGGAGCGGTGCGGGCGGAGCGCCACGCCGTAGTCGAGGTCACGCGTCACCGCGCGTATGCCTCGAACCATCGCAGGTCGTCACTGTCAGTTCGGGACACATACACGAATCGCCGCGTGATGGCCACGATGTGTTTGTGCATCGGTACGCTCACCACGCCCTGATGTGCTCCGTCGGCACCGAACACATCCCACGGCTGCACGGTCGCACCGGCTGCCGTTTCGCGGCGCACCCACACATTGTCGTCCGCATCGATCACCGGGTCACCGGCGAACGGCGGCTTCACCGCCGGATACGTGAGCGTGATGCGCATCCCTGGCGGTTCGAACGCGCGATGGTCGGCCTCCACCACGGGCACAGGCGCCACCGTCACCGGTGCGCCGCGCACGACACGACCGTTCGGCTCGATCCACTCCACGCGATACGGGCTCGTGCGCACGATTGCCAGTCGCCCGCTCGGCGCCACCGCCCACGCATCTTCCGGTGAATACGGCATGATCCGGCGCACACTCGCGGTGCCGGTGAAGCCCGCCTCCTTCATGTTCGGGGACAGCTGCATGCGCACCGGCATCGGATTGGGCATCAGCACGGCGGCAACACTGTCGATCTGTCCGGTGCGTCGGTCCCAACGCTTGAGTGCTACGAACGGATTGCGTTCGTCTGCCGGCAGTCCGCTGGCCTGAAAGATCAGGCGCCCGGAGGCATCGGCACCGCGCACGAACTCGGCGCCCTGCTGCATCACCTCCGGCAATCGACGCGCGTCGAGCAGTGCGCCCTCAGGCGTCACAATGAGGAAGCGCCGCTGTTCACGGTCCAGCAGCAGCGTGGAATCCCCGCGCAGCGGTACCAGCGCCGTGGGCAGGAGAAACTCGCGCGGCCCGCGACCGTTGCGACCGATGTCGCGCATGGATCGACCACCCGCCGAGATGTGGTGCACCCGACGCTCAGAGAGGTCGGCGACCAGCACGGCACCACTGGCCAGTTCACGCACCGCCACGATGGTCGTGAACGGTTCGGCAGCGCTCCAGGTGGGGCGCGTGAGGCTGAGCG
>JBBSPE010000067.1:0-22170 GCA_038259155.1 Gemmatimonadales bacterium
ATGGAGCCCGCGGCTGGTGTCTGGCGCCCCGCATGCGGAACAAGCGCGCGCACGATCTCCAAGCCGCTGTCCGGGCGATCGGCGGGGAGCTTGGCGAGGCAGCGCATCACGATCTCCACCAATTCGGGCGGCGTGTCGGGTCGCCGGCCCACCATGGGTTGCGGGGTGCGGTGTGCGTGTGCTTCAATCACCGCAGACGGTGTTCGCCCGGAGAACGGCGGGTGGCCGGTGATCATCTCATAGGCCACGACCCCAAGCGCGTAGAGGTCGGCCCGGTGGTCCAGCTCGGCATCGCCTGCCGCCTGTTCGGGCGCCACGTACGTAGGCGTGCCCAGGCTCATCCCCACCTGCGTGATGCGCCGGAGCTCCATCTCCGCCGTGGTCGCACTGACCAGCGCCTTGCCGATGCCGAAGTCCAGCACGACCGCTTGCCCATGAAAGAACATCACGTTCTCGGGTTTGATGTCGCGGTGCACGATGCCTTCGGCGTGGGCGTACGCCAACGCGTCGGCCACTTCGGAGACAATGTGCCGGATGTCCGGAATGCTCATGGGGCGTTCGCGCACCATGCGCTGGCGCAGTGTCTCGCCGTCCACGAGCGGCATGGTGTAGTAGAGGTGCCCGTTGGCCACGCCTGAGGACAGCAACGGCACAATGTGAGGATGCTGCAGCCGGGCCGCGAGCGCGATCTCACGTCGGAATCGGTCGGCTGACAGCGTGGCAGCCAGCTCAGGTGACAGCACCTTGATCACCACCACTCGGCGCAACGCGTTCTCCGTGGCCACGAACACGCGCGACATGCCACCCCGCGGCAATTCGCGCGAGATGGAATACGCGTCGCCGAGCGCTTCCTGCAGCTCGGACTGGAGCGAATTCTCGGACATCTGCTCTCCGTGGCTGAGGAGCGGGACCCTTTCCACCCCGAATATGCACCGTGCGAGCGGGGAAAGGGACGGGCGCGGTAGCACCAAGCGGCGGCTGCAGTAGTTTGTGGCATGGCTAAATCCACACCCTATCGCTCACTGACAGCCGAGACCCGGCTGCGCCTGGTCTCGCACGCGATGGCCACGCACAAGGAAGCCCGCGCGCTCTACGCCCAGCGGCTCGTGGCCCGTGGTGGCGGCTTCCGGGCCGTCACGCTGCGCACTTGGCCGGTCGAAAAACTGGCTCGCGAAATCGTTCGCTTGGGCGCCGAGAATGCACAGGACGAGCTGGAACTCCTGCAGCTGCTCTACGTAGACCTCGAACCGGCCATTCAGATCACCATGCTGGACGCCGCCGGCGTCGGCCACGAGGGTGGCGTGATCACCGAGGGGCTCGAGCCGCCGTTCACGGACGCGGCGTCGGTCGCGCGCGGGGCGGCGGCTGTGAACGCGGCCCACGGGGAGGACGGTCTGCGATACCTGCGCACGCGCGTGCGCTACAATCTCGCGGCCTGGCCCGGGCTCGATGAGGTGCTGGCCGGGATCGACGGCGGGGACGCGAGCTAGGGGACAAGTCAACCGGTGCGTGCGCCGCCGCCGCGCCTGGGATCTCACGTCCACGTCCGCTCAGCCGGCCGCCACCCGGAGCGCCACCGTGAGACACACGCGGGCGTTCGCCGGACACACACTGGCGCGCAGCGTTCCACCCAACGCTCGCTCAGGCGCCACGACGACCCGTGGCACGTCCGCGAAGTAGGCGCTGTCGGCCGTGCGGGTCTGGCCGAGGAGCGACAACCGCTCCCCGGTCGCGAGTTCCAGCGTGGGCGTCAGCTGCGCATTGATGCGTCCGCCCGGAGTCGGTCGCAGCTCGAGCACGCGAACCGCCCCGGAGTCGCGCGCCACCAGCGACACGAGCGCGTCACCTGCAAGGACCTGTTCGGCCAGCAGCGCATTGATCCGGCGCTCCCACTCGCGATGCCACGGGTCACCGACGTGGAACTCGCCGAATCCCTCGTCGCGGATCTGTCCCTGCTTGTCGATGAGCACAAAACTCGGCCAGTAGCGAATGCCGTACTGCTTCCAGGTGGTGCGGTCATTGTCCTGCGCATTCGGGTATTCGATGTGCTGCTTCCGGAGCGCCTTGGCCAAGTTCTCGCGGTCATGCTCGCCTGCGTACGGTGGAAACTCCGGCGTGTGGATGCCGATGATCGTGAGCCCCTTGTCGCGGAACTGCCGATCAAAGGTGGTGAGTGATGGCACGGTGTTGGTACAGTTGTAGCACGTGAACACCCAGAAGTTGAGCAGCACGACGCGCCCCTTGAGCGCTTCCAGGGTGACGGGTCCATCGGCGTTCAGCCAGCTGGTGTTGGTCCAGGCGGGCGCGGGACGGGGAGCAGGTGCGGCGGCGGGTGGTCCGTCCGCGAGCGTGTCGCGCCCAGGGATTTTCGTGACCACAGCGGCCACGCCGAGAGTGCCCAGCAGGGCGAGAATCGTGAGGGTCCGCATGTGCGCGTGCTCCCGTGTGAAAGGGCGCGCCACGTGGCGCAGCGACAAGGCTGCGGGAGAATCCCGCCGCGCACCAGGGAAACGTCCCGTCGTGCGGTTTGGATTGGTTCAGCGCTGATCGAGCGGCTGCAGCTTGCCGAGAATGGTGGGAAAAAACTCGGTGACCGTGGGGTGAACCGGCAGCGCCTCGGCGAGCACGTGATAGGATGCGTCCGCGGCGATCATGGCGCCGATGACCTGCACGATTTCGTCGGCGTTGATGCCCAGGAGCGTGGCGCCCACAAAACGTTTCGTGTCGGCATCGACCAGCACGGAGATCACGCCGGTGGTCTCGCCCTCTTCCTTCGCGCGACTCACGTTTTTCATTTCGTGACGTGCCACGAGGAATCGCCGACCGTTCGCCATGAGGTCGATGGCCTCGTGCTCGCTGAGGCCCACCCGACCGAGCGGCGGATCGGTGAACATCGCGTAGGTCATCACGCGTCCATCCGCTGTGCGCGTGCCACCGGTGTGGTTGGCGAGCACGATCTCATGGTCCTGGTAACTTGTGTGCGTGAACGCGCCGCGCTTGTTGATGTCGCCGAGGGCCCAGATGCCCGGCACATTCGTCTCCAGACGCCCGTTCACTGGCACGAACCCGCGTTGGTCGCGCGCCACGTCGACCGACTCCAGGCCCAGGTGGGCCGAGTTGGGGGTGCGTCCGGTTGCAACGAGCAGGTGCGTGCCGCGCACGGAGGCCGGTGGCGACGGAACGCTGCTGTCGGCCGCTGATGGCGCGAGGTGCAGCAGGACGCCATCACCCGGTGCGTCTGCAGTGTTGCTGCTGCCACGCTCTACACGCTGCACCGTGGTGGACGTGAGCAATGCAATGCCCTCTGCGTCGAGAAACGCGGCAATGCGCAGGCTGATATCGGGATCTTCCCGCGACGCCACGCGTGGTCCGCTCTCGATGATGGTCACCGTGCTGCCCAGTCGCGCGAAGATCTGCCCGAGTTCGAGGCCGATGTAGCTGCCGCCCAGAATCACGAGATGTTCAGGGCGTTCGCGCAATGCCATCACCGTTTCGTTCGTCAGGTACGGCGTTTCACCGAGGCCCGGGATGGGTGGCACAAACGGGCTGGTGCCCGTGTTCAGATAGATGCGGGACGCGTGCACGGTGTGCGCTCCACCGCGCACCGCGAAGCGATCGCCAGCGCGACCGTCCAGCCTGGCCCACTCCCGCAGGAACGTGAGGCTTCGCGCGTTTTCGAGAGACGCCGTGAGTCCTGTGCGCGACGCGTGCACCACCCCGGCGGCCCGCTCCATGACCGCCGCAAAATCCACCCTGACCTCGCCGGTGTGCACGCCAAAATCGCGTGCACGTCGCGCAAGGTGGGCCACCCGTGCGCTCTTGCGCAGCGTCTTGGTGGGCGTGCAGCCCACGTTCACGCAGCTGCCACCCGTCAGACCACCCTCGAACACCACCACGGATTCACCGCGCGAGGCCAGCGCACGAGCCATCGCCGGGCCGGCCTGACCCGTCCCGATGATCACGGCGTCCACCTCGCGCGGGGACTCCATCACATGGCGACCTGTACGCCCTTCCAGAACGCCACGCGGTTGGTAACCTGCTCCGCGCCGGCCTTTGGCGAAGGATAGTACCACACGGCGTCGCGGTTGGTGTCGCCGTTGACCACGAGCGAGTAGTAACTCGCCACACCCTTCCACGGACACGTGGTGTGGTGCGTGCTCTCTTCCACAAACTCGCGCCGGAGTGTGGACATCGGGAAGTAGTGATTGCCTTCCACCACCGCCGTGTCGTCGCTCTCGGCGATTATCTCGCCTTTCCAGATGGCCTTCACGTCGTGAACCTCGAATGCTCGGGTTGGGCGGCGCGCGCGAACCGCACGCCGCTGCCGGTCAGCACGGCCGGAGCCACGCTTCCCAGAAATAGTCGCGATCGTCGGTGTAGAGGGCCTCGATGCAGAACCCACTGCCTTCCACGAGGGCCGTGAGCCGCTGCTCGTCGTACCTGTACGACGATTCAGTGTGAATGGTCTCGCCGGCGGCAAAGGAAAACTCGTGCTCGGCCACGCGCACCACCTGCGCGTCAAGGGACTCCAGGTGCATCTCGATGCGGCTGAGTGCGTCGTTGAAGAACGCCACGTGTCGGAAGCGCGCCACATCGAAGGTGGCGCCCAGCTCGCGGTTGAGGCGCACGAGCATGTTGTGGTTGAAGGCGGCGGTGACGCCGGCACGATCATTGTACGCGTCGTGCAGCACGCGCGCGTCCTTCCGCCGGTCAACGCCGAGCACGAGGCCGCCGCGCAATCCGACTGTGTGGCGAATGCGGTGAAGGAACGCGCCAGCCTCGGTGGGATGGAAGTTGCCGATGGTGGAGCCCGGGAAGAACGCAACGCGCCGCGCAGACGCCGGCAGGCTGGGTAGATCGAACGGGAGTGTGTAGTCGGCGCACACCGGTGCAATGCGCAGCGCCGGGTACTGCAACGCGCGCTCGTGCGCCACGTCGTGCAGCTGCTCGCGCGACACGTCCACCGGCACATAGGCCACCGGACGCTCGAGTGTGTCGAGCAGGTAGCGCACCTTCACGCCGGCGCCGCTGCCGTATTCGATGAGCGCCACCTCCGGGCCGGCGTGACGCGCCAGGTCGCCCGCATGGGCCGCCAGAATGGACAGCTCCGTGCGCGTGGGATAGTACTCCGGCTGCTCGCAGATCTCCTCGAAAAGCAGTGCGCCGGCGGCATCGTAGAACAGGGCGGGGGGCAGCGTCTTCTGGCCGTCGGCCAAGCCCCGCAGCACCTCGGTCCGCAACGTCGCCGGCATTGCGCGCCTGGCGGGTGGTGCGAACGGCGAGGCCTGCGTCCCGTCGTGACGCGTTGCACCCGAATCGGCATGCACGCGGCGTGCACTGCTTGTGCCGCCGCTCACGCGTCGGCCGCCAGGCGGATGCCGGTGAACTGCCAGCGCGTGTCGCTGGGGAAGAAGTTGCGGTAGGTGGCCCGCGCATGCGACGCCGACGTGGCGCACGACGCGCCGCGCAACACCCACTGATCACACATGAACTTGCCGTTGTATTCGCCGATTGCTCCTGCGGGTGCCTTGTACCGGGGATAGGCGGTATAGGCGCTCTGCGTCCACTGCCACGCATCGCCGTAGAGCTGCTGCAATCCAGGGGCGGCGTCTGCCAACGGATGCAGCGCGGCATGCGCCACAAACCGTCCGCTCACTGGACGCGATCGCGCCGTGATCTCCCACTCGGCCTCGGTGGGAAGCCGGTATCCAGCCCACCGCGCAAACGCGTCGGCTTCGTAGTACGTCACATGCGTGACCGGCGCCTGTGGAAGGACGGGCGCGCTGCCGTGCAGCGTGAACTCGTGCCACGCCCCGTCTTGCTGCTCCCAGTACAACGGCGCCTTGGCCCCTGACTCCTGCACCCACGCCCAGCCGTTGCTCAACCACAGCGCGGGCTTTCGGTAACCGCCGTCGCTGATGAATGCCACATACTCGGCGTTGGTCACAAGCCGGTGCGCGATGCGGCCGGCGTGCACGTACACCTTGTGCAACGGGTGCTCGTTGTCAAAGGCGAACCCCTGTCCGTCGTGGCCCATGGTGTAGAGACCTTCCGTCACCGGCTCCCAGCCCTGCACCACCTCTGCGGGCGACACCAGCGGGCTGCCGTGGTACGCAGGACGCATGGGGTTGGTCCAGAACACATGCTTGATATCGGTGAGCAGCAGCTCTTGATGCTGTTGCTCGTGATGCAACCCGAGTTCAAGTACCTCCCACGCCGGATGGTCTCGGTCATCGGCAATCACCGAGCACAGCGAGCGAACGGCATCGTTGACGTGCGCCCGATACGCCCAGACTTCGTCGAGGGTGGGGCGTGTGACCAGTCCGCGCTGTGCGCGACAGTGGCGTTCGCCCGCCTGGACATAGTAGGAATTGAAGAGAAAGGCGTAGCGCGGGTTGAGGGGAGCGTACCCCTGCAGGTATGGCGCCAGCAGGAAGGTTTCGAAGAACCAGCTGGTGTGCGCCAGGTGCCACTTGGTGGGACTGACATCGCTCATGCTCGCGACTACAAAATCCTCCACGGCGAGCGGCTCGCAGAGGGAGGCGGTCAGGGCACGAACGGCGTCGAAACGCTTCACCAGCGAAGTCGGCGGTGCCGACGGCGGAGGCGCGAGGAGGCCGGGGGTCATTTTTCGAAGGACAAGAGAATGGCCCGGAGCGTGCTCGCGGTGCCGATCTGGACAGAACTGGGAACTCGAATTCCAAACTAGACGTAGGCCGCCGAGCCCCTGTAGGTTCCCGACGCCCCCCGCCCCTCTCGCCCAGGAACCCGTGTCACTCGCGCTCGAGGCCGTCTCCCTGACGCACGCGTACGGCCCCGTCCGCGCACTCGACGGGGTCAGCCTGACCGTGCCGGAGGGGGCGCTGGTGGCCGTGGTGGGCGAGAGCGGTTCGGGCAAAAGCACGCTGCTGCGCTGCTTCAATCGGCTCGTGGCGCCGCAGCTCGGAGTGGTGCGTGTGGAGGGCGCCGACGTGCGCGAACTCTCGGCCGTGGCGCTGCGCCGCCGCGTGGGTTACGTGCCGCAGCACGGCGGGCTGCTGCCGCACTGGACAGCCCTCCGCAACGTGGCGCTCGTGCCGCAGCTCACGCACATGGACGATCCGGCAGCCGTGGGACGCGAGGCGCTCGAACTGGTCGGGCTTCCGCCGGGCAGCTTTGGGCAACGATTCGCACACGAACTGTCAGGCGGCCAGCGACAGCGCGTGGCCCTCGCGCGCGCGCTGGCGGCGCGACAGAGCCTCGTGCTTTTGGACGAACCCTTCGGCGCGCTCGACGCAATTTCGCGCGCCGAGCTGCAGCAGGTGTTCGACCACGTACGGCGAGAGCGCGCGTTCTCCGGCCTGCTCATCACACACGATCTGGCCACCGCTGCCCGGTTGGCCGACCGCATCGTGGTCATGCGCAATGGTCGCGTGGAGCAGGACGCCACGCTCGAGACGCTGCGCAGCGCGCCTGCGACGCCGTATGTGCAGCAACTCCTCCAGAAGGCGACGAGTGCTGCGCGCGCGTTGCTCGACGGGGCCAACGCGTGAGGGGAGCGCCATCAATCCGGCTGTTGATGTCCGGACTCTTGCGGTCGCTGTTGCTGTTCGCGTTGCTGACACTCGTACTGCGCGGCAACGTGCTCACGGCACAGGAGCCGGTGGTCGTGGCGTCCAAACCGTTCGGCGAGTCGTTCCTGTTGGCCGAGATGTTCGCGCAGCTGCTCGAGGCCAAGGGCATCGCCGTGGAGCGCCGGCCCGGACTCGGCGCCACGGAGGTCGCGTTTCAGGCGCTGCGCTCGAATGCCATCGACGTGTACCCCGAGTACACCGGCACCGGTCTCGTGGCGGTGCTCCAGGACTCGGCGGGAGCCGCCATGCGCGAGGATCCGCGCCGAGTGTTCGCGCGAGTGGCTGAAGCCTTCAGCGAACGCTACGGTGTGCGTTGGTTGCCGCCGTTGGGCTTCCAGAACGGCTACGCCATTGCGGTTCGACGCGAAACAGCGGAACAGTATGGTCTGCGTACACTGTCCGATCTGGCGCGCGCGGGATCGACGCTGCGCGCGGGGTTCACCAACGACTTCATCGGGCGACCCGACGGCCTGCCGGGTCTCTCCACCGCGTACGGCCTGCAACTTGATGACGTGCGGCCGCTCGCGCCCGGCGTGAAGTATCAGGCGCTCGCCGGCGGTGCGGTGGACGTGATCGACGGCTATTCAACCGACGGCCTGCTTGACCGCTTTGATCTGATCACGCTTGTGGATGATCGCCATTTCTTTCCGCCATACGAGGCCGCGGCACTGGTGTCGCCACGTGTCGCGGAGAGTCGGCCGGACGTGGTGGCCATTCTCACGCAGCTCAGCAACCGGCTCACTGAGCAGGCCGTGCGACAGTGGAATCGCCGCATCGAGGTGGAGCAGGAGCCCATTCCCGACGTGGCGCGGTCTGCGCTGCGCACCCTGCAGTTGATCGACGCGGGGTCGGCCTCGGACACGCTGCGCCCAGCGTCCGCACGGCGGTCGCTTGGCGCGTTCCTGTGGGGACGGCGCGCCGAGACGGCGCGTCTGGCGCTCGAACACGCGGTGCTCGTGGGGGTGGCGCTGCTGGCGGCTGTGTCGCTCGCACTGCCACTTGGCGTGTTGCTCACCCGCACACCGCGGCTTGCCACCGCTGTGCTGCAGGTGCTGGGCGTGCTCCAGACCATTCCGTCCATCGCGCTGCTGGCGTTCATGATTCCGCTGCTCGGCATCGGTGTGACGCCAGCGCTGGTGGCGCTGTGGCTGTACGCGTTGCTGCCGATTGCGCGGGCTACGTACAGCGGGGTGTCCACCGCTGACCCAGATGCCGTGGCGGCCAGCGAGGCGTTGGGCATGACCGTGTGGCAGCGACTCTGGTGGGTGCAGCTTCCCTTGGCGGCGCCGGTGGTGCTGTCCGGCGTGCGCACCGCGGCGGTGATCACCGTGGGTGCCGCAACGCTGGCGGCCTTCATTGGCGCTGGTGGCTTGGGTGAGCCCATCGTGACCGGGCTCGGTCTCGCCGACACGCGGCTGGTGCTGGCTGGCGCGATTCCGGCGGCGGCGCTGGCCATTCTCGTGGACGCGCTTCTGGCGCTCGTGGAGCGGGCCGTCACACCAGTGCAGCGCCGGCGCGAGCGATTAGCCTCCCGATCGCCAAGAGAGCGCCCGAGGCCGTAGCGTTTTCAGCGGCCCCCGCGAGATCCCACCTTGAGCTCGGTGATGGCAGTACCCACGCGGTGTCGCGCCGGGAATGCCGCGATTTCGGAATCTCAGCTTTTCGGGCGCGGGGCTGCATGCGGGCTACGTTGAAACGACGCGGTCGAGACGTCTTGCCGGCCACCGCCCTAATCACGCGCAGGAGTAGATGTGAACATCGAGCAGGCATACGCCCTCATTGTCGAAAAGCTCACCGGGTGGCTGCAGGCGATCATCGCAATGCTGCCCAATCTCCTGCTGGCCTTCGTCATTGTGCTGCTCGGGGTCGTCGCAGCGCGGCTGGCGCGGCGCGTCGTGCGCCGCCTGCTCGGCTCCATGAGCGAGAACTCCAGCATCAACGAGTTGATGGCCACCATCGTGCACCTCGCGGTGCTCGCAGTTGGTCTGTTCATCGCACTCGGCGTGCTCAAACTCGACAAGACGGTCACGTCGCTGCTCGCGGGTGCCGGCATTGTGGGTCTGGCCTTGGGCTTCGCGTTTCAGGACATCGCGGCGAACTTCATTTCCGGCATCATGATGGCGGTCCGGAAACCGATCGCGATCGGCGACGTGATCGAGTCCAACGGTCACTTTGGTACGGTAACCGCCATCAACCTGCGAACCACGGAGGTGCGCACGCCGCAGGGGCCGCTGATTCTCGTGCCCAACAAGGACGTGTTCCAGCAAGCGCTGCAGAACTATTCCGAGCTCGGGCGACGCCGCGTGGACCTGTCAGTCGGCGTGTCGTACGGCGACAATCTCGAGCGGGTGGAGCAGGTCACGCTCGCGGCGATCCGCTCGCTCAGCTGCGTGCAATCCGCCGACGATGTGGTGCTCTACTTCACAGGCTATGGTGACAGCTCCATCAACCTCGACGTGTGCTACTGGATCACGTTCAGTCGACAGGCCGAATACCGGGAGGCGTTGAGCGCCGGCGTGAAGGCAGTGAAAGCGGCCTTCGACGCCAATCAGATCACGATCCCGTTCCCCATTCGCACCCTGGACTTTGGCATCAAGGGTGGGCAGCCGCTCTCACAGGTGTTGGAGACGCGCTCGCTTACGGCAGGGGACGACGCGCCTTCAGGTCGTAGCGCTCACCCGCCGACAACGTGAAGTACGTCTGACCACCGGCCGGCACGGTACGGGTGTTGTCGTGCACGGCCACCTTGCCCCGGCCGATCACGCTGAACGTGTCGCGCTGCACCACAATCGCCGTGCCCTCGGACAGCCCGATGCCGAGCAGCGTCGGGAAGCGCTCGAGCACGGGCGTGATGTCGGTCCAGCGATCGCGCGTGTCAATGTGCTGGTCAATGGCCGTGCGCCGCAGGAACCCGAAGGCATCCTGGTGCTCGGGCTCCGGCGCCATCATGACGTTCGAGCTGCTGATGGCGCCGCGCACGAGATACTCGCCCTGAATGGTGGCACCGGCCGAGCTGCCGCCAATCACTCCGCCGCGCGCGAGCACCGCGTGAAAGCCGTCGAACGTGCGCGTGCCGGCGTACGAGTCCACGATGTTCCACTGACGGCCGCCGTTGAACCACACGCCGCGCGCCTGCGCCAGCTGCGACGAGAACGCCGGGGTATCGGCGATCTTGGCATCGTGCGTGTGTAGCATGTGCACGTTGGTGAGGCCCCGCGCGCGCCAGCTGGCCAGCACCTTCTCCGCCTCGTACGGTACGGGCTTGCCGTCCCGATCAAAGTTGCCGCCGGCTGTTGGCACGATCACGATGTACGCGGCGGGCCCCCCGGCGGCCTCGACAAAGCGCTCGATGATGCCGGTGCCGTCGAGGTTCCCACCACCCGCGATAACCAGCGTGCCCGAGGACGGTCCGTACTCCGGGGCGCCGGCTGGCGATTGCGCGAACAATGGCGACCAAGCCAGTAGCAGGCCCTGTGCGGCAAGTGCGAAACGGGCGAGTATGGCGCGCGAGCGGCCGAGTGGTGAGCGAGCGGACATGTAGCTGATCCTTGAAGGAGGTTCGTCGAATATCGACGGCGTTGACAAGGCTGGCAACCGGGCTCGAGCCATGCTCAGCCGCGCGCCGCCCGCTCCGTGCCCGCGCCGCGCACCGTGGTGGCCACCTCGCTCGCCGAGGTGAGGGTACGATGCACCGGACAGCGCTCCGCAATTTCCAACAGCCGCAGGCGCTGCTCCGCGTCGAGCGGTCCGATGAGCTCAAGCTCGCGTGAGAACTGGTCGCGCGCGGGAGATCCAATCCTGCTGTGCGACACGCGCGTGATCGCCTGCTCCAGCGGCCACTGCTTGCGCCTCGCATACAACTGCACCGTCATGCTGGTGCAACTGGCGAGCGCGGCCGACAGGAGGTCAAACGGTGCCGGTCCGCCGTCTGAGCCGCCAACGGCGACCGGTTCATCAGCGACGAGGCGAAAACCGCCCACCACCAACGCTGTGCGATATCCGCTCTCGCGATCCGTGCGTGCCCACGCCTGTGCTCCCATGTCCTCACGGGCCGTCGCCTCGGCGGGTACCTCCGGCAGGTAGCGCGACGCCCAGGCGTTGAGCACAGCCGCCGCGTACTCCGCGTCGCGCGGCGTGCTGAGCAGGTGATCGGCGTCGTCAAGCGAGACAAAGCTCTTGGGGTGCTGTGCGGCGCTGTAGATCGCGGCGGCGTGGGCAATCGGAACTACCGTGTCGCTCGGCGCGTGCATGATCAGCAGTGCCCGGCGGAGCGAGCGCACCGTATCCAACACGGTGGCTGCGCGCAGATCATTCACAAGCGTGTCGGAGATATTGAACGTGCGACCCGCAATCGTGACCGGTGCCGAACCGTGCGCCTGAATCCGCTCGGTGGCGTCCGCGAACAGGTGCAGTGCGTGCGACGGATCCGATGGCGAACCGATCGTGGCGATGGCGCGCACGTTGGGGAGCAGCGCCGCCGCGCACAGCACCGCGGCGCCGCCGAGTGAGTGTCCGATAAGCAGGCTGGGCGCCTCGAAACGCGTCTCCAGAAACGTGGATGCCGCCACGAGATCGGCCACTGATCCGGTGTAGGTGGTGTCGCCGAACGTGCCGTCGCTTTCGCCCAGTCCGGTGAAGTCGAATCGCAACACGGCAATGCCCAGTGCGGCGAGCGATCGACTGATCGTGACCGCCGCGCGTGAATCCTTGGAGCAGGTGAAGCAGTGGGCGAAGACCGCGCAGGCCGTGGGCGCGCGGTCCGCCGGTAGCTCGAGGCGCGCCGAGAGCGTGGCGCCCTGTGCGCCGGGAAACGAGAGGCGTTCAGTGGGCATGGCGAAGGGAAGGAGAATGTGGACGCGCCAAGCGCGCCACGATTGCGTGAGCGCCTGGCGCCGGCACACCTGCCAGATAGCGCCCCGTCACACGCGAAGTTCCCGCCGTGGCGTCCAGCGCGTTCCGCACGCAGCTTGCGTCATGGCAACCACCGTGATCAGCGTGTCAAACCTGGGAAAGCGCTATGGCCGAACCGTCGCGGTGGACGACGTGTCGCTCGCGGTGCAGGAGGGCGAGATCTTCGGGCTCATTGGCCCCAACGGGGCCGGCAAGACCACCACCATGGAATGCGTACAGGGACATCGCACGCCGGATCGTGGCACGATCTCCGTGCTCGGGCTCGACCCCTGGCGTGACGCCACGGCGCTGCGGCAGCGCATTGGCGTGCAGCATCAGGAGGCGCACCTGCAGAAGCGCATCAAGGTGTGGGAGGCCGTGGACCTTTGGGCGTCCCTCTATCCCGGCGTGGTGGACACGGAGGCATTGCTCACGCGTCTCGGTCTCGACTCCAAGCGCGACGCCTGGTTCATGAACCTGTCCGGTGGTCAGAAGCAGCGCCTGTTCATCGCGCTCGCACTCATCCATGAGCCCGAGGTGGTGTTTCTGGATGAGTTGACCACGGGTCTCGATCCGCAGGCGCGGCGTGCGATCTGGTCGCTCGTCAGCGATATCCGCGCGCGCGGCGCCACCGTATTCCTCACCACGCACCTCATGGAGGAGGCCGAGCGGCTGTGTGATCGCGTGGCGATCATCGAGCACGGGCGCATTGTCGAAGTGGGAGCACCGGACGAACTCGTACGACGGCACTGTCCCGAGCGCACCGTGGTGTACACACGCGACGATGACGGCACCACGGTCACCCGGCAGGGCACCGGCGACAAGTTCGTGACCGAGGTGATCGCGGAGATCGCACAGTCCGGTATTCGGGTGCGCGGCTTCCGTACGGAATCGCCGACGCTCGAGGATGTGTTCCTCAAGCTCACCGGCCACGACCTGAGGGACTGAGCCATGTTCCGTGGACTCTGGAAGCTGAGCTGGATCGAAGCCAAGGTGTTCGCGCGCGAGCCGCTGGGGCTGCTGGGCAGCCTGCTCATGCCGGTGATCCTGTTCGTGGTGTTTGGGCGAACGGTGGGTGTGGCCCCGCCGGAGGCCATGGACGATATGGCGGCTGCGGCGCCGTTCAACGTGGCGATCTTCGCGGCGCTGCTCATTGCGCTGGGCGCGGTGCAGTCGCTGGTGGCGATCATTTCCATTTACCGCGAGGGCGGCATCCTCAAGCGGTTGCGCGCCACGCCGCTGTCGCCAGTCACGATTCTCGGATCGCACGTGCTGGTGAAGCTGGCGTTCACCGTGGCGAGTCTCGGCTTGCTGGTGCTGGCCGGCCGCCGCGTGTTTCCAGGTGCGCTCGACGTGAACATGCTCGCGTTCGCGGGGGCGTTGCTCCTGGGGACGCTGGGCATTCTGTCGTTGGGCTTCGTGGTGGCGAGCCTCGTACCCACCGCGCGTTTTGCGCAACCGATCAGCGCGGTGGTGCTCTATCCCATGGTCGCGGTGTCCGGCCTGTTCTTTCCCGTCGCGGATCTGCCGTCGGCGCTGCGCGTGGCCGCGTACGCGATGCCGACCACGCACGCGGTGGCGCTGCTGCAGGCCGTATGGGCCGGAGCGTCGGCGGCCCGCGTGATTCCGCACGCGGGCGCGCTCCTGCTCATCATGGTGGTGTGCTCAGCGGTGTCGTCGCGCGTGTTCCGATGGGAATAGGCGCGACCACCGACGTCGGCGTTACGGCAGCGCCTTGAGGGCTGTACGAATCTGCTCGTTGGTGGGACGGATCTTGTAATCGGTCTGCACGTCGCGCCACCGTACAATGCCCGATTCGTCGATCACGTACGCGGCCGGGTGCGGGATGCCCACGCGGCTGCCGCTCGGATTCAGCACACCATACCGTGCGATCACGGCGTGATCCGGGTCGGACAGGAACGCGAAGTCAGGCTCGCCGCCATTCGCGGCAATGCGCTGCACGGCCACTTTGGTCTTGTCCATGCTGTCCACCGAGACCACGAGCAGTTCGGTGCCGGCCTTGAGCTCATCATCGAGCAGTGTGCGGAGCTCCTGCAGCTGCTTGATGCAGTACGGGCACCACCAGCCGCGGTAGAACACGAGCACGACGTTCTTCCTGCCAGTGAAATCGGAGAGCTTCACGGTCCCGCCGCCGTACTTCGCGAGTGTGAAATCGGGCGCCTTTTCGCCCACGGCGACGCGTTCGATTTCGGTTGGCGCGAGTTCTCGGCCGTCTACCGGGCCGAGAGACGGGCCGGACTGTGCGGCCAAGGGGCTGGAGACCGCCAGCAGCAGGGTGAGCGAACGCAGCAGCGGGGAAAGGCGCATGGCAGGGGCTCGGGCAGGGAGAGGCAGGAGGGTTGACGCGCCACCTACTCCCGAGCGGCGGGGAAGGTTCCGCCTCGCGCGCGGTCGCGATGAGATGGACTTGGTAGGCGGCGCCTGATGCAGGGCGACCGGAACCGATCCGGACCGGTTCGACTATCTTTCGAGAATGAGGGTGAAGGCGTGGCTGTCGTCCCCGAAGGCGGTGCCCGATCCTGCGTCGACGCCCTCGCCCGTTTTTCGCTGCTGCCCGCACTGCCCACTCCATGCCCGCACTGCAGACTCGACTCCTTTCCGCCACCCCGGTCTCTTCGCTTGTGGCTCGTGGACGCTCGCTGATGACCCCGGCCTGGTTGGCCGTGTCAGCAGTGCTGGCGCTGACGTTCGTCGCGCTCCCGGGCGCGACGCTCGCCGCACCGAACATCAAGGCCGAAGCGTTTCAGCAGAACGATCCCAGCCCGCACAGCGACATCACGATTGGCGCCGAGCTCAAGTCGGTTCGTCCGGGTGAGCGCTTCACGGTGGCGCTGCGCGTGACGCTGGATCCGGGCTGGCACACGTACTGGACCAATGGTGGGGACGCGGGTCTTCCGCTCAACGCGACGTGGCGGCTGCCCGACGGCAGCAGGGTGGGCACCGTACAGTTTCCCACGCCGTCGCTGATGCCGGAAAAGCCGCTCATGACGTACGGCTACACCGATGAAGTTGTGTATCTGGCCGAGGTAACGCTGCCGGCCGGTGTGGCGGCCGGACAGACGGTGACGCTCGAGGCCTCGACCGACTGGCTGGCGTGCGCCGAGTTGTGTCTGCCGGCGGCGGGTGAGGTATCGCTGCCGCTGCAGGTGACGGCGGGCGAGAGTGAGCGCGACCCGCAGTGGGCACCCGTGGTGGAGCAGGCGCGCTTGCGCATGCCGCGCGATGCCATGGATTGGACCGTGCGTGGCTGGACCAACGACGACGGCTATGTGCTCGCGATCATGGTGCCGCCCGCCGCGGGCGCACCCATGCTGTCGCCGTACTTCTTCGTGGACTCGCTGAACATCGTGGAGCATGCCGACGTGCAGCGGGTTGCGCGCGTTGGTGACACGCTCTTCATGCAGCTGGCGCGCTCGGCCTTTGCCGACGCCGACCAATCGTATATGTCCGGTGTGCTGGCCTCCGATGTGACGCTGGCCACCAGTACATCCTTTCACATGGCGACCGCCATCGGCACCGTCGCGGAAGCAGGAGCGCTCGCCACGCGTGGCGCGGCGCTGCTCGGAGCTGGCGACGCAATGCTCACCGGCGGTGTGGACAACGTCATCGCACAAACGGCAGTGCTGGCGGCGCCGACGGGCAGCGACCTCGGGTTCGCAGCCGCGGCGCTATTCGCGTTTCTGGGCGGACTGATTCTCAATCTCATGCCGTGCGTGTTCCCGGTGCTGTCGGTCAAGGTGCTTGGCTTCGTGGAGCACGGCGGCGGAGACGCGGGTGCGGGCCGTCGCCACGGGCTGGTGTTCGCGTCCGGTGTGCTGGCCACCTTCTGGGTGCTCGCCGGTACGCTGCTCGCGGTACGCGCGGGCGGAGAGAGTCTCGGCTGGGGCTTCCAGATGCAGTCGCCACCGGTGGTGGCGTTGCTGGCGCTGGTGATCTTCGCGCTCGGCCTCAACCTGAGCGGCGTGTTCGAGATCGGTATGTCGCTCACGCGGCTTGGTGGGGCAGGCGCCGGTCGCAGTTACACCGATTCGTTCCTCACCGGTGCGCTGGCCGTGATCGTGGCGACGCCGTGCACGGCGCCGTTCATGGGGGCGGCGCTTGGCTACGCGTTGGTGCAACCACCGGTGGCATCGATGCTCGTCTTCACTGCGCTCGCGCTCGGCCTCGCCCTGCCGTACGTCGTGCTCGCGGCCGTGCCGTCGCTGCTGCGGTTTCTGCCGCGTCCCGGGCCGTGGCTGGAGACATTCAAGCAGGCGCTCGCCTTTCCGCTGTATGCGACCGTGGTGTGGCTTCTGTGGGTGTTTGGACAGCAGAAAGACATGAACGCCCTCGCGGTGCTCATGCTGGGCCTCACGCTCTTCTCGCTCGGCGCGTGGGCTTGGGGCCGTGCCGCGATGCGTCAGCGCATGGGCGGCCGCGTGTTTGGTGGTCTGGCAATGGCCGGCGCTGTGGCGATGGCGGTGTTGGGGAACGTGAGTCGTGGCACCGCCTCGGAGGAGACCGCCGGCGCGATTGCGTGGGAGGCGTACTCGCCGGCGCGCGTGGCCGAGCTGCGGGCTGAGGGGCGTCCGGTGCTAATCGACTTCACGGCGGCCTGGTGTCTGTCGTGTCAGGTGAACGAACGCGTGGCGCTCCGCAGTGCGTCGGCGCAACGCGCGTTCAGCGAGGCCAATGTGGCCTTGGTGCAGGCCGACTGGACCTCACGCGACCCGGAGATTGCGGCCGTGCTCGCAAGCTATGGACGCAGCGGTATTCCGCTGTACGTGCTGTACGGTACGGAGCCCAATGGCGAGCCCGAGCTGCTGCCGGCGGTGCTCACGCCTGGCATTGTGGTGGATGCCGTGGCGCGGGCCGTTGCGGGGCGTGGCGCAACCACTGGCGCGGATTGACGCCACGCTCGACTCGCGCTTTTAGCGCGACGCTGAGGTAATCCAACGCTCGTGGATGTCGCGTCGCGAGGCCACGACCTTGGGCAGACCACCCGCTCACACGGCCGGGATCACCCTCGCGACCGCTGCGCGGACTGCACGCTCACGAACTCGCCCACGTTTTCCATGGTGAGCAGTCCCACGAGCGCGCCGTCGTCGAGCACGGGGAGCGTGCGCAGCGGCGACGCCTGCATGCGCGCCACCGCGTCCTCAAGCGGTTCATCGACGAGGGTCTCGGGGGCGTTGGCATGCATCACGTCCGCCACCCCCTGGTGTTCCTCTCGACGCGCCAACGCGGTGAGCAGCGACTGTCGCGTGAGCACACCCACGACCTTGGACTGATCGAGCACCGGAAAATCGTGCTGGCTACCGGCCAGCAGCAGCTCGACGGCGTGCGCAAGCGTGTCGTGCACGGAAAGTGTGCGAAAGTCGGTGATCATCGCGTCCCGCACCGGGATGCCGTCGAGGACGCCGCGGAGCGTGGCGGCTGACGCCTCTTGGCTGGCCCCCACCCACACGAACAGGCCGATCACCATGAGGAACGGATTGGTGAAAAAGCCGAGCACTGCGAACCCGACAGCGAACAACTTGCCCACCAGCGCCGCGCGTTGTGTTGCCACCGCGTGTGGCAGGCGCATCGCGAGCAGTGCGCGCAGCACACGGCCACCGTCCATGGGAAAGGCCGGCAGCAGGTTGAACAACACCAACACCACGTTCACCACCACGAGGCGCTCGAGCACATTGGGTGCGGTGGTGGACACGTCGGTCGTCGCGATCGCCATCGCGTCCATCGGGCGACCGAGCAGCGACAGTACGGTGAGCAGCACCAGCGCGATGACCACGTTCACCGCCGGTCCCGCCACAGCAACCAGCAGCTCCTGCATGGGCTTCTCGGGCAGACGCTCAAGACGAGCGACGCCGCCAATGGGAAGGAGCGTGATGTCGCGCGTGCGGATGCCGTAGCGTCGCGCCGTGAGCGCGTGCCCGAACTCGTGCAGCAGCACGCACAGGAAGAGCGCGAGCACGAAGCCGAGTCCTGTCGCCACAGCGACCACGTTGCGGCTCTCGGACCAGAGCGAAAATCCGATCCAGATCAACAGCACGAGAAACGTGAGGTGAATCTGCACCCGAATGCCGGCGTAGCGACCAATCGGAACCGACCACTTCATGGGTGCGGGGGACGGGGGAGTCGTGCTGATGTCGGAGGTGCGCGGCGCGTGCACACCGTTGGCGGCGCCGGGCGGGCGCGCGCGTCTTCGGAATGTTAAGCCGTTTCACGCCGCGATGGGTCCAGCGCCGCTCAATCGAGGTCTCACCCGTCCGCCCGGACTAACGGCCGCGAGGAGATGCCGTCCAAGTGGATGAAGCGCGACGTGGTTCAGTCGCCAAGTGGTTCACCCGTTTCACGAGGTATACATGCGCACGTTCACACTCCCTACCCTCCTGCTCGCGCTCGCGACCAGCACCAGTGTCCTCACCGCCCAATCAGGCCAGCGCGGCGCGACTCGTGGCCCTGAGCGCGGTGCGGACCGCGCGCGTGGTGCCGATGTCCGCGGCGATCGCACCCCCATGAATGCTGCCGCCTTGCTGTTGCGCCAGCGCGAACGACTTTCGCTCACAGACGCGCAGGTCGCGCAGCTCACCGCGCTCTCGACGGAGCAGCAGCAGGTCGCACGCTCACGCTCGCCGGGTGATGCACTCCGACTTCGCGCCGATCTGCGCGATGCCATGGCGGAGAACGGGGACCCTGCGGCGGCCCGCGCAGCACTCGACAAGCTCAGTGCCGAGCGCAACGCGCGAATCGTGGCCGGCATGCAGGCACGCAAGGATGCGCTGGCGCTGCTCACAGACGACCAGCGGACCACCGTATCCAAGCAGCGCGCTGCTGCTGGACGCCGAGTAAAGGCCAATCGCGCGCAGCGTGCCGGTCGCGCCACGACAGCGCGTGGCACTCCGGCCCGTGGCATCCGGCGTGACGCGCCTCCCCGCAACGACCAGCGTCCGCGCGGTCGCTGATCGCACGACGGCCAATCAGGGCGCGGCCGAGCGCACCACTCGGCCGCGCTGCATCACGAGTTGTACGTCGCGGATGGCGGAAATGCGCACGGTCGGATCACCAGCCACGGCCACCAGGTCGGCAGACATTCCCGGTGCGATCGTGCCGATCACCTTGTCCAGCTCCAGCACGCGCGCAGCCGTTGACGTTGCGGCCACGAGCGCCTGCATGGGCGTGAGTCCGTACTCCACGAGGATCTCCAGTTCGCGCGCATTGTCGCCGTGTGTGAACACACCCACATCGCTGCCGTTCGCAATCGTCACACCAGCGTCGAGGGCTGCGCGAACGGACGCGCGTTTGGCGCGAATGCGTGCTGGTTCCGGTGAGGCGCCCGGCCGCCAGCCACCGTACTGTGCGAGGGCGTGACCCGCGGCAACGGTCGGCACCAGGTACACACCGCGCTCCTTCATGAGCGCGAACACCTCAGGCGTGCCACCGTCGCCGTGTTCAATCGTACGCACGCCCGCGAGCGTGGCCCGGCGCATGCCCTCGGCTGTGGACGCGTGCGCAACGACCGGACGGCCGCTCGAGTTGGCCACGGCCACCGCGGCCTGCAACTCCTCCAGCGTGAAGGCCGGAGCCGCCGTGCCGTTGGCGCCCCAGCGATAGTCGGCGTACACCTTGATCACGTCGGCGCCCCGCGCAATCTGCCCGCGCACCACGGACACCAGCTCGCTCGCGTTGCCTGCTTCTTCCGCGGCAATGGGGACAGCAACCTCGGGGGCGAAGCCGGCGGGGGCGTAGCTGCCGCGCATCACGATCGCGCGCTCGGCCACGACCAGTCGCGGGCCGCGAATCACACCCTTGGCAAGCGCGTTGCGGAGCCCCACGTCCATGCTGCCGGCGCCCTCCGTGCCCAGATCCCGCAGTGTGGTGAAGCCGGCGTCGAGCGTGTTGGCCAGATGCACGGTGGCGCGTGCCGCCCGTTCGCCCCATCCCTCGCGCAGCACTTGGTCCTCCCACGGCACCTCGTTGTACGGGTGGAGCAGGACGTGGGAGTGCAGGTCGATGAGACCGGGCATGAGGGTGGTGCCGGGCAGCTCGACAATCTCCGTGCGCGGCGGCAGCGTGAGCGACGTCCGAGGGCCGATGGCCACGATGCGTCCGCTGTCCACCAATACCGCCTGTCCCGTACGTGGCGCAGCGCCCGTCCCGTCCACGATGCGGTCCGGCACCAGCAGTACGGGGATGTTTTGTACACCAAGGGACGAGGTGGCCTGAGCGCGCAGCGTCACCAAGGGTGATGCAACGCACAGTGCCAGCAGCAGCCACCGAAACGAGACGGAGATGAGCGTGCAGCGGCGCGCGGGTGCACCCCGGGAGGATGAGAAGAACGGTATCATGACGGACCTGGGAAATGGTAGACGGGCAAGTTGTACCCACGCTTGTGTGCCTGTCCATGCGTGTAGCGTTGGCGGCGCCAAGACGTTTCGCTGCGTGCTCCCCCGCATGTATGGCTTCCCAGGCACCAGCGCGCCGCGCGGAGCGCCGACCGTTTCATAAATGCGCAGCGATTCCGCGACCATGACTGGACGAAACGCCCGCTGTGGAACAGGTTCAGGAGAGCCCAACGCATCTGCGGCTGCGCTGCATCCATCCCGCTGTCATCACCTTCGACGTCGAGCCCGTGGCCGACGACGCCTCCCGCCTGAACGCGACGATGCCAGAACACCCTGAAGCTGCGGCCGTTTCCGACGATCCGGTCAAACCTCGTGACGAAGAGATTGATGTCCATGGTCTCACGCACCAAGGGAAGGTGCGCAGCGAGAACCAGGATCAGTTCCTGCTTGCGAGCATCCACAAGCGCGTGCAGGTGTTGAGCACGAGCCTCACGGAGCAGCAGCGCCTGCCATTGGCCGACGATCGACTGGCCTTCTTGGCCATGGTGGCCGACGGTGTCGGCGGTGGCGAGGGTGGTGGTCGGGCCAGCGCGACCGCGCTCGAGGTGGCGACGGATTATTTCGTGGCGAGTACCGACTGTTACTACAAGGCGCGCAGCGACGACCCGGCGTTCATTGACGTGCTGCAGGATGCCGCACTGCGATCGCACGTCGCGGTGACGGAACGTGCGAAGTCCGAGGGCCATGGGCGCACCATGGCGACCACCCTTACGCTCTGGATGGGTGTGTGGCCCTGGTACTACCTGCTGCAGGTTGGAGACTCGCGCTACTACCTGTATCGCCAAGGAACGCTCACACAGGTCACGCGCGACCAGACCATGGCCCAGGACCTCGTGGACGAAGGTGTGTTCACGCGCACCATGGCCGAGAAGTCGCGGTACGCGCATGTGCTCTCGAGCGCGATCGGCGGCGCGCACGCGGTCCCGGTGGTCACACGGCTGCGCGCTGACTGGCACAATGTGCACCTGCTCTGCACGGATGGACTTACCAAGCACGTCAGCGATGAGCAGATCCGCCAACGGTTGGCCACGATGACGTCGTCACGACAGGTGTGCGAGCAGTTGCTGCAGGACGCGCTGGAGGGCGGTGGCAGCGACAACATCAGCATTGTGGTGGGTCGCGCCGTGCCGCGACCGCGCGGGTGAGCGGCGTACCGCGCAAGGCCCCGGCGGGGGGCGGGGCCCCGGGCGCCGGGCGCCCGGGTTGCGGGGGGGCGTGGGGGGGGGGGGGGGGGTTAGCCGCACCACGCGGCGGGCGACCGG
>JBBSPE010000068.1:0-21686 GCA_038259155.1 Gemmatimonadales bacterium
AGCTGGTGGAAACGATCACCGGCCGCGCGGTGGACGTGGTGGCGCCGGACGGCACGGTAGTGGTGACGTCCGACGACGAGGGCGAGTAGCAGGAGGGAAACGCCGCAACCGGCGTCAACTGCGCCGGCTGCGTCCCTTCCCGCCGCGGGTTCGACCCGCGCGCCCACCATCCGGCACCGTGGACGACGGCTCGCTCTCCGGAAAAGGCACCGTGGCGTGCGAGCCCGTGTCGCTGTCCAGTCCCCAGGGATCGCGCATGAGAATGACCTGCGTCGCGCGCTCGGGGTCATCGCCCGGCTGCTGTTGCACGTACACGCCGTCGGACTGCAGCACCCACGCCTGCCGGTTGTCGCGCAGACACGTCTCGAGCACGCCGCGAATGCACCGGTGCAACGAGGGGTCCTCAATGGGCACCATGACTTCCACGCGCCGGTCGAGGTTGCGCGGCATCCAGTCGGCCGAACCCAGATAGTACTCCGGCGCACCACCGTTGGCGAAGTACACCACGCGCGAGTGCTCGAGAAAGCGGCCAATGATCGAGCGCACCGTGATGTTCTCGCTCAACCCCTCGATCCCCGGGCGCAGGCAGCAGATACCGCGCACGATGAGGTCGATCTTCACTCCAGCCTGCGATGCCGCGTACAGCCCCTCGATGATGCCCGGATCGACGAGCGCATTCATCTTGGCCACGATGTGTGCGCTACGGCCCTCACGCGCATGGTCCGCCTCGCGCGCAAACAACTCCAGCGTGCGCTCTCGCAGGTTCGCCGGGGCGACCAGCAGCTTGCGATAGAACTTCTGGCGGGACACGCCGGTGAGCGAGTTGAACAGATCGCTCAGATCGGCGCCTATCGAAGGATTGCAGGTGAGCAGCCCCATGTCGGTGTACAACCGGGCGGTCTTCGAGTTGTAGTTGCCCGTGCCCACATGGACGTAGCGACGGATGCCATCGGTGTCGCGCCGGACGATGAGCGCCGTCTTGGCATGCGTCTTGAGCCCCGGCAGGCCATAGGCCACGTGGATGCCGTAGCTCTCCAGCGTGCGTGCCCACGCGATGTTGTTCTGATCATCAAACCGCGCCTGCAGCTCGATCAGCACGGCCACCTGCTTGCCGCGCTGCGCCGCCTCGGTGAGCGCACGCACAATCGCCGTGTCACCGCTCGTGCGGTACAGGGTGAGCTTGATCGCGAGTACCTGCGGATCATTGGCTGCGGCCTCCAGGAACTGTTCCACCGACGCGCCGAACGACTCGAACGGATGATGCACGAGGACATCACGCTCGCGAATGACGTCAAAAATCGAGCGCCCGTCGCGCAGGCGCGCCGGCACCCGCGGCGTGAACGGCGGATCACGCAACTCGGGAATGTCGAGGCCGGCGAACATCATGAAATCGCCCAGCTCCAGCAGCTCGTCCACCGCATGCACATCCGTGGCCATGAGCGGCGCGACTTCCTGCTGCTCACCGGCACCGAGCTCGTCCAGCAGCAGCGAGCGGATGCCATCCGGCATGTCGCGCTGCACTTCGAGTCGCACCACTTCACCGAACCGGCGCTGGAACACTTGCTGCTCGATGCTCGCCAAGAGATCTTCCGGCTGCTCCATCTGGCCGAGGTCGAGGTCGGAGTAGCGCGTGATGCGAAACGTGAACCACCGCATCACTTCCATACCCGGGAACAGCGCGCTCAGGTTGGCGCCAATGACCTCCTCGAGCGGCACGAAGTGGTGCGCCCGACCGATCGACACCCAGCGCGGCAGGGACCTCGGCACCTTCACGCGGGCAAAATGCTCGCCACCGGTGAGCGGATCGCGAATCTCCACGGCCAGCGACAGCGACAGGTTGGAGATATACGGGAACGGATGCCCCGGGTCGACCGCGAGCGGCGTGAGCACGGGGAACACCTGCGACTCGAAGAACCGATCCACCGCCGACCACTCGCTGGTGGTCAGGTCGTTCATGCCCACCACGCGAACGCCGTGTTCCTCAAGTGCCGGCAGCAGCGTGTCCCGGAGCACGGCGCGGCGGAGCTCGAGGAGCTCAGCGACGCGCGCGCCAATGGCCTGCAGTTGGTCGCCGGGAGGCAGCGGATCCGGTGGTTCGGCGGCGGCCCCCGCGGCAACACGACGCCGCAGGCCCGCCACGCGAACCATGTAGAACTCGTCGAGGTTGGTGCTGAAGATCGACAGGAACTTGAGGCGCTCCAGCAACGGCACACGCGGATCAAGCGCCTCCGCCAGCACGCGCGCATTGAAGTCCAGCCAGCTCAGTTCGCGATTGAGATACGGCAGTGGCGTGTCGTCAGGCATGCATTCTCGGCAGGGTAACCGTGCGCGCCGCCGGTGACGGGACGGCGTGTCGTGCCGGCAGGACCGCGGTCAGGACAGCGGCACCAGCGCGGCGAGCAGGCGATAGGAGAGCGCGGCCATGAGCGCCGCAGCGGGAATCGTCACCACCCAGGCCCAGACAATGCGGCCCGCGAGCCCCCAACGCACGGCACTCAGCCGATTGGACGCGCCCACGCCAACGATCGCACCGGTGATGGTGTGCGTGGTGGAGATCGGAATCCCGAATTTCGAAGCTAGCAGAATCACCATCGCACCGCCCGCCTCCGCGCAAAACCCGCCCACCGGACGCAGCTTCGTGATCCGCGTTCCCATGGTGTGCACGATGCGCCAGCCGCCGAACAGCGTCCCCAGTGAGATCATGGTGTACGCACTCAGCTCCACCCAGAGCGGCACCGTGTCGCTGTTCTCCACGTACAGGAACCGCAGCATGCCCGTTTCGCCGGCAAAGACCGCCTGCGACGCCACGAGCAGACCGAGAATGATGCCCATGGTTTTCTGCGCATCGTTGGCACCGTGCGCCAGGGAGAGACCGGCCGAGCTCACCAGCTGCATCACGCGGAACACGCGGTCGCTGGTGGAATAGCGCACGTTCCGAAATGCGTTGTACACCACGACCATGAGCACGAGGCCCATGAGCATGCCACCGAGCGGTGAGAGCACGATCGCGCTGAGGGTCTCGATCCATTTGCGCCCCCACGTGAGCGCCGCAAGCCCGCCCTTGGAGATAGCGGCGCCGGCGTACCCCCCAATGAGGGCGTGCGACGAACTGGACGGGATGCCGAACCACCAAGTGACCAGGTTCCAGACGATCGCGCCGATGAGGCCACCAAAGACCACGTTCTGGTCCACGATGCTCACATCCACGAAGCCGGTGGCGACGGCCTTCGCGACCGCCGTGCCCACGATAAAGGCGGCGGCGAAGTTGAAGGTCGCCGCCCACATCACGGCCGCCAGCGGGCTCAGCACGCGCGTGCCGACAATGGTGGCGATGGAGTTCGCCGAGTCGTGGAAGCCGTTGATGAAATCGAAGAAGAGCGCGACGGCGATGATCAGAAGTACGTAGTACTGCACGTCGTCGCCGGTCAGCTGTTCTTGAGTGCGATGCTCTCGAGCACGTTCGAGACGTCATCACACTGGTCGACGGCCTCCTCCAGCGCGTCGAAAATATCCTTCCAGGCGAGCACCTCGAGGGCATCGGCTCCGCTGCGGAAGAGCGCGCTGACCGAATCCGCGTAGCGCGTGTCGCCCTCTTCCTCCAGCGTCTTCATGGCGCGGCTGTGCTCCACCATCAGGGCGCGCTTCTTGATGTCCCGTACGCCGGCGGTGATGACCACGGACGCCCGCACCAGAACATCAGCGAGCTCGGCCGCGCCGGGACGCACGCTCTTCACGTTGAACATCACGGTGCGGCGGGCGACGCCGTTGATGATGTCGATCACGTTGTCCAGGCGCTTCGCGAGCATGTGGATATCCTCGCGGTCGAGCGGTGTCACGAAACTCGTATCGATGCGCTGGTTGATGGTGTGCGCCACGAGATCGCCGGCGTGCTCCACCTTCTTGATCTTCGCCGCGATCGCTGGCGCGTCATCGAGATTGTCGAACAGCGTCCGCAGCAGTGCCGCCGCCTCACCAATGTGGGTGGCCAGCTGGGCGAAGTACGCGAAAAAACCCTCGTCACGCGGAATGAAACGCACAGGCTTTGGATCGGGGTCCGCAAAGTGCACACCGAGACACTCCGGAACCCATTTCTCGGAGTCGGTGTGACGGGAATGAAGCGTCAACATACCACCAATTGGTACGGCTCCGTTGGTAACGATCGCGTCACCGAGTGGCGGGCAAGGGTCTGAAGGGGGCGACGATAGTTCGTTGGCGAACTTACTCGTTTTCGTGCACCGATCTTCGGGACCACCCAGCCTGCCACTCCCAAAGCCGCTACTGCCAAAACCGCAGCCGCCCGCGCCGATCGGGCAGGCGCGGCGTGGTCCGAACCTTGCTCCCTCTAATACCATCCGGCGCCGCCATGAGGGCGCGCCATGACCTATTTCTAGCTGAGGCAGCAAATGGCAGATAAGGTGATCGGTATCGACCTCGGCACCACCAACTCCGTGGTGTCCGTGCTCGAGGGTGGCGACCCGGTCGTGATTCCCAACGCGGAAGGCGGTCGCACCACGCCCTCCGTTGTCGGCTTCACGAAGGACGGCGAGCGCCTCGTGGGTCAAATCGCCAAGCGGCAGGCGGTGACCAACCCCACCAACACCATCTTCTCGATCAAGCGCTTCATGGGCCGCAAGATGTCCGAAGCCTCGGGCGACAAGAAACGCGTTCCCTACAAGCTCGTGTCGGGCCCGAACGATCTGGTGTCCGTCGAAGTCCAGGGCAAGGCGTACACGCCGCCCGAGATCTCGGCCATGATCCTGCAGAAAATGAAGCAGACCGCCGAAGACTACCTCGGACACAGCGTCTCCAAGGCTGTGATCACGGTGCCGGCCTACTTCAACGACTCGCAGCGACAGGCCACCAAGGACGCCGGCAAGATCGCCGGCCTCGAGGTGCTCCGCATCATCAACGAGCCCACGGCGGCCGCACTCGCCTACGGCCTGGACAAGGCCAAGACCAAGGACGAGAAGATCGCCGTCTTTGACCTGGGCGGCGGCACGTATGACATCTCCGTTCTTGAGCTGTACGACGTGGACGGCACCCGCCAGTTCGAGGTGAAGTCCACCAATGGCGACACGCACCTGGGTGGCGACGACTTTGACGAGCGCGTCATGGACTGGCTCGTGACCGAGTTCAAGAAAGATCAGGCCATCGACCTGTCCAAGGACCCCATGGCGATCCAGCGCCTCAAGGAGGCCGCGGAAAAGGCCAAGATGGAGCTCTCGAGCGCCATGAGCACCGACATCAATCTGCCCTTCATCACGGCTGACCAGTCGGGGCCCAAGCACCTCAACTACTCGCTCACGCGCGCCAAGTTCGAGCAGCTGGTGGACGATCTGATCCAGCGCACGCTCGAGCCCATGAAGCTGGCGCTCAAGGATGCCGGTCTCAAGCCCAACGAAGTGGACGAGATCATTCTCGTGGGCGGCTCCACGCGCATCCCGAAGATCCAGCAGGTGGTCAAGGAGTTCTTCGGCAAGGAGCCCAACAAGGGCGTCAACCCGGACGAGGTGGTGGCCGTTGGCGCCGCCATTCAGGGCGCCGTGCTCACGGGTGAGCAGAAGGACGTGCTGCTGCTCGACGTCACGCCGCTGTCGCTGGGTATCGAAACGCTGGGTGGCGTGATGACCACGCTCATTCCGCGCAACACCACGATCCCCACCAAGAAGGCGGAGACGTTCTCCACCGCCGATGACAACCAGACCACGGTGGAGATCCACGTGCTGCAGGGCGAGCGCGAGCTGGCCACGTACAACCGTACTATCGGCAAGTTCCAGCTGACGGGCATTCCGCCCGCTCCGCGCGGGCTGCCGCAGGTGGAAGTGGCGTTCGACATTGACGCCAACGGCATCCTGCACGTGACGGCCAAGGACAAGGCCACGAGCAAGGAGCAGAAAATCCGCATCGAGTCCTCAAGCGGCCTCTCGGACAACGACATCGACAAGATGGTCAAGGACGCCGAGCAGAACGCCACCGAGGACAAGGCGCGCCGGGAGGAGATCGACCTGCGCAATCGCCTCGATTCGCAGACGTATGAAGTAGAGAAGAACGTCAAGGAGTGGGGCGACAAGGTGCCGGCCGAACTCAAGACGCGCATTGACACCGCCATCGAGGACGCCCGCAAGGCGCTGCGCGGTGACGATGTGCCGGCGATCCGGTCGGCCCAGGAGGCGCTGAGCAAGGCCTACTCCGAGGCGGGTCAGGCGTTCTACCAGCAGCAGGCGGCCGACGCAGGGGCCGGCGCGGAAGCACCCGCTGAAGCTGGGGCCGCCGCCGAGGGCGCGGCGCCCGCGGAGGAAGTGCCGGAAGCGGACTACGAGATCGTGGACGACAAGAAGTAGTCGCCGCAAACAAAACGCCCACCGCTGGAAACAGCGGTGGGCGTTTTGGTGTCATATATGTTGTAATAGTTGACGAACAACCTTCGCAGCAACCAAAGGAATCACCATGGCCGCATCTTCAAGCTCTCGTCGTATTCGGCTCACGCTGGCCGTCACCGCCGCCTTCGTGGGCGGTGTCGTGTTCGCATCGGGAATGGACCTCACGCGTTTTGGCTGGGCCAACACCGGCACCGCCCCGGCGCAAACCGTGCTCACACCGGCGAGCGGTTCGCTCCCCGAGGGCACGGCGTCCATAGCGGACGTCGCCGAGCGGGTCACGCCCGCCGTTGTTTCCATCCGGTCCACGCGTACGGTCGCGCCTCGCACCAGCGGGCGGAATGTGCCTCCGGGCATGGAAGAGTTTCTCAATCAGTTCGAGCGGCAGCAGCCGCGTGAACAGTCGGGTGACGGCTCCGGTTTCATTGTGAGCCCCGACGGCTACATCATCACCAACAACCACGTCGTGGCCGGCGCCACCCTGCTCGAGGTCACGCTCGCCGATCGCCGCCGCTTCAAGGCCCAGCTCGTGGGGCGCGATTCCACCACGGATATCGCCGTCATCAAGATCGAGGGCGGCTCCTTCCCAACGGTTCCGCTCGGCAACGACGACGAGACGCGCATTGGTGAGTGGGTGGTGGCCGTGGGTAACCCACTCGGCCTCGACTTCACCGTCACGGCCGGCATCATCTCGGCCAAGAGCCGCGGCTCGGAAATCCGGCTGCCCAACGCGGGCAATCTGTCCATCAACGACTTCCTGCAGACCGATGCCGCCATCAACCCCGGCAACTCGGGTGGGCCGCTCATCAACCTGCACGGTGAGGTCATCGGCGTGAACTCGGCCATCGCGAGCCAGACCGGTTTCTATTCCGGCTACGGCTTCGCCATTCCGATCACGCTGGCCAAGGTCGTGATGGACGACCTCATCAAGGATGGCAAGGTGCGCCTGCCGGTCATCGGCATCCAGGTGAGTGAGGTCGATCCCGAGGACGCCGGGCTGGCTGGACTCGCGCGCATCACGGGCGTGAAGGTGCAGACCGCCACTGAAGGTGGCCCTGCGTCCAAGGCCGGTATCGAATCGGGCGACATTGTGGTGTCGGTCGCCGGCCGAGAAGTCGATCGGGTGAGCGCGCTGCAGCGCACCGTGCGCACGCACGACGTGGGTGAGACCATTCCGGTCGAAGTCATGCGTTTTGGGAAGAAGCGCACGTTCAACGTGAAGCTCGAAGGCGCGGAGGAGCTGCCTGGTTTTGCGGGCGCCGCCACGCCGGAGCGGACGGATGAACCCACGAGCGCTCCCGAGCCCACGCGGCTCCCGGCCACCAAGCTGGGCATCACCGTGGAGACGCTCACCGCGCAGCAGATCGCGTCAATGCCACTCGCGGCTGGCCAGGTGAAGGGCGGGTTGCGCGTCACCGATGTACAGAGTGGTGGCGCGGCACGCGGCAAGCTGATTCCGGGGGCCGATATCATCCTCGAGATCACCTATCCTGGCGAGCGTCGGCCCGTGACGTCGGTGGCCGACCTGCAGGCCGTGGTGCAGAAGCTGCAGCCGGGTGACTACATCGGCCTGCATGTTCTTCGCGTAGCGTCCAATGGATCGGCCACGCAGGCGGTGACGCTGCAGGTGCCGCGGAACTAGCCAGCCTGCGGGGCGCGCAACGCGTAACGGGCCCGGTCCTCACGGATCGGGCCCGTTGTGCGCGCTGGGTGGCAATGAAAGGATTGAGAGGCCGGACGCCCCGTGCATCGTCGGCGTTCCACGTGTAATTTCCTGCTCCGTGACGGGCGCTCGTGGCGAAATTGGTAGACGCGCAAGCCTTAGGAGCTTGTAGGGCAACCTGTCCCGGTTCGAGTCCGGGCGAGCGCATGCGGCGGGCTTTTGCGCAGCAGACAAACCGGCGCCCGGGATTCGTCCCTGGCGCCGGTTCTGTTCTTCCTTCCGGTTCGGGCGTGATCACTGGCCGCGACCCCACGCGTGCGTTGCCTGCACGAGTGGCGCGGTGCGATGCGCGTTGGCGCCAGGTCGCGCCAAGCGGTGTGATCCGTCAGGATGCCGATCGGGCTACGCGCTGCCGAGGCGCGTGGACGGTCGCTCGTCCATGAGCTCGATGTACCGGCCGGTGCCGAGCGCACCGATGCGGCCGGCCGGACGCTCCTGCAGGCGCCGGAGCTGCGCTCGCAGGTACGCGGTGCGTGCAGCACTCGTGGACGTTTTGGCGACGCCACCCTGAATGGGCACGATCTGCTGCTGCCCTGGCGGCACGGGCACTGCGCGCAGTTTGCGCACGAGCGACAGCGCCATGCCGAGCGTGACGGGGTCTGCATGATCCGTGGTGAGCACGACCAGCGGCGGCTGGTTGTCGGTGCGAACGACCATGGCGCTCGCGGTCTCGACCGGCAGGGAGGCCACCAAGGCCACCCGGACGCGGCTGTCATCGGAGGTGGTGCCCCGCTGCGCGTAGGCCGCACGAGCGGAGGGGGCGCTGGCGGCCGCGATGAGCGCGGCGGCAAGGGTGAAGCGAATGATGCGTGACATATCTATGACTCCAGGTAGTGATGCACGGGTTGGATTGGCGGGTGGACGGCCGTACGGCGCCGTCCGACCCATGACGTGATGTTGCGTGTGCCGATCGGGTGTGCCGCGCGGGTGTTCAGGACTCGTTGAGATCGATGCAGCCCAGTTCCTTCCGCCGTACAAACTCGCCGTCGGAGTAGTAGTCCTCCCAAAAACAGATGAGATAGTCTTCGTCACCGCTCGAGCCTCCGTTCCCGGTGCGGTTGTTGTTGGGCGGGCAGTCCTGCTGAAAAGCAGTCCCTGTCGTGCTGCCAGTGTCCTTGTTCAAGTTCAGCAGGTCCCAGGATGACGTCAGAAAATCGAGACGGGCGTTGTGCGTTCCGGTTCCCTGTGCGTTGTGACCACAATCGCCTTCGACCGGCACTGTAACGTTCGCCGTTTGGCCCCACGGTGAGAACAGGTGAAGGCACAGGCACGATTCCTCCGTTACCGCTTCGTTTTGTGCAACCTGCGTATTGCCGTATCGCACCTTCAGTACCACGTGGTTCCGGTACGAGCTGCCTTTGGACTCGCCGATCAACTGCGCGTATGCCACCTTGGCGTCCGGGATGAATCCAACGTCGATATCCATTCTGGTGATCAACGCGCCGCGCGACGCCGCCCGGTAGTCTGCCGGAATATTGAACTCCCCTCCGGCCGTGTGAATGCCATCGCCCGGCACGTACGAGCGATTGGTTGCCTCGGTGGTCGCCGACCCGATGGCCGCCGCGACAAGGCGCGACGTTGAATCTTCCGTTTCGATCGAGAGCTGTCGCAGCGAGGGGAGCGCCAGCTCGAGATCGGGAGTGAGCGTGAGATTGGGTTCCGTCGCACGTGGCGCGTCGGAATCACTGCAAGCGGTCACGGCCAGAAGCAGCAGGCCGACGATTCGCGGATATGCCTTCATGGAGAACTCTCCAGGGTGTATGGTCATGCACCGGATTTCATCTTCCCTCCTTCCGGTGCGTCACAGCGAGTGCTGATCCACAGCAGCTCGCTGGCCAGGTGGGTGCCACCGCCCAGCACTCTGGGCTGCGACACCACAATTCGAGAACCGACCTGTACGGCGCGCATGGCGCGCGCGCCCGCGCTTGCGACGTGTACGCGGACGGTGGTGTTCGGCGAAGAGGGCGCGACTATGTCGATTTCGCTGCTGTCGCCAGCCGCGCCGCGCACGAGGACGAGGTGCGGCGCATGAGCACTGTCACCGAGCACACGCACCTTGGTCGCAGGCTCGCCCACGCTTCGTGGAGGACGCACCGCGTCGTATTCAATGAGCGAGAGAAAGCTCGGATAGAGTCCGCCGGTGCTCATCCGCAGAGGGCGCCGGTGCCACGAGACAGCGAGCCCGCTTTTCGTGGAGACCACACTCGGCTGATGGATTGGCCGACTGCCACCCGTCGCGAGTCGCTCGAATACGTTGGCGCGTCGCTCTGGACGCACGAGGAAGAGCGAGTTGGCATCCACGCGCTGCGTGTAGTCGGGCTTGACGATCACCACCGCCAGCTCACCGTTGGCGCCGTCGAAGCCGACAGCCACCCAACCGACCCCGTCCGACTGGATCACGCTGGACTGCCAACGGCTCCCCTTCGGCTCCAGCAATACGACCAGATCGTTGTGGAGTGAGTCCGACGCGGTAAGAGCGAAAACCACGCGACTACCCCGAACGGCCACGTCGCCGGGTGCGCGCCCGTTCGCAGTGATGCCCGGGGGAAGCACGAGCTGCTGTGCGCTGCTGGCGCCCTGCGACGTGAGGCGCATGAACCACACCGGTCCGTGCGCCAGTGGCGCGCTGCCCGGCGTATCGCGGCTGGTGGTGATGAGCAAGCCCCACGCATTCGCGCCCAGGGGTGTTGCCACCACATCCTCGACGCTCCACTCACCAATCGGTGGACGGGCAAAGGTGCGCACGGTGCCGTTGGGCAACCGGAGCAGCGCCACGATGCTGTCCTGGCTCGTGAGCCCCACCGAGGTATCGGCATTCAGGCCGAACGTGGCGCTGAACTGACCGGCCAACAACAGCGCCCCATCCCGCTCCGCGAGGCCGTCAGGCGAGATGTGAATGGGCTGCCCGCGCTCATCGTGCAGCACCTCGCGCTTGGTGATCGCAGACGGGCACACGGCAATCCCGTTGCCCGAGCCGGCGGACTGTGCCGGCGCGGCACGCAGCGGAAGCGAAATGCCGAGCGAGATGGCGATCGCGCTGGAGGTGGCGAGGCGGACGAATGGTGCGGCGGTGGTGCGCATGACAGCAACTCACGGCTGGGGGCGGTGCCGGCGGCGACTCGTGTCCGCCGGCGATTCCCCACGACACTACCCGTTTGTCGCCACTACACCGCAACCAAAACCTTGCACCCGTGCTCGGCGCAGGGCAGCGCGCGCTGTTGGCAGCGCGGCGCCAGCCCCCGTCACGCCACCAAGATGCGATCTAAGCCCGCTTCACCAAGGTGAGAATCGAATACACCGCCACCGCCTCGTTCTCCTGATCGAGCACCTCCACGTCCCATTCCACCACACCCTGCGGGATCTCCTCGTCACGCGGTGGCTTGGCCGTCTTGCGCTTCACTGTGAGGCGCACGTGGATCGTGTCTCCCGGATAGACAGGCTTCGTGAAGCGCAGCCCTTCCATGCCGTAGTTGGCGAGCACGGGCCCCAGCTCCGGGTCCACAAACAGTCCCGCTGCGGCCGAGACGATGAAGTAGCCGTGCGCCACCCGCCCGGTGAACACGCCGTTGGAGCGCGCCGCCTCGTCGTCCATGTGCGCGTAGAACTTGTCGCCGCTGAGATTGGCGAAGTTCACCACGTCGTCGAGCGTGATGGTACGCGTGCCCGTGACCAAAGTGTCGCCGATTTCCAGCTCGTCGAAATTTTTCCGGAACGGATGCACGGCGTCCGTGTGCTCCTCGGCGCCCTTGGTCCATTCGCGCGTGACCGCCGTGAGCATGTCGGGGCTGCCCTGAATGGCCGTCCGCTGCATGTAGTGCAGTACACCGCGCGCGCCGCCCATTTCTTCACCGCCGCCGGCGCGACCGGGACCACCGTGCACAAGATTGGGCAGTGGCGAGCCGTGTCCGGTGCTCTCTTTGGCGCTCGCGCGATCGAGCACGAGCAGGCGACCGTGATACGGTGCGACGCCGAGCACGATGTCGCGGGCCACCTTGGGGTCGTGCGTGATGAGCGAGCCGCACAGCGAGCCGCGGCCGCGTCGCGCGAGCGCCACGGCTTCCTCGATCGAGTGGTACGCCATGATCGTGTTCACCGGACCAAACGCCTCGATGTCGTGTGGCTCGTCGCGATTGAATGGATCGCTGCACACCATGAGGCGCGGACCAAAGAAGGCGCCCTTCTCGCGGTCGGCACCGGTGACCTCGAAGTCTCCACCACCAAACACCAGCTCGGCCGCACCACGAATGGAATCAGCCGCCGCGCGAACGTCGCGCACCTGGCCGTGCGTGGCCAGCGGTCCCATGCGCACGCCCTCCACCGAGGGGTCGCCAATGGTTGTCTTGGCGAGCCGAGCGCTCAGTGCCTTCACCACGTCTTCCGTGAGCGCATCAGGCACGATGGTGCGACGAATGGCCGTGCACTTCTGACCCGCCTTCGTGGTCATCTCGCGCACGACTTCCTTGATGAACAGATCGAACTCCGGCGTGCCGGGCACGGCGTCGGGGCCGAGAATGCTGCAGTTGAGCGAATCGGCCTCCATGTTGAAGCGTACCGAATGCTTCATCATGGCGTCACCGGACTTGAGCATCTGGCCAGTGGTGGCGGAGCCGGTGAAGGCCACGGTATCCTGCTCGCTGATGTGGCTGAGCAGATCACCCGCGCTGCCGCACACCAGCTGGATCGCACCCGCGGGCAGAATGTTGGCCTCCACCATGGAGCGGAATACCAGCTCGGTGAGATAGCTCGTGGCCGTGGCCGGCTTCACAATGCATGGCATGCCGGCCAACAACGCAGGCGCGAGCTTCTCCAGCATGCCCCACACCGGAAAGTTGAACGCGTTGATGTGAATCGCCACGCCCTCGAGCGGCACACAGATGTGGCGACCGACGAACGATCCGCCCTTGGACAGCGGCTCCACCGGGCCTTCCACATGGAACGTCTCGTTGGGAAACTCGCGGCGGCCTCGGCTGGAGTAGGCGAACAGCGTGCCGATACCACCCTCGATGTCCACCCACGAATCGGAGCGCGTTGCACCTGTCGCGGCACTGAGTGCGTAGAATGTTTCCTTGCGCTCCATGAGGTACTGCGCGAGCGCCTTGAGCATGAGCGCGCGCTGGTGAAACGTGAGCCGGCGCATGGCCGGTCCGCCCACCGTGCGCGCGTAGTCTGTCATGGCGGCGAAATCGAGGCCGCCGCTCGAGGCTTCACCGATCTTTTCGCCAGAGACGGCATGAATGAGATCGGCCGTGCGTCCGGTGCCCTGGTGCCACTCGCCAAGTGCGTAGTTCCCAAGCGTTGTCATCGCGTACTAGCTCCCATTCGCGTTGCGGGTCTCGTTCCACGTCTTGAGGACGTTGGACTGGGTAGGTCGATTGGCCGGAATCTGGCGCAGCGGATCTACGGCCTTCCAGCTGTAACGCATGGCGTCGGGCAACTGCTGGTAGAGCGCGGTGCCCTCGGTTTTCCAGCCGAGCATCTCATCGCTCACGTCTTTCACGATGCGCGCCGGGTTGCCCACCACAACCTTGCGGTCGGGGATCTGCATCTCGGCTGGCACGAAGGTGAGTGCGCCCACGATGCAACCGGCGCCCACCGTGGCGTTGTCCATGATCACGGCGTTCATGCCAATGAGCGAGTTCGCGCCAATGCGTGCGCCGTGCACCACCGCTCCGTGTCCGATGTGGGCACCCGGCTCCAGTACCACGGTGACGCCCGGGAACATGTGAATGGTGCAGCTTTCCTGCACGTTGCAGCCGTCGGCAATGACAATCCCGCCCCAGTCACCGCGAATGGCCGCACCCGGACCCACATATACGTTGCGGCCGATGATCACGTTGCCCGTCACCGCCGCCTGCGGATGCACAAAGGCGCTCTCGTGCACCACAGGGATGAAATCGTCAAAGGCGTAGATCATGCGCCGTCACACCCGCTCGAGTACGGCGGCATATCCCTGCCCCACGCCGATGCACATCGTGCACAGCGCGTAACGACCACCGGTCTCCATGAGTTCATGCATGGCCGTGAGCGCGAGCCGCGCGCCGCTCATGCCGAGTGGATGACCGATGGCGATGGCGCCACCGTTGGGATTCACGCGCGAATCGTCATCGGCCAGCCCGAACTCGCGCAGACACGCGAGCGACTGGGCGGCGAACGCCTCGTTCAGTTCGATCACGTCCATCTGGTCGAGGGTGAGGCCGGCACGCTTGAGGGCGAGCGTTGTGGCGGGCACGGGCCCCATGCCCATGATGCGTGGCTCCACACCGGCCGCTGCGGCGGCGACCACGCGCACGCGCGGTGTGAGACCGAGTTCCGCAACCACGTCGCCGGACGCGACCAGCAGCGCCGCCGCGCCGTCGTTCAACCCCGACGAGTTGCCCGCGGTGACCGAGCCCTTCCCGTCCTTGCGGAACGCCGGTCGTAGCTTCGCCAAGATCTCGCGTGTGGTGTCGGGCCGCAGGAACTCGTCCTCACTCACGACTACGGGGGTTCCCTTGCGCTGCGGGATCTCCACCGGCACGATCTCGCGCTCGAACCGACCGTTCGACTGCGCCTTCGCCGCCTTCTGCTGCGATCGCACGGCGAACTCGTCCTGATCCTCGCGCGAGATGTTGAACTGCTCCGCGACATTCTCCGCCGTTTCGCCCATCGCATGCGTTCCGAACTGCGCGTGCATCGCCGGGTTCACGAACCGCCAGCCCAGGCTGGTGTCGAAGAGCTCCGCGTCGCGACCGAATGCGGACGACGGTTTGGACATCACGAACGGCGCCCGCGTCATGTTCTCCACGCCGCCGGCGAGATACAGGTCCCCTTCGCCGCAGCGAATGGCACGCGCGGCGCCGGCAATGGCGCTGAGTCCGCTGGCACACAACCGGTTCACCGTCTCGCCCGGCACTGTGACCGGCAGGCCCGCCAGCAGCGCGGCCATACGTGCGACGTTACGATTGTCTTCGCCGGCTTGGTTCGCACAGCCGAGGATCACGTCGGCGACACGGGATGCGTCGAGACCGGGGTGCCGCGCCATCAGCGAGCGCATCACGTGCGCTGCCATGTCGTCCGCCCGCACAGCACTCAGCGCACCGCCGATGTTGCCCACCGGTGTGCGAACACCGTCAATGATATATGCGTCCATTCGGGAATGTCTCGTGTGGATTCGTGATGAACCGTGATGCACCGTGATGCACCGTGATGCACCGTGATGCAGTGCGACGTCAGGGCGACCGTGCGTGCCGCGCACCGCACTGCCCGTGCTCAGCCCTGCTCAGTCCTGCTCAGTGCTGCTCAGTGCTGCTCAGTGCTGCTCAGTCCTCCGGCAGCATGTGCTGACGGCTGGTGCGATACACCGTACCGCGGAAATGCCCGACAACCGCGCCGTCCCCCCGGGTGACCGTGGCGACGCAGAAGGCGAGTTTTCGTGTGTTGGTTTCTTCATGCGCAGTGACCGTGAGCACGTCGCCCACCTGCACCGCCGCCGGAAAGCTGATCGTGCAGTCGACCGCGACACTCAGCGTGCCACCGGCGTTGGTACAGCAGGCAAAGGCACTGTCAGCGAGCGAGAATACGATGCCGCCGTGACCGATGCCGAAGCCGTTCACCATGTCGCGCCGTACCGTCATGCGCAGCGTGGCGCGCCCCACGGCGGCGTCCACAAGTTCTAAGCCCAGCCACGCAGAAAAGGCATCGGCGTCGAGGATCTGCTGGACAACGCGCGCCGCACGAGCGTTCGCCGCCCCATCCGGCGCCGGTACGTTGGCCATGGCGGGCGCGAACACCCCCTCGCTCACGCGAGCAGGCTCCCACCCGACTGGACGAGCCGGCGCAGACGAACGCTCGGCCGGTAGCGATCCTCACCGTACTCCGCATGCAGGGCCTCCAGCATGCCGAGCACACGCGCGGCGCCAAGTTCGTCGCCCCACGCCAACAGACCGCGCGGGTAGTTCACGCCTCGCGTCATCGCGAGCTCGATGTCCACCGGCGAGGCGATCTGCAGGTGCACCGCGTCCACGGCCTCGTTCACGAGCATGGCCAGGACACGCTCCAGAATCTGCCGGCCGAGCGTTCCGTCGGTGGTGGGCGCGGGATGTTGTGCCCCTTCCCGGTAGTCGTAATACCCGCGGCCCGATTTGCGTCCCAGCCAGCCTGCTTCCACCAGCCGTCGCTGCTGCAACGCCGGCTTGTACCGCGGATCGTACGACATGGCCTCGAACACCGAACTCGTCACGGCGTAGTTCACGTCGTTGCCAATGAAGTCCATGAGTTCGAATGGCCCCATGCGGAAGCCGCCAAGTTCGCGCAGCGCCCAGTCGATCGTGGCGCAATCAGCGATGCCCTCTTCGCGAATGCGCAGCGATTCACCATAGAACGGACGCGCCACGCGATTGACAATGAAGCCCGGCGTGTCCGCCGCGCGCACGGTGGTCTTGCACCATGCGTCCACGAGCGCCTGTACGCTGTCGGCGAGCACCGGATCAGTGGTGAGCGCCGGCACGATTTCCACCAGCGGCATCACTGGCGCGGGATTGAAGAAGTGCACCCCGATCACGCGTTCCGATTGCGTGCAGCTGCCGGCGAGTGCGGCGATGGACAGCGACGACGTGTTGCTGGCGATCACCGCCGTGGGCGTCACAATGCCCTCGAGCGTCTGCAACAGCGTGCGTTTCGCGTCGAGATCCTCGATGATGGCCTCGATCACAAAGCCGCACAGCGCAAACGGCGCGAGGTCCGTGGCGCTGGCGCCGTTCACATACTGCAGGCGTGCAAGCACCGTGTCGGCCTCCTCGCGCGTGCGCCGTCCCTTCTCCACATCGCGGGCGAGCACCTTCTCGTGCCCCTTGCGCGCGCGATCAATGGACGCGGGCAGGGCGTCGGCAAGGAGCACGCGGTGACCAGCCGCCGCAGCGACCTGCGCGATGCCGGCACCCATCGCACCGGCGCCGATCACGCCAACCACCAGGTCGGAGCCGAGCGTCATCATTCGCCCCGGTACACGGGCTTGCGCTTCTCGAGGAAGGCCCGAACGCCCTCCCCATAGTCGGCCGTCCGTCCCGCCTGCTGCATGCACACGGCTTCCACCTCGAGCTGCTCGTCGAGCGTGTTGGTGAACGACGCGTTGAGCGCGCGCTTGGTGAGCCCGAATCCGCGCGTGGCCTGCGTGGCCAGCGTCTTTGCGATGCCACCGGCAATGGGCAGCAGATCGGCGAGCGGCGCCACATCCCAGATCAGCCCCCACTCGCGCGCGCGAGCCGCCGTGATCTTGTCACCCAGAAAGAACATCCCCGTGGCGCGCTGCATACCCACCAGCCGGGGCACGAAATAGCTGCCGCTGGTGTCAGGAATGAGTCCGAGCTTTCCGAAGCTCTCCACGAACACGGCCTCCTCGGCCGCGATCGTGAGGTCGCACGCGAACGCGAGATTGGCGCCGGCGCCTGCCGCCACGCCGTTCACCGCACAGATCACGGGCTTTTCGAGGGCCCGAATGCCCCGGATGATGGGATTGTAGCTCTCGCGGACGATTTCGCTGATGTCCGGTGGCGGCGCGTCACCCTGTGGCAGCACCTCCGACAGATCCTGGCCGGCGCAGAAACCGCGGCCGGCGCCGGTGAGCAGTACGGCCCGGACTTCCGGGTTGATTGTCGCCTCATGCAGCGCCGTCTGCACCTCGCGGGCCATTTCGCGCGTGAAGCTGTTGAGCACATCCGGGCGGTTGAGCGTAATACTCAGAACGCCGTCCGCCACTCCCGAGATGATGAACTGGTAGGTCATCTTATCAAGATATGGGGTGCCACGGCCCCTCGCTCCACCCGTCGCATCTTCCACCGGCCGCAGTGCGCGCCCCGCCGGCGACCGCAGCCCGATACAATACGAGCATGGCTCAGACCTCCCGAACACGCCGCGCCCCGCGCGCGAAGACCGCCGCCGCCACGCCCCGCGAGGGATTTGACTGGCGGCAGATCGCTTATCACGCGCTCTGCTCCCGCGCGCTCGACGACATCGAGGAGTCCACCAACCGCAACCGGGCATCCGTGCCGCGTGAGCACCAGGTGCTCTATCAGTTCTCGGCACGCGGTCACGATGTCGCCCAGTGTATTCTCGGTTCGCTCATTGACGGGCCGCGCGACGCCGCCGGCGCGTACTACCGCAGCCGCCCGATGCTCATCGCGCTCGGCCTGCCGCTCGATGACGCGTTCGGTTCGCCTCTCGGCCGCGCTGGTGGATTCTCGGATGGTCGCGACATCGGCGTCGTGTGCAACCTCCCGCGGCGCCATGGGCCCATTGTGCTCCCCATGTCGGGCGATGTGGGCTCGCAATACACGCCGGCTGCCGGATGGGCCCAGGCGATCACGTATCATCGCGACACACTCAGGGACCCCGCGTACGACGGCTCGCTCGCGGTGGCGCTCGGTGGCGATGCGTCGGTGGCCACAAGCGGGTTCTGGGCCTCGCTCACGATGGCCACCACGCTCAAGTTGCCGATGTTGTTCTACATCGAAGACAACGATCTCGGCATCTCGGTGCGCGGTGACATGCAGACGCCCGGCGGCAACATCGCCGAGAATCTGGCATCGTTCGGCAACCTCTTCATCCGCGACGGCGACGGCACCGATCCAGACGAGACCGCGCGGCTGCTTCAGGAGTGCGTCGCGCATGTGCGCAGTGGCACCGGCCCCGCCCTCGTCCATCTCACGGTGCCGCGCCTGAGCAGCCATTCGGGGCCGGACAACCAGAAGGGCTATCGCACGGCCGAGGAGATTGCCGCCGACGAAGCGCGTGACCCGCTGCCGCGGCTCAAGCACTACCTCGTACCCGCGCTGCTGTCGCCGCGCCAATGGAAGGCGCTCGAGGACGAAGTGGCGCGCGATGTGGACATCGCCCTGCAGGCGGCACGCGCGCGAGCCATCCCCGACCCGACGCGTATCGCGCAGTTCGTGTACGCTGACGAGAGCGAGGGTGTGGAGGACGCGCTTGGCGGTTTGTCGCGCGACGAACGGACCGCGCTCGGCGGCACCGATGTGCCTGCCGAGGCGGGCGACCTGTTGCGTGTTGCCGAGGCGATTCGGCGTACGCTGCGACACGAGCTGGCGGCCAACCCCAAGCTCGTGGTGTTCGGCGAGGACGTGGGGCGAAAGGGAGGTGTGCATCTCGTCACCGAAGGGCTGCAGAAGCAGTTCGGTGCTGAGCGGGTGTTCGACACGAGCCTGTCGGAGGAAGGCATTATCGGTCGCGCGTCGGGGCTCGCGATTTCCGGGCTCATGCCCGTGGCCGAAATCCAGTTCCGCAAGTACGCCGATCCGGCCACCGAGCAGTTGAACAACACCGGCACCATGCGCTGGCGGACGAACAATCGGTTCGCTGCGCCAATGGTGGTGCGCATGCCGGGCGGGTTCGGCAAGGACGTGGGCGATCCGTGGCACAGTCTCAGCGACGAGGTGCGATTCGCGCACGCGTATGGCTGGCAGGTGGTGATGCCGTCCAACGCCGCCGACGCCGTGGGTCTGCTGCGGGCGGCCATGCGCAGTCCCAACCCCACCATCTTTTTTGAGCATCGATCGCTGCTCATGACCGGCGACGGCAGCGCGCGATATCCCGGCGACGACTACGTGCTGCCCTTAGGTCGAGCGCGTGTGGTGCAAGAGGGCACGGAGCTCACGATCGTGACGTGGGGCGCCATGGTGCATCGTTGCGCGAAGGTGGCGGCACAGTTCGAGGGCGCAGTGGAGCTGATCGACCTGCGCACGATCGCACCGTGGGATCGCGATGCCGTGCTCACATCGGTGCAAAAGACCGGGCGTTGTCTCGTGGTGCACGAGGACAATCTCACCGCCGGGTTTGGCGCCGAGATCGCGGCGACGGTGGCGAAGAACGCGTTCTGGTATCTGGACGCTCCGGTGGACCGCCTTGCACCGGAGGACATCCCGATGCCGTATCACGAAGTGCTGCTCGCAGCCGTGCTGCCCACGGTGGACGTGATCGGTGAGCGCGTGCGGGCGCTGTTGGCGGTCTGAGGCGCACCATGGGCACACCGCGCAGCGCCGAGTCGCCGGAGTTCACGCTCGCATCGTTGCATGGTGTGCGCGTGGAGGTGGTCAACTCACGCCCGGACATCGGCACCGATGACGCGCTCGCACGTTTGGACGAGTCGTTGGCGCTCATCGCCGCGCACCAGCCATGGCGACTGCGACACCTGCAGCGGGACATCCGGGCGATTCGCGTGGAGCGCTTCGCGTGTCGCGGCGCGTTCATTCCCGACGAACGGGTGATCATCACGGAACTCACGTTCCTGGCGCGGCGCGATATCACGGCAGCGCCCGTCGCGTCGTCCATCGTGCACGAGGGCGTGCACGCGCGCGTGGAGGCCATGGGCGTGCGCCGGACGGGACGCGACAGGGCCCGCGAGGAGCGGCTGTGCCGTCGCGCCGAGCTCGCGTTTGGGCGCGCGCTGCCGGAGGTGCTGGGCGCACCGGTGATCGAGCGCGCGGTGGCGAGTCTCGCGTTGTCAGATGCTGAGGTCGCGCCGTCGGTGGACTGGTCGGAGGCGGTGCGGCGGCAGGCGGCGGTGGATCGGGCGGCGTTGGGGGGTGGGGCGGGCTGAGGGGGCTGATTTTGGGGGCGCGCGCATGTGGCGAGCGCGTGGCAGTGGCCCGAGGGCCCAGGCGGCGGGGCTCGTGGCCAGCGGCGCAACGGATAGACCGAGGCGCCGAATGGCCTTGGGCCGGATGGCCGGATAGGGGTGCGGGTGGATTGGAACCGCGGTGACGGGAAGTGATCCCTCAAGACGCATTGTGTTGCGCGCCTCCACTGTACGGCGTGCGGTGACGGCTATACTCTTGTCGGAGCGTATCGTCGTTAGTTTTTTCTTCCATCGGGAATGCCTTGTGAGCACCACCCTGCCTCGTTGCACCACCGCCGTCCGGGTTCACCGCCCGGTTGCCTGCCATACGGCAGCCGCGGTCGTGCATACCGTCGAAGCAGAGCCGCTCAGCTAGGCACGGTCCGTCCGGACCGCCACCTCGCGGATCACGCCCCTCCTGCTTCGACATGAACCAGGCGGGGCGTTTCAATTCCAGAATCCACGAGGATCGTTTTGCATTCCCCAGTTGACCGCAGCGCCGAACAGACACGCGATCCCTTGCGTGACCTCGCCTCCGCGCAAGCCGGCGCCGGATTTTGGCGCGACGTGCGAGACGCATTGCGCGGCACCTCGATCGACTACACAGCGGGAACCATCGCGCGCGCGATTTTCCTGTTGGCGCTTCCCATGGTGATCGAGATGTCCATGGAGAGCATCTTCGCCGTAGTCGACGTGTTCTTCGTCGGGCGACTCGGTGCCGCCGCAGTGGCTACTGTCGGGCTCACCGAATCGCTCATGGTCGTGATCTACACCATCGCGTTCGGCCTCAGCATTGGCGCGTCGGCCACCGTCGCGCGGCGCATTGGCGAAAAGGATGGTGACGCGGCCGCACGCGCCGCAGTGCAGGTCCTGCTGCTGGGGCTGTTGCTCGCCACCGTGCTGAGCATCGTGGGCGCCGTGTGGGCAGCCGAACTGCTTTTGCTCATGGGCGCCGATTCGGCGGTGCTCGCCACCGGCACCG
>JBBSPE010000069.1:0-20933 GCA_038259155.1 Gemmatimonadales bacterium
GTCGGCGCGATCTGAAACCAGCCTCTCCCAACCCACCTGCTCCGTGAAACTGCTCCACGTCGTTGGCGCCCGCCCGAACTTTCCCAAGCTTGCTCCCGTCCATCGGGCTGGTGTTGCTGCCGGCGTGACGCAGGTTGTCGTGCACACGGGTCAGCACTACGACGACGCGATGTCGGATCGGTTTTTCCGCGAGCTCGGCATTCCGGCGCCCGATATCAATCTCGGTGTAGGGTCGGGCTCGCACGCCGCGCAGACCGCGCGCATCATCGAGCGCTTCGAAGCCGCGCTGCTGGACACCAAGCCCGATTGGGTGGTGGTGTACGGCGACGTGAATTCCACCATGGCCGCCGCGATCGTGGCCACCAAGCTCGGCGTGAAAGTGGTGCATGTGGAGGCCGGCCTTCGCTCGGATGATCGGGCGATGCCGGAGGAAATCAACAGACTGATCACCGACCGGCTGGCCGACCTGCTGCTTACTCCGTCGCACGACGCCTCCGCGCGATTGCGGGCCGAGGGTGAACCGGAGCACGAGATCGCGTTCGTGGGCAATGTCATGGTGGACAGTCTGTTCCACACGCTGCCCATTGCCGCTGACACGGGATTTGCGAAGAAGCACGAACTCGATGGCACGCACGTGCTTGTGACCATGCACCGTCCGTCCAACGTGGACGACCCGGACCGCCTGCGCGACGTCGTGCACGCGCTGGATGCGATCGCGAAAGAACGCACGGTCATCTTTCCCATGCACCCGCGAACGGCCGCACGCATGGCCGACGCGAACCTCACGTTCGAGCACGTGCGCACGCTTGAACCCATCGGCTATCCGGAAATGCTCGATGCCATGCGTGGCGCCTGGGCGGTGGTCACCGACTCCGGTGGCTTGCAGGAGGAGACCACGGCGCTGGGTGTGCCGTGCTTCACACTGCGCGAGAACACCGAGCGCCCCGTGACCATCACCGAGGGCACGAACGTGCTGGTGCTCGACCTGGATGCGTTGCCAGATCTGGTGCGCGAGAATGCCAAGCGCGGAACGGGATCGCGCCCCGAGGGGTGGGACGGCCATGCGGGAACGCGGGTGATCGAGGCCTTGCAGCGCGCGAGTGCGTCCTGACGGTTGGGTCGTTCGTCGCGAACAAGTGCCGCTCGCCAAATCGTCATGCTTTCACCCTGAACCCGTCTAACTCCGCCTGATTTCCGGACGCCGCCATAGAGTGAATGCCGCATACGCGAGCGTCACGCATGCACCGGCGCCGAGCGCCCAGTGCACACCGAATGTCCGCGCCATCGTGCCGGCCGAAAGCGCACCCACGCTCTGCGACAGGCCAATGATGATGAGACCTTAGAGCGCCATCAAGCGACCGCGATACTCGTCCGCCACCAGCGTCTGCAACACGCCGTTGGCCAGCGAGTTGAACGTGATGAGCGCCGCGCCAATGAACGGCAGGATCGCCATGGCCACCCACGCCACACGGTTGACCGCGAGGGTCAGCAACAGCACGGGATACACGATCGCAGCCGCCGCCAGCAGGCGTCCGCGGCGCGCCTGCGCGAGTGGGCCCGCCAGCACCAGCGCACCAACCACGCCGCCAATGCCGAGCGCGGACAACAGCGAGCCGTAGCCGCCGGCGCCCAGCTGCAGCCGTTCCCGCGCGAACACCGGGAGCATGGTGATCATGGGCCCCGCAAACACCGCGCCCACCCCGATCATGCCCAGCAGATCGCGCACCAGTCCGCGCTTGAGCAGGTAGCGCATGCCGTCCCGCACGCGCTCGTTGCTCGACGTCACCGCGTCGCGCACCAGAGCGACGCTCCACTCAACGGTGTCCTTCGGGTCCAGCGGTGGCCGACCGGCGGCCACGCGACGCAGGCTCAGCAGCACGAAGCCGTAGCTCATCGCATTGAGGCCAAAACACCACGCGAGCCCCAGCCGCGCAATCACAATACCGCCAATTGCCGGGCCGACCACGCGCGCGAGGTTGAAGCCACTCGAGTTGAGGGCGATGGCCGGCTGCAGGTCTTCCCGTCCCACCAACTCGAACACCAGCGCCTGACGCGCGGGAATTTCCACCGTGGAGCAGGCACCGTGCACGGCTGCGAGCACCATGAGCAGCGGCACGTTGATGTGCCCCGTGAACGTGAGCAGCCAGAGCGTCGTGGCTTCGAGCAGAAAAATGCGCTGCGCCCACCGCACAATCGCCAGGCGGTCACCGCGATCGGCCATGGCGCCGGCGTGAAAGGAGAACAGGAGCATGGGCAGCGCATTCATCGCGGCCACCAGTCCCACCACGAGCGCGCTGTTGGACAGTTCAAGCGCCAGCCACCCCTGCGCCATGGACTGCATCCAGGTGCCCACCAGGGAAGCCGTCTGCCCGATCCAGAAGGTGCGGTAGTCCCGATGGCGCACCAGAACGGCAAACGGATTGGCGGAGCGGGCGACGGCAGGCATGGGTACACGAAGCATAGCGGATGCGCTCCTGGGCACCCGATGCCGAGCCGAGTCGCGGGGATCAGTCTGGCGTCTCCGTGCGTATACTCCGTGAACACCGTCTGCGTCCATTCTGCCGGAAACTGCCCGTGCGCCTCCACAGCTACACCAAGTTCAATCCGGCGCTCGCCGACGCCGTTGACCTGCAGGCCCTGCTCGACCAGCTGAGCGACTTCCTGCTGCAGAGCGGGTTTGCCGGGGGCGCCGACCAACGCAACTGGTGGGGCGAGCCCGAGGACGAGGCCGACCGCTCCATGGACGGCCTTCGGGAAGCGATCCTCAAGGCGCTCATTGAAGGCGGGCAGCTCACGCCCGAAATGCTCAAGGCGCTGCGTGGCGAAGGCGACGAGGTGAGCGAGGCCAAGCTGGCCGAGCTGCTCGATGGGTTGGTGCAGCGCATGATCGCCGACGGCTACCTCACGGTGGACCAGGGCGGCGATGTGCCCGCTGGCCACCAGCCGGTCACTGGCAAGGGCTCCATTGGACAGGCGGCCGCGCGCGACGTGCAGTTCAAGCTCACCGACCGGGGCATGGATTTTCTCGGCCATCGCACCCTCAAGGGCCTGCTGGGCTCACTTGGCAAGAGCTCCATTGGCGCGCATGACACCACGTTCCTGAGCACCGGCATTGAGTCGGACGCCTGGAGCAAGCCCTACGAGTTCGGTGATGTCCTGAATCTCGATGTGCCGGGCACGCTCACCAACGCGCTCGCCCGCACCGGCTCGCTGGAGGTGCCCATGGACCTCGACTACGGCGACCTCATGGTGCAGCAGTCGGAGTATCGATCGAGCATGGCCACCGTGCTCATGCTCGACACGTCGCACAGCATGATTCTGTACGGAGAGGACCGCTTCACGCCGGCCAAGAAGGTGGCGCTCGCGCTCACGCACCTCATTCGCTCACAGTTTCCGGGAGACACCATCAAGGTGGTGCTCTTTCACGATTCGGCCGAGGAGATCCCGCTCGCCAAGCTGGCTGCGGCGCAGGTGGGTCCGTATCACACCAACACGGCCGAGGGGCTCCGGCTCGCGCGTCGCCTGCTGCTCGCGCAAAAGAAGGACATGCGCCAGATCATCATGATCACCGACGGCAAGCCGAGCGCGCTCACCATGCCGGACGGGCAGATCTACAAGAACAGCATGGGTCTCGACGGCTACGTGCTGGCCGAAACGCTGCGCGAGGTGGCCGCCTGCCGGAAGAGCGGGGTCGCCATCAATACCTTCATGCTGGCCCGTGACCGGGCGCTGGTGGAGTTCGTACGTCGGGTCTGTGAGATTTCACGTGGAAAGGCGTATTTCACGAACACGATGACGCTGGGCCAGTTCATTCTCATGGATTTCCTGCGGCGGAAGACGAAGCGGGTGTCGTAGACCCGCGGTTAGATTTGCGAAGTCAGCGGGCTCTGCACCGTGGCGCAGAACGCGCTCGTGCGTCCTGCTCAGAGCAGGCGGGCGCAGGTCGCCGCGCCACCGCACGATTCCTACGCCCACCATGAGCACCGCTTCCCCCACGCTGGTTCTCGACCGTTCCACGCCATCGGCGCAATGGCAGACCCGTCTCGCGGTCGCCTTTGCCGTGGTGCTGCTCGCCTTCTGGCCCACCTGGGCGAGCTTCCCGCAGGCCTGGATCGAGCGCGGCGAACATGGTTTCGTGGCAGCGGCATTCTGCGGGTGGCTGGCGTGGCGTGACCGCCGGACGCTCATGGGCACCGGGCGCGGCGTCGGCATCGCCAGCGTGCTGGTGGCCGGCCTCTCCACGCTGTGGTTGGTGGCGATCATCTTGAATGCGCGCGTGGTGCACCAGGCAGCGCTGCCGCTCCTGCTGCTCGCGTGGCTTCTTGCCACCGCCGGCATGGCAGCGTTTCGCGCCGCGCTCCCCATCGTCGGCGCGTTCTTTCTCGCTGTCCCCTTGTGGGGCCTGCTCATTGGTCCGTTGCAGTTCATGACGGTGGTCGCGAACCGCGCGATGCTCTCGCTGACCGGCATTCAGGTCAAGTTCGACGGCAACCTCATCGCGATCCCGGCCGGCGTCTTCGAAGTGGCCGAGGGATGCGCCGGCATCAACTTCTTCGAAGTCGGCGTGCTGGTGGGTGTGATGCATGCCCTGCTGTTCCTTCGCACCTGGAAGGCGCGCGGCATGGCGGTGCTGGTGGCGGCTGTGCTTGCCATCGTGTCCAACTGGCTGCGGGTGTTTGGCCTCATCCTGATCGGGCACTTCACGGAAATGCAGTCCCCGCTCATCCAGTCGCACGGCACTTACGGCTGGCTGATCTTCGCGGCGGTGCTCTTCACCTTCTTCTTTGCCGCGCGTTACATCGAGGCAGGGGACGAGCGCCTTGCCGCCCAGCAGGCAGCGGCCAATGCCGCGGTGAAGGCGCCCGCCACGCACGCCGCAGCGCCAGGTCGCGAGACGTCGCTGCAGGGTCTGATGCTTCCCACGGGCGCGGCGCTCATCGGTCCTGTCGCGCTGTTCGTTTCGATGGGCATGCCGCCCAGCGGCCTTCCCTCCGAGCAGACGCCGGGTATCTCTCCGGGCGCGGAGTGGGCGGTAGCATCTCCAAGCGCCGCCACGGGGGCCGTCCCCGATTCTGGCGCTGCGAAGCCGTGGTCGCCCGCGTATCGCGGTGCGGATGAGCATCGGGTGACCATCTGGACAGACACGGTCGCCGGCGCGCCGCCGGCCGTGCAGGTGGACCGCCTCTTCTATCGCGATCAGTCGCAGGGCAAGGAACTGATCAACAGTGAAAACCGGATCGCGCGACCGGCCGACAAGGCGGGAGAGGGTTTTGTGGGCCCGCTGGATGATCGTGGTCGACGCGCCAACGTGACCGCCGTGCGGACGCCGTCCGGCGCTCGCCTCGTGTGGTCATGGTTCAACGTGGGCGGCGTGAACTCGCACTATGGTTACGAGGCCAAGCTCCTCGAGCTGGTGGCCTTTGTCGCACGCTCGCCCGCATCCGAGCTGATCGCGGTGAGCACGCCGTGCGCGCCCGACGACTGTGAGGAGGCCTCCCGGACGCTCTATCGCTTTGTAGTGGGCAAGGAGCAGCCAGCGGCGCCGTAGAGCGCGGCGTGGCGCTCCCACCACGCGTCTCCGCCGTAGGTGGCCGACGCCCGATCAGCTGCCGTACGCCGAACCTGATTCGCCAAGGTCTGGTCGTCGAGGAGGCGCTCCACGGCGCGCTGCATGGCCATGAGGTCGCCCACGGGCACCAGTAGCCCGGCGCCGTCGGCCAGCATGGCGGGCACACCGCCCACGGCCGTGCTCACCACGGGCACGCCAGCGCGCATGGCCTCGAGGATGACCATGGGGGTGCCCTCGGTGTCGCTGGTGAGCACGAGCACGTCGAAAGCCGAGAGCAGCCGTCCAGCGCCGGCGACGGCACCCGGCAGGAGCATTCGACCGCTCGCTCGCAGCGTCTCGGACGCCTCCCGGATACTGGCCATGTGGGGACCGTCGCCGAGGATCACGCCCACAACTGGCGGTTCGCGTTGGAGTGCGTCCACGAGTGCCACGAAGCGGGCGGGCGCCTTCTCCGCACTCAGCCGCCCCACCCACCCAATCACGGGGCCCCGGAGCGGCAGCGCCAGAGCGGCCCGCGCCTCTGATTGTGGCAGTGGCTCCGCATGCGGCGCCGCGTTCTGGATCACGTGGACGCGGCTGGCGGTCACACCGCTCCCCACGGTGCGTTCGGCGATCGGCTGCGAGACCGCGATCACCGCGAATGCACGCCGAAGCGTGCGGAGCTGCAGCCACTCGTACAGGCGACCGCGCGCATTGCTGCCGACAAAGCCGTGCAAGGTGGCGACGTGCGGAACGCCCAGCGATCGGGCGGCGAAGCCTGAGAGCACGTCTGCGTGATAGCCATGGCTGTGGACCACCTGCGCGCCGCACTCGCGGAGCGCGTCACGGAGTGCGCGATACTGCTGCCGGTATTGCCGATGCGCCGCTGGGACGCGGACCACCCGCACACCGGTGGCCTCGAGTTCCTGGAGCGAGAGTGGAAGCGGATCGTTGGGCGGCAGGAGCGCCAGGCAGCGCATGGACACGCCACGCTCGCGAGCGGCGCGCAGCAACTCCGCCACGACCGTCTCCACGCCACCGATCGCGCCAGGCGCGACGACCTGCGCGACCACCGACGAAGTCGTCAGCAACAGCGACGAGCGGGCGTCGGCGACGCCCACCCGGAGTTCACCATCCGCCCTTGCGGAGCAGCACGACCGGGACGGTCTGCAGCAGGATGCGAATGTCGGTCATGGCCGACTGGGTGCGAATGTACTCGATGTCGAGACGGAGCTTTTCCCGCACGCCCTCGATATCGGTGTCGTAGGAGCGATTGATCTGCGCCCATCCCGTGATCCCGGGCTTCACGCGCTGCCGCACCGGAAAGAGATCAATGTCTTCGCGAAGGCGCACGAAAATGCTCGGCCGCTCCGGGCGGGGGCCCACGACGTTCATGTCACCCAGCAGCACGTTCCACAGCTGGGGTAGCTCGTCAATACGCAGTTTGCGGATGAGTTTGCCCACGGTGGTGACGCGATCGTCGTCCTGCGTGGCCCACACGGCCGCGCCCGCCACCTCGGCGTCCACCCGCATGGAGCGGAACTTGTAAATCGTGAACTGCTCGCCGCCCAGATTCTCGCGCCGACGCTCAAAGAGGGCGCGGGTGCGATTCCAGCGGCGATCGAGGCCCACGCGGGTCTGCGAGTAGAACACCGGACCCGGTGAGGACAGCTTGATCAGCACGGCCGTGACCAGGGTCACGGGCAGCGAGATGATCAGCAGCAAGAGGGCCACGGTGACGTTGAGTGCCCGGCACACCACCTCGGAGCGCGAGCGCGGCGAGAACTCGTCCGTTGATTTCTCGTCGCTGTCACTGTCGGGCGCCGGGGCCGGCGTGGAGATGGCCGCCGCGATCGTGGGCGTACGCACCGCCGACTTGACCGGCGGAAACGCGCGAGCCGGGGTCCGCGGCGCTCGCCTGAATCCTGGCAGCTCGGGGGTGACGTCCATCGTGTTCATTCGGATCCTCTTATTCCCTGTAAAAAAGCTGCAGCAGGCGGATGATGGAAAACAGGCCTGTCGCGATGAAGCCGATCGATCGCAGAATCTGCAGCCAGTTGCGCGGCTTCTCGCCCCCGATCTCGACTTCATCACCCGGTCGGAGCCCTAACTGTGCAACGGTCGTGCCAACTTTCACGGCGTCTTGCCACTGCTTGGGCTTCACGATCACCCGACCGTTGCGTCGGATGGTCACTTCATCGAGCTTTGCGCTGGCTTGCAGACCCCCCGCCAGTGCCAGGATTTCGCTCACGGGACGGTCTGGTGAAATCACGTAGAACCCCGGGCGCCCCACGAATCCGACGATCTGCAGCCGCAACGTGAGGTTGACCCGGACCGTAGCATTTTTGATGTACTTATCCAGGTGGTCCTGCAGCCGTGGCTGTATCTCACTCAGCAAGACTCCGGCCACGGAGGCGTCCGGGAGGGCGGCGAAGGAAATCACCATACCGTCTCGCACGGAGGCGGTGTCCACTCCTACGCCGTCAATCTGTGTGACGGTGACGATGATCTGGTCGCCGACCTGGAAATCGCCGCGGTCGAGCCGCAGCTGCAACCGCGCGAGCTCCGCTTGGGCATCGCGAAGGTCGTCGCCCCGGAGCGAGCCATTGGACGTCGCCGTCTCCAATTCCCCGACGCGGGCGGCGACTTCAGCACGCGAGGCATCGACCAGCGGGACGACCGCCGGCGCGGTCCGCACGAGGAAGCCAGGTCGTGAGCAGGCCGCCAGCGTGAGCAGCAGACCCAGCAACAGCGGCGTCCGGAAACGCGCCCATTGATACCATTTTGTCATCGACATGGTGCACTCATTGCGGAATCAGAACCAGACTGGCGTGACGGTATGCAAACCATTGACGTAAAAGGAGTTGTGCGCGTTTTTGTGATCAGGGGCATACAACGAGGGCCGTTGTGTGTGGTGGGGGTGCAACAGAATTCGATGCAGCCGCGCATCAATCGTTGGATCAGGACGACCCGTTCGCCGATGGTCCATCGTGTTTTGGACGCGGCAGCGAAAGATGGCGTAACGCCGTCCCACGGGCCAAGCGACAGGCCATTTCCGTGACGGCTGTCACGTTTGCACGAAATATGCGGTACGTCCGAATCAGCCACGAAGATTGGCCGCAGTATTGCACCAGTACGGTTGGGTTACAGTCCTCGTCCCGCTCCTCACCCTTGAACCCGACGTGCATACCCCCGACGCCACCCCCCGTCCTCCGGTCATCCTGGTTGTCTCCGAACAGGAATGGCTGGCGCGCACCATCGACACACTGGTCGCCGAACAGGGCATGGTGTCCATGCGCGCGTATACCGGTCGGGACGCCCTCTCCATGGGCATGGACGGCATCGCCGACGTGATCGTGAGCGACAGCCGGCTGCCGGACGTGGCCGGCGTGGACCTCGCGCGGGCACTCCAGGCCACCAGCGATCTGGGTACGGCCATGCCGATCATTCTCATCACCACCGATGATCCGGACCGGCAGGCCATGCTCGAGGCGCTCGAAGTGGGCGTCTGGGATTATCTCGCCTTCCCGTTTGACGGGGCGTCCTTTTCGGCCCGCCTGCGCACCTTCGCCAGCGCCAAACGACGCGCTGATCGGTTCCGCGACGAGTCCCTGCTCGACCAGCCCACCGGCGTGTACTCGCTGCGTGGCATCACGCGCCGCGCGCACGAGCTCGCGGCCGGCGTGCAACGCCTCCGCACGCCCATTGGCTGTGTGGCGGTGGCCGCGGACATCGAGATCGAGGGGGCGCACCGGGAACCCCCCACGGCCGATGCGGCGCTGCTGGCCGACCTGCTGCGGAGCACGGCGCGCGCGAGCGATGTCGTGGGCCGCACGGGCCCCGGCGAGTTCGCCGTGTTCACCCCTGGTGCCGGCACCGAGGGCACCGCAGCCTACGTGGAGCGGCTGCGGCGCGAAATCGACGCCACCCCGCGCGGCGGTGGCCAGCGCTGGAGTCTGCGCGCGGCCTGGTGCGCCAGCGACGCCAACAGCGAGACCGTGCCCGATCCCGTGGACATGATGCACCGGACGAGCGCCGAGTTGCGCATGCTTCGCGATGGCGACGCCCGTGAGCCTCGCCTGCGCGAAGTGCGGATGCCGCGTCAGTCGCCCGCGGCCTTCACCACGGCAGCGCGTGGCGACTTTGACGGCAGCGCCTTGACCTGATCCTCGTCCTTGGCCTCGTAGTCCAGATAGTACGAGTAGTACTGGTACACACCCGTCATCTTGATCCCGTTGAGCACCGAGCCCAGCACGCGGATGGGCAACGTCTCCACCGTGCGCAGCTTGGCCTGCGCCATCTTGCGATCGGTGATGCCGGCCCGCAGCACAATCACCATGTGCTCGGCCGCAATACCCAGCGTATAGGCGTCCGAACCCGCGCCCAGCGGCGGCGAGTCAATAATCACCACGTCGTATTCACGCTTGAGCTGCGACACCAGCTGCGTGAGCCGAGGGCCCGTGAGCAGCTCGGGCGCGCGGCGCTGACGTTTGCCGCACGGCATGAGCGTGAGATTCGGGTGACTGGTGGCGCGCAGGACCTCCGGCAGCAGCGCCGTGCCGTCCAGATAGTCCACCAGTCCCGGCTTGCCGGGCACCTTGAACGTCTCCTGCAGCTCGCCGCGACGGATGTCACCATCCACCAGCAGCACGCGCGCGCCGCCGTCCGCGAAGGAGAGCGCCAGATTGCTGGACACGAGCGACTTGCCATCGTTCGGCCCCGGGCTGGAGATCGTGACGGCAAACGGCCGCGTGGGATCGACGGCGTAGCGCATGTTCATGCGTATGGTGCGGAACGCCTCCACCATTTGCGCCGCTTCTTCGGTGCTGCGGCGCCGCTTTTTGCGATCGATGTTGGGGATCACGCCCAGAATGAACAGCCCGAGATCATCGGTGGCCTGCTGCGGATACCGGAACCGCTTGTCGAGGGCATCGAGGAGAATGGCGAGGGCGATACCGAGCGCCAGTGCGGCGGCAATGGCACCGGCGATGATGCCGGGCCCCGTCTTGGTGGTGGGACTGAGCGGCGCCACGGCGGAGTCGAGCACGGTGATGTCCGGCGGCGTGGTCATCTCGGCCAGCTGCGCATTCTGCGACTGGGTGAGCAGGTTGCGGTAGAGCTGCTCGGAAACGTCGGCGGCGCGTTGGAGCCTGGCGAGTTCCATGGTGCGCGTGGGCGCCGAGCGCAGGTCTGATTCCTGGTCAACCAAGCGTCCTTCGAGATCGGCCTCTCGCTGCTCGAGCTGCTCCACAAACGTGACGGCCGCCGCAGGAATCACGGCGGTGCGCAGATTGCTGAGTGCATCGAGCGGAGTGGCCACCCGCGGATTGAGGTCCGTGTACTGCTGCCGCAACACGCGCAGCTGTCCTTCAAGTTGCAGCGCCTCGTTGACATCGGAGCGCAACTTGGTGGCCGCGGGATCGCCGTTCACACTGGGAACAGAGAGCAGGCCTTCGAGGCTGACGCCGCCGCTCGGACCATTGCTGAGCGCCCGCGTGATGGCGCTGCGATCGCGACGGATCTGTTCGAGTGTGACTTGTTGATTGAAGTAGGCGGAAAAAACGGGATCGTTCGTGACGTCGGTGCCCGCCATCATGGGCGCGCGGCTTTCCGACGGGAGGGTTGCGTTGCGCACCTTGAAGCTCTGCAGCGAGCCCTCGGCCTCCGCGAGCTGCGCGCGTGCGTACTCCAACTGCCCTTCGAGTATCATCGCGCGCTGCTGCACGCCGTACTTCTTGAACTGCGTGGCCACGGCCACGAAATTCTCGACCCAGTTGTTGAGCGTGGCGGCCGTGCGACGGGCGTCTTGCCCCGTGAGGCGAACGGTCAGAATCGGGGAGCCCTGCCGGAGTGAGGGCTGTTTCATGCGCTTCGCGAGCGCCAATGAGGTTTCGCGCGGCGTCTTGACGGTGAACTCCACGTTGGTGCGGCCGGCGAAGGCGGCGGCGGGCGGCTCCCACAGAAACCCGACCGGTTGCCCAATGATGCCGCCCAGCTGCCCGGTCTCCACGACGCGCGCGCCATCGAGCACCAGCTCGTACTGCTGCCCCGTGATCCGAAGCGCGTATTCGCCCGGGACCACGTTTCCGCCAACGCCGAAGTCTCGGAAGATCGAGCTGTCCGCCGCCTCGCGTGGCTCAAGGAAGAGCGCCAGCTGCGTGACCACCGGCTCGACCACCGTTGGCGAGACGAGCAGGTCCAGCAGGCCGGCCTGCCGAAAGCCGTCCTCCGCCGAGCCATCGTTCTGCTTGGAGTCGGCGGACAGCAGGATATTGGACTGCACCTCGTATTCGGGGGTGATGAATCCGGTGGCGAATACGCCGCCGGCCGCGCCGAGTACCAACAGCAGCAGCACCAGCCACTTGAACCGCCAGAGGGCGGACACGTAGCGCTGGAGCTGCTGGACGCCCTTGTTGGGCCCTTCGACGCCGCCGCCCTCGTCCCATCCCTGGGCGGTGGACGGATCGGCGTACGTCGGCAGCGAGCCGTCGTCGTCGGGTACCGACTGGAGGTGAGTGCCTGTCATTCGACTGCGGTATGATGGAAAGCGAGGGCTGGTGCCGGAGCTGGCATCAGGAGAGGTGACTGCAAAGGGCATCCGCGCGCAACGGCACCCGGGGAATGTGGCATGAATGAAACACAACGTGTAGGGGAAGCACCACGATACCGCTTGACATCTTCCGCCAGACGATCAGACTTGATGGGCATGAGGTGCTCAATGGATCCCGATTTGGGGCTGATCACAGGTTTCGAGACCAAAAATAGCGTACCGAACGGACAATGACACACCTCGTACCAGCGGCATGACGATCCAATGGAGCCTCCGGAAACGTACGGTGTGGCGAGGCTGATACGGAATCATTGCTGAAGCGTCTCTTCTGTGCGACACTCTACCGCATCACATCGCGAAGCTCGTGCCGCACGTCACAACCCACGTCGTTTTCCTCAGGGTCACGACCATTTCTCTCCAGCGCTCGTCCCGCATGACCTCCTCCGCGCTTCCATCGGCCGACGCACCCGATCCCAGCACCAGCACCCTGCGTGTGCTGGTGGTGGACGACGATCGCACCCTCCGCGAAGGGACGGCCTCCGTGCTCCAGATGGACGGGCACGCCGTTACCAGCACGGGGCGTGGTGAAGAAGCCATGGAGCTTGTCCGGCGCCGCAAGTTCGACCTGGTGCTCGTGGACCTCTATATGAGCCCCATTAGCGGCATGGAGATCCTCAAGGCGACGCTCGAGACGCATCGTGACACCATCGTGGTGGTGATGACCGGCAACCCCAGCGTGGCCTCGAGCATCGAAGCCCTCCGCATGGGCGCCTGGGACTATCTGCCCAAACCCTTCTCGGCCTCACACCTGCAGGTGCTCGTGGGGCGCGCCGCCCACGCCGTGTCCAGCGCCCGCGAATCGCGCGAGCAGAGCGCGCCGTCCAGTCGGCCGCAGCTGGTGACCCAGTCCGGGGCCGGCGACCTCATGGAATTGCTGGGCGAATCGCCCTCGTTCCGCAAGGCCGTGGACCTGGCGCAGAAGGTGGCCGGCACCGACGCCTCCGTGATGATCTCCGGCGAAAGCGGCACCGGCAAGGAAATGATCGCGCAATTCATTCACCGTCACAGCCGGCGCGCCCAGCGCAAGCTGGTGCCGATCAACTGCGCAGCCCTGCCGGAAAACCTGCTCGAATCCGAGATGTTCGGCTACCGCAAAGGCGCCTTCACCGGCGCCGATCGCGACAAGGCCGGACTGCTCGAGGTCGCCAACGGCGGCACGCTCTTCCTCGACGAGCTCACCGAGATGACCATGCCGCTCCAGGCCAAACTGCTGCGCGTGCTGCAGGATGGCGTGGTGCGACGGCTCGGCAGCGAAACGCATGATGCCGTGGTGGACGTGCGTTTTGTCTCGGCCACCAATCGAGACCCGCAGGAAGCCGTCGCGCAGGGGATTCTGCGTGAGGATCTGTTCTATCGCCTGCGCGTGGTGCCCATCAAGCTGCCTCCGCTGCGCAAGCGGCTCGAGGACATTCCGCTCCTCGCCCAGTACTTCCTGAACAAGTCGTGGCTGCGGCATCGCCCGGGCACGCTCGTGCCCGAGCTCGGTGACGATGCGATGGCGTTCCTCACCACGCGTCAGTGGCGCGGCAACGTCCGCGAGCTGCAGAACGTGATCGAGCATGTGGCAGTGATCGCCGATCCCGGGCAGGAGATCGTGCCGGCCGATATCCCCATGCACGACGACGCGGCTGCACCGACCAGCGGCGAGGCCATGCTGTCGCAGGCCTATCTCAGCGAACCGTTCCACACGGCCAAGGATCGCCTCATCGCGCATTTCGAGCGGGAATATCTCGCGCGGCTCACATCACGGGCGTCGGGCAACATGTCCAAGGCCGCGCGGCTGGCGGGCATTGACCGCACCACGCTCTACCGGCTGATCGAAAAGCACGAGATCAAGCGTGACGGGTCGGGCGACGGGCCGTGAGTCCCGGCGCGACGGCCGCGCCGCGTGCCAACGCGCCGCAACACGCCACTGATCTGTTGGACCGCGCGTTGTACGACATGGGTGACGGCCGCACTCCGTCGCTCCCCGCGGCGGCTGTGGCCCTCGTGGCGCAGGTGGTTCGCGCCGCTCGCGCCGGCACCACGCTGCCATCCGTCACGGTCTCGCTGCACACCGCCGCGGCGCGCCCGGTGCTCGACCTGCTGCGCCGCCGCATTCTGCTCGCCGCCGATGCGGCGGGCGACCGCGAGGCGTTCGCAGAATCGCACGCGCTCTGCATGGCCCTTGAGCAGGTGCATGACCACCTGTGTCGCGATGATCTGTATCGCGTGGTGGACCAGATGTCCGGCGCGTCCGCGCTCGACCTGCTCGTGGAAGTGGCGCACGACATGCGCTCGCCGCTGGGCTCGATCCTGTTTCTGGTGGATCGGGTGCGGTCGGGCCAGAGCGGTCCCATTTCCGAACCGCAGGCCCGTCAGCTTGGCCTCGCCTTCAGCGCCGCATTCGGCCTGAGTGCGCTCGCGAGCGACGTGATGGAGTTGGCCCGCGGCAGCGGCCGGCTGATGGGCGCCGAGCCCATCCCGTTCACGCTGACCGAAGTGTTTCGCACCGTGGACGACATGGTACGACCCGTAGCGGCGGAAAAGGGACTCGCGTTCCACATGACACCACCGCCCCGGGACGTGCGCCTTGGCCACCCGGCCGCTCTGGCGCGCGTGCTGCTCAACTTGGCCACCAACGCCTGCAAGTTCACCGCGCAGGGGTCGGTCACGGTGCAGAGCCGCTCGCTGGCGGGTGGCCGCGTGGAGTTTCGTGTGCGCGATACCGGGCGCGGCGTGCCACCCGAGGTCGCGGCGCGCCTCTTCGAGGCGTTTCATCCGCGCGCCGGTGGCGGTGCGGCCGGTGGCGATCAGGCCTTCTCGAGCGCCGGACTTGGCCTCGCCATCTGCCGAAAACTCGTGGGCGCGATGGGCGGTGAACTGTCGCTCGCCCCAGGTCAGAGCAGTCGGGCGGCCGCGTCTGTCGGCGCCAACACGGGCACGTGCTTCCAATTCGTGCTCCACCTCCCCCTGAGCGACGCGCATCTTGGCCCGTAACCACGCCGTCGGTCGCGCCGCCGCCGTGTGTGCGCCGTCCCCTGCATAGATTGGTGGGATCCCTCTTCACTTCAAACGGAACCACGATGACGGACTCCACAAACACGGCCGACGGCGCGCTCGAAATTCGCGACACTCGCACCGGGACGCAGTACAGCCTCCCGATCGTCACCGATGGCGTGGAGGGCGACACGTCCATCCGCGCCATGGACCTGCGCCAGATCAAGCGTGACGCCGGCGAGTTCGGCATGCTCACCTACGATCCGGCCTTCATGAACACGGCCTCGTGCAAGAGCGAGATCACGTTCATTGACGGCGACAAGGGCATCCTGCGCTACCGCGGCTACCCCATTGAGCAGCTGGCCGACAACGCCACGTTCCTCGAGGTGGCCTATCTGCTGCGCAACGGCGAACTGCCCAACCAGGCCGAATACAGCAAGTGGGTGAGCGACATCACGTACCACACCTACGTGCACGAGAACATCCACAAGTTCCTGGAGGGCTTCCGATACGACGCCCACCCCATGAGCATGCTGTGCAGTGCCACCGCCGCACTGTCGAGCTTCTACCCGGCCGCCCGCGACATCCAGGATCCGCAGCAGCGCAACATTTCCATCATTCGCCTGCTCGCCAAGCTGCCCACCATCGCGGCATTTGCGTATCGCCATGTGAAGGGCCTGCCGTTCATCTATCCGGACAACGAGCTCTCGTACAGCGAGAACTTCCTGAGCATGGTGGCCCGCATGTCGGAGCCGCGCTACGAAGCCAATCCGGTGTTCGTGCGGGCGCTCGAAGTGCTGTTCATCCTGCACGCCGACCACGAGCAGAACTGTTCCACCAGCGCCGTGCGCGCCGTGGGCTCCAGCCACGTGGACCCATTCTCCGCCGTGGCCGCCGGCATCGCTGCGCTGTTCGGCCCGCTGCACGGCGGCGCCAACGAAGCCGTGCTGCGCATGATCAGCCGCATTGGCGACAAGAAGAACATCCCGGCCTTCATCGAGAACGTGAAGTCGGGCGGCGGCGAACGCCTCATGGGCTTCGGCCACCGCGTGTACAAGAGTTACGATCCGCGCGCGCGAATCGTGAAGAAGCTGGCCGACGAGGTCTTCGCCCAGGTGGGCATGGACAAGGATCTCGAAATCGCGCTGGAACTGGAGCGTATTGCGCTCGAAGACGACTACTTCGTGTCGCGCAAGCTGTACCCGAACGTGGATTTCTATACGGGGCTCATCTACCGCTCCATGGCGTTCCCGACGGACTTCTTCACGGTGTTGTTTGCCGTGGCTCGCGTGGCCGGCTGGGCCGCACAGTGGGAGGAAATGGTGCTCGACAAGGAACAGAAGATCGCGCGCCCGCGGCAGATCTACACCGGCAAGGGTGAGCGCCAATACGAGAACCGGCTTGCGGAGAAGTTCCCGCGGGAACGGAAGGACAGCATCCGAAAGTGAGTGCCGACGGCGCCGAACGAGAGCGGCCCCTCGGCGCCGAGCGGCCTGTGCCAGTCTTCACGGTGGACGTGGAAGACTGGTTTCAGGTCAGCGCGTTTGACGCGCACGTAGCCCGCGCGGGCTGGGATTCCTACGAGTCGCGTGTGGAGCGCAACACACACCGCGTGCTCGATCTCATGGCCGAGAGCGGCGCACGAGGCACGTTCTTCACGTTGGGGTGGGTCGCCGAGCGTTTCCCTGCCCTCGTGCGCGCGATTGCCGATGCCGGCCACGAAGTGGCGTCGCACGGGTACATGCACGAGCGCATTCCCACCATGGGGGAAGCCGCGTTCCGTGAGGATGTGCGCCGTGCCAAGGCAACGCTCGAAGATGTCTGCGGCGCGGCCGTGGTGGGGTATCGCGCGCCATCGTTCTCCCTCACCGATGACGTGCCGTGGGCCACGCGCATTCTCGTGGAAGAAGGCCACGTGTACGATTCCAGTCGCTTTCCCATTGCTCGTCGTGGCTATGGCACGGCGGTGGGCGAACGTCAGCCGCATGTGCTGCACACCTCCGCCGGCCCGTTGCACGAGTACCCGCCGGCCGTGTGGATGCTGGCCGGCCTGCGGGTACCGGTCGCAGGTGGCGGCTGGTTCCGTCAGTTTCCGCTGCCGGTGATCCTGCGCGGTCTGGATGCCGTACTGCGCGCGCGCATGCCGGCCGTGTTCTACATCCATCCGTGGGAGCTCGACGCGGAGCAGCCGCGCCTGCCCGTGGGGCTGGTCACGGGCGTGCGCCACTACCGTGGTCTCGCCGCCACCGAGCGCCGCCTCCGCACCCTGCTGCAGACCTGGACGTTCACATCGTTGCAGCAGCTGCGTGAGCAGGCGCAGGTCGCTGCATGAGCGGGTTGCGCGTCGAAGAAGCGAGCGGTGATGGTGTCGCGTGGAATGCCTTCGTTGACGCCACACCGGGCGGCAGCACGTTTCACCGCTGGGAGTGGCGCGATCTGTACACCGGCCACTACGGCCATGCGACGCCGTATCTCGCGGCCTACCGCGGCAACACGCTGGCGGGCGTGCTGCCGCTCGTCCGGGTGCGCTCGCTGTTGTTCGGTCACTATCTGGTATCGTCCCCGTACGTGAGCTACGGTGGCCCTGTGGGTGACGCCGAGGCGCAGCGTGCACTCAGCGCGCACGCGGCCAGCATTGCGAACGGCGCGAAGCTCGTGGAGCTGCGATCGCGCGAACCCATCGAGACCGATCTCACGCTGGTGTCGCGCAAGATCACGGTGGTACGCGATCTCGTACCCGGCGACTACGACGCCACCTTCAAGCAGTTCGACAGCAAGCTGCGCAGCCAGGTGCGCCGCGCCGAGCGGGAGGGGTTGGAGGTTCGATTCGGTCGCGATCAGGCAGCGGCGTATCATCGCGTGTTTGCCGAACACATGCGCGACCTCGGGTCACCGGCCCATGGGCTCGCCTTCTTCGAGCGCCTGGCCGATCTGCTCGGCGAGCGCGCGTGGATTGGCGTGGCCTGGCTGGGCGACGAACCCGTGGCCGGTGGCTTCGCGATCGAGAACGGTACGGAGGTGGAGATCAGCTGGGCCTCGGCGCTGCGCCGGCACTCCAAGATCGCCCCCAACATGGCGCTGTACGGCGCGTTCGTGCGTCGCGCCTGCGAGCGCGGCTTTGCCGCCTTCAACTTTGGGCGGTGTACGCCGGGCTCGGGGACGCACAAGTTCAAGAAGCAGTGGGGCTCGCGCGATGAGCCGCTGGCGTGGTATCAGGCCGCGGTGAACGGCGAGCTCGGTGCGCCGCCCAATCCCGATCAGGGCGCGTACGCCAAGGCCGTGCAGGTGTGGCAGCGGTTGCCGTTGGCGGTGACCACGCCGTTGGGGGCGCGCCTCATCGGCGGGATTCCGTGAGCGTGCGCGCGCTGATCCGCGGCACGCTGGAGCGCGCGCTGGTTTCGCTGCCGCGCCGCACCCGGAATGGCGATCGGCTGGTGCTCGCCTACCACAACGTGGTGCCGGACTCGGCACAGCCCGCGGGCGACCGCTCGCTGCACCTGTCGCACGCACGGTTTCGCGAACAGCTGCGCGCCGTGACGAACGAGGCGGACGTGGTGCCGCTCATGGATGTGCTCACGCGCACAGCGCGCGGCGAGCGGCGCGTCGCCATCACGTTCGATGATGCGTATGCGTCGGCGCTGACGCTGGGCGTCGGCGAGTGCGTCGCACGTGGAATGGCGAGCACCGTGTTCGTGGCGCCGGCGTTGCTCGATACCGTGCCGCACTGGGATTGGGCGTCGGCGCGTGGTGCCTGGTCGCATGCGGACCGTGAGCAGTTCCTGTGGCAGGAGGGCGGCCGGGTGCGCGGCATGGATGCTGCCGGAGCAGACGCCCTGCCGGAGACGCTGCGCATTGCCACGGCCGACACACTGCGCGTGGCCGCGCTCAGCGATGGCGTCACGCTGGGCAACCACACCATGACGCACCCCAATCTTGGCGCTTTGACCACACCTGAGGTGCTGGAGGAACTCAATCAGGCGCATGCGTGGTTGCGTGCCTTTGTGCCCGAACGTCATGTGCCTGTGGTGGCGTATCCGTTTGGCCATGCGCCGCGCGATCCCGCGGCGGCCGTGCCCACCACCGTGGCGCTGCACGGCCTGATGGTGACGGGCAAGTGGGCGTCGCATGATCAGCCGCCATTGCCGCTCGCTTATCCCCGGTGGAACGTGCCGGCCGGTTTGTCCACGCAGGGCTTCCGCGCGCGGCTGCGCGGGTGGATGGCGGGGCGATAGCGTGCGTCGCCGTCCGGATTCTGTCCTTCGTCCTTGTTGCCCATGAACGCGAACGCTGCACCGGATTCCGCACCGCGCCTCTGCGTCGTGGTGAACAAGGATGCGGGCCGTCTGGCCCCTTCCGAGACGTTCCTGCGCGCGCACATGACGCGCCTCCCGTTTCCCACGCGGTCGGTCGTGGGCAACCCCGGCAACCGTCGGCTGGACGAAGGGCTCGGTGCGTCGCTGGAGTCGCGCGCGTTCGTTGCACGGGCCGCACGCTGGGCGCGTGACCGCAGCGGCATCGCCAGCGCCGCGTCGCAGGACAGTCGCGCCTTTGCCGCGCTTCTGACGCGCGAGCGCAGCGAGGTGGTGCTGGCTGAGTACGGCCCAACCGCGCTCACCGTGCGCGACGCGTGCCGGGCCACGAACACGCCCATGATCACACACTTTCACGGGTGGGACGCGTATGTCCTGGCGCCCAAGCCGGAGGACCGTGCGTCGTATCGCGCGCTGTTCGAGGCGTCCGAAGCGATCATTGCAGTGTCGCGCCACATGCGCGCGCACCTCATCGCGCTCGGCTCGCCGCCGGAGCGCACCGTGTGGAATCCGTGTGGTGCGGAAGTCACGCGTGCTCCCACCGATCCGTCCACGGCGCCGCCGCTGTTCGTGACGGTCGGGCGCGCGGCGCCCAAGAAAGCGACCGTGGTGGTGCTGCTGGCCTTCGCGAAGGTGCTGGCGCAGGTACCTGACGCCCGGCTCGAACTCGTGGGCGGCTACGCCGATCAGGTGACGGGGCAGCTGACGCGGGCACTCGGCATCCAGCACGCCACCACGTTTCTCGGATCGCTGGACAACGACGAGGTGCTGACGCTCATGCGCCGCGCGCGCTGCTACGTCCACCCGTCGGTCACCGCGCCGGACGGCGACATGGAAGGGACACCGGTCTCCGTGCTCGAAGGCATGGCGGCCGGACTGCCGGTGGTGAGCACACGTCATGGTGGCATTCTGGACGTGCTCGGCGGTACATCGGCCGGTGTACTTGTTGACGAGTTCGACGTGGACGCAACGGCGGCCGGCATGCTCCGCTACGCGCTGGACCCCGAACTGGCGCGTGTGCATGGCGCCGAGGGGCGGCGGTTGATGGAAACGCGGTGGTCCATGGACCACAGTCTGGGGGCGTTGGCCAGCATCGTGCGGCTGGCGGCGGCGCGCGATCGGGCGGGGTTGGCAGCGCTCGCGGCGCAGGCCAATGCGTCAGCCAATGCGTCAGCCAATGCGTCAGCCAATGCGTCAGCCAATGCGTCAGCCAATGCGTCAGCCGATGCGTCAGCCGATGCTTCGGTCCAAGAGGGCTGACATCACGTCGCGAAACTGTGCGTCCATGCCGCGCCGCGAGTAGTCCTGCGCCACGGTGCGGGAAGCGGCAGCGCCCACGCGCGTACGCAGCGCGGGATCGTTGGCCAGGCGACAGATCGCATCAGCGGCCGACTGCACATCGCCGGCGCGATACACCATGCCGCTCTGCTCGTGATGCACCGCCTGGCACACCGTGGGAATGTCCGGCACGCTCAGCGCGAGTCCA
>JBBSPE010000070.1:0-20751 GCA_038259155.1 Gemmatimonadales bacterium
ACCCCTCCGGCGCGGGGGCGCGCACCGGGGACCAACCAACCAGGCCCCGGCACACCCCCCGGCCGCGCGCGCCGGGCCCCCGACGCGCGGTTCTCAGCGCCGCGGCCGTGGCCTTCACGGCGGGATTTGCTGGAACGCTGCTGCCGAGCGCGGTGGATGCGCAGGTGCGCATGACCGTGCCGGCGCAGGAGCAGGCCGTCGCCTTGCGTGGCGCCACCATTCACACCGTGACCAACGGCGTGATCGAGAACGGCACCATTGTGCTGAACAACGGGGTCATCACCGCCATCGGCAAGGATGTACCGATTCCTGCCGGTGCGCGCGTCGTGGACGTGACGGGCAAGCACATCTACCCCGGCCTCATTGACGCCTACAGCACGGTGGGCATCTCGGAAATCGGCGCCGTTGACGTGTCCAACGACGTGAACGAGATCGGTGACTTCAATCCGAACGTACACGCCGACGTTGCCGTGAACGCGGAGAGCCGGCATATCGGCACCACGCGAACCGCCGGTGTGCTCGTGGCGTTCGCCACGCCCGGAGGCGGCGTGATTTCCGGTCTCAGCTCCGCCATGTCGCTCGAGGGTTGGACGTGGGAGGAAATGTCGATCAAGTCGGCGGCCGCGATGAACGTGAACTGGCCCGATCCGAACGCTCGTCCGCGCCGCTTTGGTGGCGGTGGTCCCGGCGGTCGCGGTGGTCCGCCGCAGGTGCAGAAGACCTACGCGGAGCAGGTGCAGGAAATCAAGAACTTCTTCGCCGAAGCGCGTGCCTATCGCGACGCGGCCGCGGCCGGCCAGACCCGCCTCACGGATTCGCGATACTCGGCCATGATTCCCGCGCTCGACAAGAAGATCCCGGTGGTCGTGTCGGCTGACGGCGTGGCCCAGATCAACGATGCGATCACGTGGGCGAAGGAAGAGGGGCTGAACGTAGTGATCCGCGGTGGGCGTGACGCCATTTACGTGGCTGACCGTCTCAAGAAGGAGAACATCCCGGTCATTCTCACCTCCACCATGGCCGCCCCCGATCGCGACTACGACGGCTATGACGGTGCGTACCACATGCCGGCTCGCCTCTACGAGGCGGGAGTGAAGTTCGCGATTTCCGGCGGATCGGGTGCGCTCTACACCAATCGGCTGCCGTGGGAAGCGGGTGTGGCGGTGGCGTTTGGGCTGCCCGAGGAAGAAGCAATGAAGGCAGTCACCATCAACGCCGCTGAGTTCATGGGCGTGGCCGACCAGGTGGGTTCGCTGGAGGTGGGCAAGCAGGCCACGCTGCTCATCACCACGGGCACGCCGCTCGACATGACGTCCACCATTGAGCAGTCCTACATCCAGGGCCGCGAAATCAACATGATGGACATCCAGAAGTTCTTCTTCGAGAAGTACATGGTGAAGATCCAGCAGATGCGGAAGAAAATCGCGAGCTGAACACTCGCACCATCTGCATTGAACGTTCGCGGGGGCGGTGCACAATTTGTGCGCCGCCCCTTTCACGCTTGAGCGAGTTTGCATGAACGTGCCCGGAACGTGCCCAGAAACGTGGCGATAAGCGTGCCCGTGAACATGGTTCGCGTCGCGCTGGCGAATGTACGCATTCCGGAGACGCCGGAGGAGTCGGTTCGGCTCGCGATGGCCGCTGTTGCCGAGGCGGGTGATCGTGGGGCGCTCATCGTGTGCTTCGCCGAGTGTTTCGTTCCTGGCTACCGTTGGCCCGGCGCGACAATCGCGCCGCCCGATCCGGCCTTTCTTGAGCGTGCGCGTGCTCAGGTGGCAGCAGCCGCCAAGGCCGCGAACATCACCGTCATTCTCGGCACGGAACGCGTCACGGACCGTGGTCTGCAGATCACCGCCTGCGTGATCAACCCCAATGGCACCGTGGCTGGCTGGCAGGACAAAATCCAGCTCGATCCTGGGGAGGAGGCGGTGTACCCGGCGCGTGGCACACAACGGCAGGTGTTCACCGTTGGCGCGCTGACGTTTGGTGTGGTGATCTGCCATGAGGGGTGGCGGTATCCCGAGACGGTGCGATGGGCCGCGCGCCGCGGGGCGCAGGTGGTGTTCCATCCGCACGCGCACGTGGCGGAGCCCGGTTCGTATCGTCCGACTACGTTTGCCGACCCGGCCAACACCTTCCACGAAAAGGCCATGTTGTGTCGAGCGGCGGAGAACAGCTGTTTCTTTGCGTCAGTGAACTGCGCGAGTGAGGGCTCGGGTACGACGTCGGCGATTGCGCGCCCGGATGGTTCGCTGCAGTGCTATCAGCCGTATGGACAGGCGGGACTGCTGGTGGCCGATCTGGATTTGAGTACGGCGACGGGCTTGCTCGCGTCGCGTTGTCACACCTCACCGATCTGACCCATGACCACAACCATCAAGCGCTATTCAGTGCGCACGATCGCACTGCTCGTGATCGTCGCACTCTCCGGATGCGCTGGAGAGAACGGCGGCGCCGAACAATCCGATGCAGACTCCACATTCGCCGCGCTCCAGGAGCGGGGCGCCCAGGCCATGGGCGTCGACCAGTACACATCGTCGCACGTGTTCGAGGCGTTGCCCGACGGCGGCCGCATCGTGCTGCAGCGCGACTCGGCGGACGACGTGGGCACCGAGGTCATCCGGACGCACATGCGCGACATCGCGACGCGATTTACCGGGGGTGATTTCTCGATACCCGGCATGGTGCACGATCAGGTGGTGCCAGGCACTGACGTGATGAGCGAACGGCGCGAGCAGATCCGCTACGTGGTGGACACGCTGCCGCGCGGCGCGCAGGTGCGCGTTGTGACCACCGATTCGGCAGCTATCACGGCCGTACATGCGTTCCTTGCCTTCCAGCGCATGGATCATCGTGCTGCCGGGCATATGCACTGAGCGGCGGGATCGCGGCGTGGAACAGCACCCCGTGAACCAGCTCTGGACCATCATTGGCGTACGCGACGTTGCGGACAGCCTGCGCTGGTATCAAGCGCTGTTGGGCCACCCACCCACGCCGCCGGTACACGACCACTTTGGCCAGGTGCGCATGGCGGACGGAACGGTGCTGCTCTGTCTGCACGCGTGGGGAGCGCACGAGCACCCCACACTCACCAGTGCGGAGGTGTCCCCGCCCGGTAACGGCCTGCTGCTGTTCTTTCGCGTGGTTGACTACGCGGGGGCACGCCAACGGGCGCGCACGCTCGTCAACGCATTCGCTGAGGAGCCCGCGCTCAACCCCAACACGCAGGCATACGAGTTCTCGATCCGCGATCCGGATGGCTACTACGTGACCGTAAGCGATGCGTCCGGGGAGGTTTGGTGACGGCGGCAGAGGGACGGCCAGCGGACAATGGCTTCGAACAGTGCGACGCGGTGGCGCGCGGCGTTGCGGCGTTGCGCGACGTGCTGTGCGTGGAGTGACGCCGGGATGAAGGCGCGATGACCGCCTCGCCGATTGATCTGGTGATCGCTTGCGCCGTATTCGCCGCCGTGGTGTTCTTCCTGCCACGGCTGTTCGCGAAGGCGAACGTGTCCGTGCGCATGACACGCTCGCTCCGCCGCTTGCGCACCGCACGTCACGACGACCTCTCGCTCGTGTCCTCCTACCACGAGGCGGTGACATCCACGGCATCAGCTGCGGTCGCCGACCTGGCGCCGGCACCCTCGGCGCCAATCGACGAGCGAACATGCCGCGATCTGGACCTCGACGACGTGTTCACCTCGCTCGATTTCGCGGAGAGCGAGCCCGGCCGGCAGTATCTCTACCACATGTTGCGCTGTCCGCAGGAAATGTACGAACCGCTGCAGCGGCTCGACCAGGCCGCCCGAAGCCTGAGCGAACCCGAGACAGGCGAACAGGTACGTGACGCGCTGCGACATCTGGGAGACAGGCGGGCGGCGTACCTGCCGCAGCTGATCTTCGGGGCGTTGCCCGCGCGACCTCCGCTCTGGTGGCTCTTTCCGATGCTTACGGCGTGCTCGCTCACCTGCCTGGCCTCCATCGTGTTCTGGAACGAGGCAGCGCTCGTCTGGCTCGGTGTGTGTGTCGTGAACGCGGGAGTGCAGCTGGTGTACCGTCCGCGCGTGAAGCATCTGGTGGTGGCGCTGCATCAGATGCCCGCGTTCCTCCGCACTGCCCGCGAACTCGGTGAGCTCAACACCGACGAGCTCGCGAACGAACAACGCGTGCTCCGCGACGGCGCGCAGCAGCTTTCGTCACTCCGCCGGGCCACGTCGTGGCTCATGTTCGAACCGAGCCAGTCCAGTGAAATGGCGGGTTGGCTCTACGAGTACGTCAACCTGCTCTTTCTCTTCGACGTGAACGCGTTTGTGTTCACCACCGACACGTTGCGCACCTCGCGCGCCGTCACGCGGCAGATGTTCGAAGCCATCGGCTACATCGACGCCGCCCAGTCGATCGGTCGGTGGCGCCGCACACTGCCGCGCTGGTCCACACCGGAGTTCACCGAAGCGCAATCCGCATTGCACGCCGATTCAATCGCCCATCCACTATTGGCCGAACCCGTACCCAACTCCATTGCGCTCGATGGCACCGGCTTGGTGATCACGGGGTCGAACATGTCCGGCAAGACCACCTTCATTCGCGCGCTCGGTGTCAACGCGGTGCTGGCACAAACGCTGGCCACCGTCTGCGCGGACAGATGGCGCGCCCCGCTGCTCCGGGTTCGCACGTCGATTGGCCGAGAGGACAGTCTGATGGACGGCAAGAGCTACTACCTGGCCGAGGTCGAATCGATTCTGTCGCTCCTGAACGCCAAGACCGAGCATGCGCAGCATCTTTTCCTGCTGGACGAGATATTTCGCGGCACGAACACCACGGAGCGGGTTGCGGCTGGCTACGCGGTCCTGCAACACCTCAATGCCGGTCACGATTTTGTGGTGGCGGCCACGCACGATATCGAGGTGCTCGACCTGCTCGGCGCTGAGTTCAGGGCGCATCACTTCCGGGAACAGGTGAAGGGCGACGAACTCACCTTTGACTTTCTGCTGCGACCCGGTCCCGCATCCACGCGAAATGCGATTGCCCTCCTGCGACTGATGCGGTACCCCGACAGCTTGGTGCAGGCGGCGCTGGACGCAATCAACTGGCGGACGTGACCGGAGCCGACAGGCTTCTGCGTATGACGGTGGGTCAGGGCGCGTCGCCCTGTCGTCCGGCCACACCGCTGTGGACCCGGCGTCCGCCCTCTCGCCCGTCAAACCATGCTCACCGAACAGCAGCGATCCCTCGTCCGCGAGACCTGGGCCATGGTCGTGCCCGACTGCGACACCGTGGCCACGCTCTTCTACGATCGCCTTTTCCTGCTCGACCCATCGCTGCACAAGCTCTTCCTGCATTCCGACATGCAGTCGCAGGGGCGCAAGCTGGTGCAGATGCTCGACGTAGCGGTGGCGCAGCTTGCGCGCCTCGACACACTGAGCCCGGCCGTGGCCGCGCTCGGCACGCGCCACGTCTCGTACGGCGTGCGCGACGAACACTACGACACCGTGGGCGCCGCGCTGCTCTGGACCCTGCAGCAGGGTCTCGGCGCGCTGTTCACCGACGATGTGCGAGAGGCGTGGACGGAGACGTACGGGCTGCTGGCGAGCGTGATGCGCGGCGGCGCAGCCACGACGGTGGCTGCCGCCGGTTGACTGGTCTCGCGTGGTGGTGCGGCGCTCGCACGGCTCGGGGTGCTTGAAGCACACCCCGAGCGCGTGCCAGTTGGCGACTATCGCCGGAACTCGCGCGTGAAGTACCACGCGAAGCTCGAACCTGCGCCCGCCGAGCCGGGACTCGTGAACAGCTGCGGAACACCGCCCTCTGTGGCGAGGGACTTCGTGGCCGTGCTGGCCGGCCGCAGCAGATAGTTGTCGCTCCCAAGCGGAACGGCACGCCAGAGCATGCCGCTGAAGTCCACCTGGTTGGGAAGGCCGCCGGTGGTGAGGAACGGGCGGGTTCCGGTGTCAGCGCCTTCCAGCCCGCGCGTGGGGCCGCCAAACAGATTCTGCATGCTGTAGAAGCCGCCGCCGCGCGCGATGAAGTACCAGAACTGCCCGGTGAAGCCGCCGGTCTCGCCCATGAAGGCCGCGAACGAGTCGGAGAAGGTGTCCAGCGACGAGGCGTCTCCGGCAAATCGGTTGCGCACCCGGTAGACGTAGTTGGGATCCCAGAAGTCGGTGGTGTACGTGAGCAATCCGCTCGCCGGCAGGCTGTTGCCCGCAGCACTGCGAAGCGCCGTCGTCACCGTCACCGTGTACTCCGTGTTGTACTCCGTGAGCAGCGACGTTGGCGCGATCGTGATGCGGTTGGTGCTTACGGTGCGCGTGGCGGGCACGGCCACCCCGTTGGCCGTCAGCGTGACGCTGGACGCGCTCACGGTGCTCGCATTGATGTTCTCCGAGAACGTGAGCTGAAATGTCGTCTCGATTGAGAGGGCCGTGGCGCCACCGCTGGGTGTCGCCGCGGTGATGCTGAGCGTGGGATTGCCCACCACCGAGATCATCAGGTTGCCTGTCACACCGTCGCACGTGGCGCTGATCGACGCGCTGCCCACGCCGATCGCGGTCACCAGTCCGGACGCGCTGACGGTGGCAATGGACGTGTTGCTACTCTGCAGCGTGCAGGACACGCCGGTCACCACCGCATTGTTGGCATCGCGGATGGTGACGGACGCCTGCAGCGTGCCGCCCACGTTCGCGGTACTCGAGGGCGTCGTGATGGTGACGCTGGCCGTCGGCACCTTCGTGACCGTGATGGCGGCGGTCGCGTTGACGCCCTCGGCACTGGCCGTGATGGTGGCGGAGCCCGGCGAGACTGCCGTCACCACGCCGTCAACGGACACCGCAGCCACCGCGGTGGCGCTCGAAGTGAAGGTGATGGTGCGGCCCGTGAGCACCGCGTTCATCGCGTCGCGCGGCGAGGCCGACAGTTGCGTCGTGGCACCCACCTGGAGGTTCGCAGTGGCGGGGGTGAGCAGAATCGCGGCGATCGGTGCCACCACGGGGGTGACCGTGAGGGCAACGCTCCGCGATATGCTCCCCGACGTGGCGCTGATGTTGGCCGTGCCCGGCGCCACCGACGTGACGAGGCCCGTGGAGCTCACCGTGGCAATGGCGACGTTGGACGACGCAAACGTGACCGGCTCGGCCGTGAGCGCGTTCCCCGCTGCATCACGTACCTCGGCCGTGGCCTGCGTCTGCTGGCCGGCGATGAGGGTGGTCTGGGCGAGTGACAGGTCCACCGATGCGGTATTCGGAGTCACGGTCAACGCGACGGATGCAAACTGTCCCTCGGAGGAGGCCGAGATCGCCGCGGTGCCCACGCTGAGCGCCGTGACGGAACCCGAGGCCGAGACGGATGCGACGGCGGTGTTCGAACTCGACCACGCAATGGAGCGACCAGGAAGCACCGCCCCATTGCCATCGCGCGCCGCGGCGGTGGCAACCTGTGTTTCTCCCACGCGCATGGTGGCGTTGGCCACCGTGAGGCTCACCGAGGCCACGGGAAAGGGCTGCACCGTGATCGTCGCGCTGCCGGAGCGCCCTTCGGCGGTGGCGGTGATGGTCGTCGTTCCTGGCGCCACGGCGATCACGCCACCGATGTTGTCCACGAACGCCACGGCGGCGTTGGCGCTGCTCCAGGTGACAGGGCGCCCGGTGAGTACCGTTCCGCTGCTCGAGCGAAGGATGGCCGAGGCTTGCGACTGCTGACCCGGCAGCGGGCTCGCCACGGTCAGCGCCACTTCAACGGTGGCCACAGGGGCCGCGGTCACGGTGACGGTCGCGCTGCCGGTGGCACTCAGTGATGCCGCCGTGATGGTGGCGGTACCCGGGACGAGCGCGGTCACGATGCCGTTTCCGTCCACACTGGCCACTGACGGGGTGGAACTCGACCAGTTCACCGATGGCTGCGTGGTACAATCGGTGGTGGAAAGGGCCGCCTGCAGGGTCCCCGTGGAACCGGCACTGACGCTCAGGGTCGAGGGGGCGACCGAGAGCGAGGTGACGGCGCAGACCTTGGCCGCCGTGGTAATGCCGTTGTTGTTCTCGCACCCACTGAGCAAAACGACCGTGGTCAGGGCGAGAGCGCTCGCCACCGCGGACCGGAAGCGCGGGCGCGTCTTGCCGGATCGGACGTGCAGCATGGCGCGCGAGGCGCGCAGAGGGGGCATCGGCATGAGGAGGGGGTCGGGGATGGGACGCCCGCGAAAAACGGGGCGCGAAACAGTGAGGGGCAACCGGCTGGCTCTCGCGTGACCGGCTGGTCTGGAAACCGGCACGATTGCGCACCACGGGTCGGATCGGGTATCCGCCGCGTCCCCGATCCTGCCGCCTCTGTCCCACGGCGTGCCGGATCGCCGTTTCGGGACGCTGACGACACACCTCGGGACACCGACGACACGCGACAGATCGCCCTCTGAGACGGAGACACATATGATTGGCCATGCTCACCAGGACGCGAAGTCCCGTTTCATCCCGTCGTGACGGCCCACGGTGCGCGTCCCGAACGCTGTCGTCGGTCTCCGTCGTGATCGTCGCAACGGGCGTGCTGTCATCAACACTGACGGCGCAGCCAGCGCGCTCACCCGCGATGGAGCAGACCGTCGCGCGTGCGGAGGCGGGCGGCGTCCGGGTTCAGGAGTGGACCACCGATAATGGCTTGCCCAGCCAGTCGGTGAGTGACATCGCGCAGGACAGCGCCGGATTCATCTGGGTCGCGGCCGGCGGTTTCGTGGTCCGATTGGACGGCGTCGGTGTGCAGGTGCTGGGCGACGCGCCAATGCCGGTCCCACCGCCGCGGCGGGTGGCACGCGTGCACGTCGGGCTTGGAGACACCGTCTGGATGCTGGATGAGGCGAGTGCGGTGTTTTCGCTCGCGCGCGGAGTCCTGCAGGAGGAATTTCCGCTCTCGGAGGCGGGCTACACGGAACTGGTGCAGGCACGAGACGGTGCCCTGTATGCGGCGTCAGGGACGGCACTCTGGCGACTGGGACGCGACGGACTCCCGAGCACGCCGTCGTCAGGCGCAGCGTCTGCTCCCGACGGGCCAGTGCAGCGGCCGCTGCGAGACGCCGCCGGTACGGTCTGGTTCGTGACGTCCGGGCGGCAGCTCGTGGCGCTCAACACCGATGGCGCGTCGCGCAGTGTCGGCCGCGCGCCGGTGTCCAACGTGTGGCGACTCGTGCCAGCGCCTGACGGACGGGTGTTGGGCGTACGCCTCGCGGGCAGCGCGATCGAGTTGGTGGACGGCGACGGGCAGGCGTGGGGGCGCTGGGATTCGCCACTGCGCGTCGGTGGGCGGTCGCTCGGGGCGGCATTCGAGGACGGGGAGGTGGAGCCGGTTGCGCTGGACGACAAGGGCCGGCTCTGGGTGGCGGCGCGCGACGGCTATCGCGCGCTCGATCCCGCCCTCGCGGAGCCTGCCGCCTTCGTGCCAGCCTCTCTGGAACTCCGACGCGCGCGAGCGCTGCTCGGCCGGTCCGGCTGCCTCTGGCTGGCGGACGTCGCCGTACGCAAGGTATGCCCGGTGGCTCTGCGGACGCTCGGCGCACCCATGCGCACGGGCGACCCCTTCTCGCCGGGGCCCGACAATACCGTGCTCGTGTGGGACACCAGCGGATTTGTGCTCGCTCGCCGGGCGAACGGCTCCGCCTCGCCTGCCGGACCGCGAATCCCCGCATTGCACTGGGCGCGCGCGCATGTCGATGCCCGGGGTGCGCTCTGGTGGTCGCTGTCACCCACCGTCGACGCCGGCGCCGAACGTACCGTGGGTGCTGCGATCCGACTGCTGCCGCACCGCGGGGCCACCCGCTTCGGCACGGTCCCCGGCACCAGTGATCAAGCGTGGTATCACGCGGATGGGTGGCTCTACCACGCGCGATTGCCGGCGGTCGGCCCCGCCGTGCTCCTCGATTCAGTGAGCGCTGATGGGGTGGTCACCGACCTGCGGGTTGCGCGGGACGGGACGCTCTGGGCGACCACTCGCAACGTGCAGCTGCAGGGCGACCTCATCTCCATCCGCAGCGGAACCGTATCGCGGCTGAGTGCAGCGGACGGGCTTCCTGCCGCGGCCTTCCGCACGGTTCGGCCGGATGAAAACGGCGGCGCCTGGCTCGGCACGTACGGAGCCGGACTCGTGCACGTTGGTGCCGCGGGAGTCCGGCGCTTCACCACGGACAACGGTTTGGCCGAGGATATCGTGACGTCACTGCTCGACGACGGTCGCGGCAATTTGTGGATGCACGGCAATCGATCGGTACACCGTGTGGCGTGGCGCGACCTCGAGGCGCGGCGGGGGGGTGAACGCGACCGGGTGTTCGGCGTGGCGTATGGACGCGCCGATGGCCTGCGGACACCAGAGACGACCGGCAGCTCCGGCATCGCCGGCGAGGACGGGACGCTCTGGTTTCCGACCATCGCGGGTGTGTCGGTCGTGGACGTGCCGGCCGCCTTGCGTCTGGACAGCGCGCCGCCGCAGGTGCACATCGTCAGCGTCACGGCCGATGGGTACGCGCCGCGTGTGCTGCTGGACGGGGACGCGCTGCCGAGCGGAGCGCGTCGCGTGAGCATCCAGTTCGCGGCACCGGGAACGAATCGTGACACGGGCGTTCGGTTCGGCTACCGGATCGACGGCCTTGATGCCGCGTGGATCGATGCGGGGACGGCCCGCGTGGCCGTGTACAGCGACCTGCCGCCCGGTCGGCACCGCTTTCGGCTGCGGGCGGTGAATGCAGGGGGCGTTGCAACTGAGGAGGACGCCGAGCTCACCTTCTCGGTTCCGCCACTTTTTCGCGAGACACCGCAGTTTTTCGCGCTCGCGGTGGTGCTGCTCGGATCTGCCGTGCTACTCGGTATCCGGAGTCGAGAGCGCGGACTGCAGGTGCGGGCGCGGGCGCTCGAAGGTGCGGTGCAGGATCGCACGGTGCACCTGGAATCCGCGCTGCGCACTGTGGAATCCCAGGCGTCGCAGCTGCGCGTGCTCGACGAGACGCGCGCGCGATTCTTCGCCAACGTCAGTCATGAGTTCCGCACGCCGCTGTCCCTGATCCTCGGCCCCGTCGACGACCTGCTCGCCTCGGACGGCACGGAGCTGGATGCCACCAGTCGTCGGCGTCTCGATCTCGTGTCGCGCAATGCGCGCCGGTTGCGGCAGCTGGTGGAGCAACTGCTGGACGCGGCCCGTCTCGAGGCCGGCACGATGCCGGTGAAGACGGCGATCCACGATCTCGTGCCAACGCTGCGTCGGCTTTCGGATTCGTACGCGTCGCTCGCCAGCGCGCGCAACATCACGTTCCGGCTGTCGTGTCCGGTGGGTGGGCTGCGCATCCGGTGCGACGCGGATCATATCGAGAAGATCGTGGGCAACCTCGTGGGGAACGCGCTCAAGTTTACGGGCGAGGGTGGCGCGGTGGAGCTGCGGGTGCGGCGCGACGATGTCAACGGGCGGCGTGCCGTGCGCTTCGAGGTTTCGGATGACGGACCGGGCATTGCGCCGGAACACCACGGCCGGATCTTCGAACGGTTCGGGCAGGTTGACAACTCGTCCAGCCGCGCGCACGAAGGGACGGGCATCGGCCTCGCCCTGGTGAAGGAACTGGTGCACCTGCACGGCGGCACGGTGTGGCTGCAGAGCGCCCCGGGGCAGGGCAGCACCTTCGTGGTGCGTCTCCCCGCCGAGGCCACCGATAGCTTCGCTGTCCCGACGTCGGCGGCTGCACAGGAACCGGCGGCAGACACCGCCGGTGTGTCCGCCAGAGTGGCCGCCTCGATCCCCGATTCTGCGCCGACGTCAGGCCCCAGTCGCTCGGCGCTGCCCATCGCAGGCTCCACCTCGCTGCTCGACGTGCCGTCGGCCGCGCTCAGCGGCGAGCGTCAAGTCGCGACCAGGACGGACGAACGCGAGGAGCGGGCGCTCGTGCTGCTTGTGGAAGACAACGCCGACCTGCTCGAGTGGCTCCAGGAGCACATCGTGACGCAGTACCGCGTGCTGACGGCAACTGATGGGGTCCAGGGGCTCGCGATGGCCAGACAGCACAAGCCGGACGTGATTGTGAGCGACCTGATGATGCCCAACATGGACGGGCAGTCGCTCTGCGCGGCCGTTCGTGCCGACCCGGACATCGACTTCATTCCGTTCCTGCTGCTCACGGCGCGCGCGTCGCGGGAATCCCGTCTGGACGGACTGCGCATCGGCGCGGACGCCTATCTCGCGAAGCCGGTGGATCTGGCCGAGCTGATGGTGAGCATTGGGGGCCTCGCGGCCTCCCGTCGGCGAATGAAGCGGCGGCTGGCGGCACTCCCGAGCTTGCCGGCGATCGCGGTACCCGTTGCGCAGCCGCCCCGTGACGACGAGGATCGTGCCTTGCTGCAGGCGCTCGGGCGCGTACTCGCACTGCACCTCGACGACGAGCAGTTCACGTCAACGGCGATGGCGGACGCGCTCGGTATGTCCCGCAGTTCGTTGTACCGACGCCTGCAACCGCTGTTGGGTCAGTCACCCATGGATGCCGTCTGGGAGTATCGACTGCTTCAGGGCGCCCAGTGGCTCACGGACACTGGCATCACCATCAGCGAGATTGCGTTCGGCGTGGGTTTCAAGAGCGTTCCGCACTTCTCGGCGCGTTTCCGCGAGCGGTTCGGGGAGACACCGTCGCAGCACCGCGCGCGCCACCTGCCCTGAAAACGGATCCGCTGCACCAAGGTGGAATGGGTTGTTGGCGTCGTCCGGACAATTCGATGTTGCGCGAAGGCCGGCGCGAGTGACCAGCTCCCGCCACACGCCAAACGTGGCGCTGCTACCGCCGTCCTCTCGGCGCGAGCACTTCCACCGACATCGTGAACGTGCGCGCGTCGCCCGGGGCAATGGCGCCCACGTCCACCAACTTGCGCGAGACCTCGTTGCCGTTCGCGTCGTGGATCACGAGCAGCAGGTCGTATTCCCACGTGTCGCCGTCCGGCGGTCGGATGGTGCCTTCCACGCGGAACGGCACCACCGCTGGCCCCGATTTCTGGTTGGCGGCCTCCGGATCGAACCGCAGATGCTTCTGGCACTGCGGACAGCGCACCGCCCGCTCGAGCACGGTGGCTCGGCAGTGCGGACAGGTGCGGGTGGCGCCCGGCAGGACCGTGCGCACCGGGCTCATGACGCGGTGGCGGACTCCGTCTCCGACGCGGCAGCCGCGGAGCTGCCGTTGCGTGCGACGGGCGGCGTGCTCGACGAGGGCGTGGTGGCGCCACTTCGCACCGCGTTGCCACGGCCACGTGCGGGCGCGTCGGCCCAGCCGCAGTCCACGTGCCCGCGCACGCGCGAGCCGGCAGCCAGCGTGAGCGTGTCCGCCTTGAGATCGCCCATCACGGCACCGGACGCGTGAACATCCACACGCTTGGCCTCCACCACGTTGCCTTCCAGGTCGCCGGCAATCGCGACGGTTACCGCGCGGACGCCGCCGGACAGCTTCGCGCCCTCCTCGATGGTCACCGTTCCGTCCACGGTGACATCGCCGGTGAAGCGACCGGCCAGGCGCACGTTGCCATTGCCGGAAATGGAGCCTTCAATGGCCAGGTCGGCGCCGATCACCGATTCGGTGACGTCGGCGCGTGTGTGTGAGCGAAACGGCTCAGGGGCCGATGGGGCGTAATCCTGCACGATTGCCTCCACTGCTGGGCGGGGAGCGGGCGCGTCCGCAGGCGCGGGCGTGTCCTTCTTGACGGTGGACTGGTCTTTCCACAGGGCCATGTCGGTCTCCAGTTGAGGGATAACCTCCCCATGGTATACGGCTTGGGCGGAGTCGCTGCAATGCGCGTCACACCGAGCGCGCCTCCGGGCATGCGCGTTGTGTCGGGGCCGGACGCTTGACGACGCTCGAATCCAACCGCAGAATCGTAGGTGACGGACGCTCGTGCAGCGCCCGCCCCACGTCTCCTGACTCGCCGCCGCGCGGTCGCGCCGAGAGACGCGTGTCCTCACCCCTACCGTCACACGGCGGCGCGGGGACGCCCGGAGGAGACGGTGCCTGCGCCCGCCTCCCGGTTTGGACGCCCCCGCGTCCCGCGCGACATGACCGCGCGGTGCATGCACCGCGCCCCGGAGGGACGATGCGGGATCACGACAGCGCCGGTATCACAAATGTGGCCGTGGTGGGCCACGGCGGCAGCGGCAAGACGAGCCTGGTGGACGCGCTCTGTTACGCCGCTGGCAACGGGAAGCGCCACGGCCAAGTGCGCGACGGAACTGCCCTCACCGATCAACAACCTGAGGAGATCGCACGCGGGTTTTCCATCTCGCTCGGATGCGCGTTCGCCGAGTGGATGGACACAAAGATCAACTTCGTGGACACGCCGGGCGCGCTCGACTTTCAGGGTGACGCGCTGGCCGGCCTGTCGGCGGCCGATGGCGCGCTGTGCGTGGTGAGCGCCGTCGCCGGCGTGGAGGTGGGCACCGAACACATGTTCCGGCTCGCCGTGGAGCGCGAAGATCCCGTGTTGTTTGTTGTGAGCATGATGGACAAGGACACCGCGGATTTCGACCGCGTGTACGCGCAGGTCAAGGATCGGCTCACGGCGAATGTGGTGCCCGTGGAGATCCCGATTGGCGTGGGCTCGGAGTTTGCGGGCGTGATCAACCTGTTCACGCAGAAGGCCTACATGTACTGCGCCGGCAACAAGGGTGAGTCCGAGGAGCAGGCGATCCCTGCCGCGCAGATGGAACGCTTCATGGTGTACCGCCAACAGTTGGTGGAGGCCATCGTGGCGAGTGATGATGCGCTGCTCGAACGGTATCTTGAGGGCGCGGAGATCGGCCGTGACGAGGCGATTGCCGGGATGAAGGAGGCCATGAAACGACGCGATCTCTTCCCGTTGTTCTGCGTGAGTTCGGAGAACATGACCGGCGTGCAGGCGTTGCTCACGGAGATTGTGCAGCTCATGCCGAATGCGTTCGAGATGGAAGAATTGCATGCGTTCACGGGCGCCATCGGTGACGACCGCGTGGAAATTCATGCACGCGATGACGCACCATTTGCGGCGATCGTGTTCAAGACCACCAACGAGCAGCACGTGGGCGACGTGAGTTTCTTTCGTGTGCTCTCGGGATCGGTGCGCAACGGCGCCGACGTGTACAACGCCACACGCGACGGCGACGAGAAGCTGCACCACCTGTCCCTGCCCATGGGACGTGAGCGCGTGGAGGTGCCGATGTTGCACGCCGGTGACATAGGCTGCGTGACGAAACTTCGGAACACGCACACCAATGACACACTGTCCTCGCGCGAGCATCCCATTCGTCTGCCGGAATTGCGCTTTCCAGAACCGCTGGTGCAATTCGCGGTGCATGCGGAGTCGCGCAACGAAGAGGAAAAGCTGCAGCAGGGGCTGCACCGTCTGCACGAGGAAGATCCAACGTTCACCGTGCACTACGACCCGGACACACACGAAACCATCGTGAGCGGAATGGGCGAGAGGCACCTCGACATCTGCATGGCGACGCTACAGCGAAAGGCCGGAGTGACTGCGTCGCTCACCGCCCCGAAGATCGCCTATCGTGAAACAATCACGCGTGAGGACGCGGGGCAGGGCAAACACAAGAAACAGAGCGGCGGGCGCGGACAGTTTGGCGATTGCTGGATTCGCCTGGCACCACTGCCGCGTGGCGAAGGCTACCTGTTCGAGAACAAGATCGTGGGCGGCGTGATTCCGTCGCGCTATGTGCCCGCGGTGGACCGCGGTGTGCAGGAGGCCGCTGAACGCGGTGTGCTGGGAGGATTTCCGCTGGTGGACTTCCGCGTGGAATGCTACGACGGCTCCACACACTCGGTGGACTCGAATGAGATGGCTTTCCGCATGGCCGGGATTCTCGGATTCCGTGCGGTGGCACCCAAGTGCAGGCCGGTGCTGCTCGAACCACTCGACCTGCTCGAGATCGCCGTGCCCGACGCGTTTCTGGGCGACGTACTCGGTGACTTGTCCGCGCGCCGCGGACAGATTCACGGCACCGAACCTGCTGGTGACGGCCGGCGAACCCTCGTACGCGCGGTGGTGCCACAAGCGGAGCTGCACCTGTACGCCACGCCGCTCCACTCCATGACGCACGGACACGCGACGTTCACTCGCCGGTTCGCGGGCTATGACCAGGTGCCGCCCGAAAGCGCCGCCAAGGTGATTGCGGAACACGTGCGAGAACTCGAGGACGCGACGGCGTAGAGCAGCGACGGCATTGTGTAATCGGGACGGTCTCTGGGCCCCGCACCCACCCCGTCCACGGATGCGCCACTGCCGCTGCGCGACAGAAGCGCCCCGCGGACGGGGTGGGTGCGGGGCCTGAGCCGCGATGCCGGGGTGGCTACCGTGCCGTTCGCGGCGCCTCTCGCCGTGGCGATGTTGATGTGATCCAAACGCACGACGGCCCGCCGGATGAAATCCGACGGGCCGAGTGTCGTGCAGGTGTTGTGAAACGATTCTTGGGGTGCTTACCTGGCCAGAGCCGAGCCATGCCTCACGCGTGCTGTCCTTCGTGCACGCCCTCGGCGATCTCCTCAACCAACTTGCCGTTGAAGGCGTTGAGGTCGTCTGGACTGCGGCTCGTGACGAGCCCCTGATCCACAACGACTGCCTCGTCAACCCATGTCGCGCCAGCATTCCTGAGGTCCGTGCGAATGGACGGGTACGACGTCATGCGCCTGCCCTTCGCTGCGCCCGCCTCCACGATCATCCATGGTCCGTGGCAGATCGCGGCAACCGGCTTGCCCGCCGAAAAGAAGTCGCGGACGAACGAGACCGCATCAGTGTTCATGCGGAGCTTGTCCGGATTGATCACACCACCCGGCAACATGAGCGCATCAAAGTTCTCCGCCTTCATGCTGGGAACCGTTCCGTCCACTTTGGTGGCGTCATCGGACCATCGTCCATTCGACCATCCACGAATACTGTCGGCCGAATCCTTCACGGAGACGATCTTCACCGTCGCTCCAGCCGCCTTGAGGGCAGCGAGCGGAGAGGTGAGCTCCGACTCCTCAAAACCGTTCGTGGCGAGAATGGCCACGGTGCGGTTGGACAAATCGTATTGTCGTGTGTTTTGCGGTGTGTTGTTCTGCATGGCAGTCATCAATATCCTCCATTTCGTATTTGCTTTGTTGCTGCGAACATATTGTCATACAACAACTTGCGAGATTTGTTCCATCGCGGCATCTCAGCCGCCCGCGATCGCACCCACCACAAGATATGGTTCGGTGCCGAGCGATACAGCGTCGGGGAGTGGTGTGTCGGCATCGTGGTACGAGAGATCCTGCTCGCACGCGTAAAAGCGCACGAGCGCGCGCCGTTTGCCCGTGGCGGGATCACGCAGCGTGCCGCGCAACATCGGGTACGTCGCTTCAATGGCGTCAATCACTGTGCGTTGCGACACGGGCCGCGCGACCTGCAGGGCGAGTTCACCCGGCACGCCCGCCAAGTCGCGCAAGAGCGACGGCAGCACCACGCGAACGGACGGTGGTCTCATGGGAGCGTTTGTACTTCCACCGAAAGCACCGCCGGCAGGTCGCGCACAATCGCGCTCCAGTGGTCGCCTCCGTCTGGCGACACGTATACCTGACCACCGGTTGTGCCAAAGTAGACCCCGCACTCGTCGAGCGTGTCCACCGCCATCGCGTCACGCAGCACGTTCACGTAGCAGTTCTCCTGCGGCAGCCCGTTGCTCAGCGCTTCCCATTCATTGCCGCCGCTCCGGCTGCGATACACGCGCAGCTTGCCATCGGGCACGAAATGGTGCGCGTCGCTCGTGATAGGCAGCACATAGAGAGTCTCGGGCTCGTGCGCGTGTACATCAATCGCGAAACCAAAGTCAGTCGGCAGGTTGCCGCTGATTTCATGCCAGTTGTCGCCACCGTCATTGCTGCGCATCACGTCCCAGTGCTTCTGCATGAACAGCGTGCCAGGGCGCGAGGGGTGCATGGCGATCTTGTGCACACAGTGGCCGACCTCTGCGGTCGGTTCGGGCAGGAACTCCGAGCGCAGCCCCCTGTTGATCGCGCTCCAGGTCTCGCCACCATCATCGGTACGAAATGTGCCGGCCGCCGAGATGGCCACGTACATGCGCTGCGCATTGCTCGGATCGAGGATGATGGTGTGCAGGCACAGACCACCGGCGCCCGGTGCCCAGCGTGGCCCCGAGCCGTGTTTGCGCAGTCCGGACAGTTCACTCCACGTGGCGCCGCCATCGGCGGATCGAAACAGTCCTGCATCCTCCACGCCAGCGTACACCACATCCGCATCGGTGAGCGACGGCTCGATGTGCCACACGCGCTTGAACTCCCACGGATGCGGCGTGCCGTCGTACCACTGGTGCGTACCGGGCACGCCGTCATAGGTGAAGTCATTGCCCACGGTGTTCCAGGTGAGCCCGCCGTCGTCCGAGCGCTGCATGAGCTGACCAAACCAGCCGCTGCTTTGCGAGGCGTAGATGCGATCAGGATTCACGGGTGATCCCTTCACGTGGTACAGCTCGAAACCCGGAAAATGTGGCCCGGTCACCTGCCACTGATCGCGCTTGCCGTCCGACGTAAGAATGAACGCGCCCTTGCGCGTGCCGACCAGCACTCGAACCCCGCTCATGGCTTGCTCCTGTGATGTGGTGGAGAGGTCGAACAGCATAGCGCCAGTTGGGTATATTGTCGAGGTTCCGAGAGACAGGACGGACGACGAACGTCGTTCCGCGCGATAGACTACCAATCACATGGACACCGATCGCTCCGGGCCCTCCGCCCTCCCGCCACTTTCCGCGGCCGAGTTCGCGCGCTACGGTCGCCAACTCGTGCTGCCGCAGCTGGGCGCGCACGGACAGCAGCGTCTCAAAGCCGCGCGCGCGCTCGTGGTCGGTGCCGGCGGCCTCGGCTCCCCCGTGGCGATGTACCTGGCGGGCGCGGGCGTGGGCACAATCGGGCTCGTGGACTTCGATACGGTGGACCTCACCAACCTGCACCGCCAGCTGCTGCACGGTACAGCCGATGTCGGCCGCCCCAAACTCGACTCCGCACGTGACACGCTGCTCGACCTCAACCCGCACGTGCACGTGGAGCTGTACCACACGCCGCTCACGTCGGCGAATGCACTCGAGATCATGCGCGGGTACGACGTGGTGATTGACGGCACGGACAATTTTGCCACGCGCTACCTGGTCAACGACGCATGTGTGCTGCTGGGCATCCCCAACGTCTACGGTTCGATCTTTCGTTTTGAGGGACAGGCGTCACTGTTCGCCACCCGCGACGGTCCGTGTTATCGCTGCCTGTTTCCGGAACCGCCACCGGCCGGCTCCGTTCCCAACTGTGCGGAGGGTGGCGTGCTGGGCGTGTTGCCCGGCATTGTGGGCTCCATCCAGGCTACTGAAGCGATCAAACTTCTGCTCGGCATCGGCGACACGCTCGCGGGCCGGTTGCTGCTCATCGACACACTGTCCATGCAGTTCCGCACGGTGAACATCACGGCAGATCCGGCATGTCCGGCGTGCGGCACGCGAACGATCACGGAGCTGGAAGATTACGATGCGTTCTGTGGAACGCCGGCGATCGTTGCGCCCGGCGCAGCGGGCGATGGCGGTGCCCACGAACAGCCCGCGACTGCCAGCACCGCACGCGAGCCGGACATCACGCCGCTCGCGCTTGACGCGCGCATGCAACGCGGCGACGACCTGCTGCTCATTGACGTGCGCGAACCCGACGAATGGAAGACCGCACACGTTCCCGACGCCGTCCACATTCCGCTCGGCATGCTCGCTGCTGCCATCCCAACACTCGACGGCGCACGCGAGATCGTGGTCATGTGCCACAGCGGCGGGCGCAGCGCACGCGCAGCTCAGCAGCTGAAGGAAGCTGGTTTCACGCGCGTGCAGAATCTCACCGGCGGCATGTTGCGGTGGAGTGTGGAGGTTGGCAGCCGCTCCGCGCCGTCCCACATCGTGTAACCGCACGGTGCCTTTGCATCCCAACAGGTCCCTCCATGGAACGCTCGCTTCAACTCCATCACGAACTCCTGCTGCTCGCACTGAGCGACGACGAAGGCACGGTCGCGTTCAGCTCCATGCTCGGCCTCGGCCTCGGCGGCGCGCTGCTCACGGAACTGTTGCTCGCCGGGCGCATTGAGATCGTGGACGAAGGTGGGCGCTGGAACAAGCAGTTCGTTGAGGTGCGCGACAAGGGGCGGCTGTCCACGTCGGTGCTCGATGAGGCGCTGGGGAAGTTGCGGGACGCAAAACGTCGCAGCTCGCCGTCCAACGCGGTCTCGCGACTGAGCAGCCTGCCCAAGCTGAGACACCGCGTGGCGCAGGAGTTGTGCAGACAGGGCGTGCTGCGCGAAACGGAACAGCAGGTGCTGCTGCTGTTCCGGCGTCGCGTGTACCCCACGGTGGACGGACGTCCGGAGCAGGCGCTCATCCGGCGCGTTCGGAATGTGCTCGATGCGGGCAAGTCGCCGGACGATCGCACGGCCGCACTTATCGGGATTGCAAACCTTACGGGTGCGCTGGGCGCGATCTACGATCGCAAGGAACGGCGCGCACTCAAGGCGCGGCTCAAGGTGATCGCTGAGTCGAGCGCGGGCAGCAAGGCGGCGGGGCAAGCGATCGCGGCGGCGCATGCGGCGATCATGACGGCGACCACTGCTGCTGCGATTGCGGCGAGCTGATCTCTGTCTGGGGAGGCCCCGGGCCCCTCCCCGGGCGGGGTCGCCCCAGCCGCGTCGCGTCAGAAGCGCCCCCCGCCGGGGGGGGGGCCGGGGCCGG
>JBBSPE010000071.1:0-20663 GCA_038259155.1 Gemmatimonadales bacterium
CCGACGCCTTCGCGGAGTCGCTCCAGCGGTACCACGCCGCGTTCGCACAGCGGCCGCCGCAGCCCATGGTCTACTGGGCCGAACGCGAGTCCGCGTCCACGCCCGCGTAGCTTCGGGTGACCAGCGATCGCGCACCGTCGCAACCTCACGGGCACGACGTGCCGCCGCGTGTGGTCGCGGCTCGCTCCGCGGGTGAACCGCGCCCCATGCAGGTGGTGGTCCTCTTTGCCGATCGTCGGGAACAGTTGGCGCTCCAATCCGCGCTCTCTCGCCGGGCGTCGCTCCAGCTCTTCGATCGGCTCGCGGATGCGCGCCTTGCGTTGGCGGCGGCGCCCACGGATGTGCTCATCGTGTGCCTCACCACCGACGGCGCTCCAGCCGCGGTGAGCGCCATCCGGGACGCGCGCGCTGCGTTCCCCACGCTGGCCATCGTGGCGTATTGTGACATTCACGAACTGGACCGTCGCGCGCTGGTGCACACCATCCAGGCCGGTGCCACGGACCTCATTCTGCGCGGCATCGATGACGGGCGCACGGTGGCGCAGCACGTGCTTTCTCATGCCATGCAGACGACGCTGGCCGATCAGTGGATGCTCGAACTGCGGCCGATTTTGCCCGGTGGGCTGCTGCCGTATCTGCGGCATGGGCTGCGCACGCCGTCGGCCGCCGATGACCTGCTCGCAACGGCGGCCGCGCTCGGACTCGCGCGTCGCACGCTTGCGCACCGGCTGGCGTTGGTTGGCGCTCCTTCGCCCCGACGTTTTTTCACCTGGACCCGCTTGTTGCTCGCGTCGTCGTTGCTCACGGAGCGCGGACGGTCACTGCAGTCGGTCGCACTCCAGCTGCAGTTGGGGAGCGCGAACGCATTGCGGCAGCAGCTGCAGCGTTATGCGCGCGTCTCCGTCACAGCGGGGGGTGACAGAATCCACGTCCGGCCGATGGTGAAGTCAGCCTTTTGCCTTGAACTGAACGGGGCGCTCGACGCGCCATTGGCGCCGCCGCCCCGCGCACCCTGAATGGAACTGTCGCCCGCGAGGGCGTCGCGCGAAGCGCCCAGGAGCAGCGGCGGCGCGATGGGCGCGTGCTGACGGATTTCCCGCGGCGTGAAGCCCACCATGTCGCGCAGGAATGCGGAGAACACCGTGCGGCGCACCTGTTCGTCCAATCCGGAAAGCGACACGCCGAGCAGACGCTTCCCCGTGCGAGCGACGGAGGAGGGACGCGCACCCACCGCTTCAGCCGCCGCTTTCCAGGTGCCCTGCGAGTCCTTTCGCACAGCGACCTGAAGCAGCTGGACCCAGTCCACGAACTGGCCGGCCGTGGGCACCGGTCGCTCCGCCCGCGTCAAGAGTTTCCACAGCGACGCCCGATGGCGCCGGATGAGCGAGGCGAGCTCCGCAACGCTGTCGATCGGACGCTCCCGCAGGAGCGCGCGGACCATGAGCGCGCGTACCGATGCCGGCAGGTGGGCGGCATGCTGCACGGTGGCGGCGAGCCGTCGGAGCGGCTGATGGTGCCAAAGTCGTTGGTAGTCCTCGTGAGACTCCACGAACGGTTGGGCATACGCGATCACCCGATCGGCGCCCGCCTGCAGGACTTCCACGCGCTGGACCGTGTGCAGTCCGGTGCGAACGTCCGGCCCGGCGACCACCAACGGCAGCCACGGGTATCGCCGCCGGATGCCGCGGAGATCGGCAATCAGCGCCGGATGGGCCGCATGGGGCACCCCGAGCAGGAGACCGTTCGCGCGTGGCAGCAGCAGGTCGAGGTGCGCGAAGCCACCGACCCGACGAAACCGCTGGCCGCTCGGCAGGAGCGGCGTGAGGGTCGAGGCGGCAGACTCGGGAATGCCGAATTCGAGGATCATGCGAGCGGGCGGAGGGGATCGCGCAGAACGGCTCCCTTGGAGAGTACTGTCGGATTTTCGTGACAGGCGACACACAGCGGGCAAGAGGCGACCGTGGCGGGCATACAGTCGCAGTCGCAGCGCGCGGTCGAGTGGCGGTCAGTCGGCCGCGAGCTGGCCGTCAACGCTTGCTCCGGATGGGTCGCGCCCGTTAACCTTTCCGAGACGCGCGAGTAGCTCAGTTGGATAGAGCGTCGCCCTCCGGAGGCGAAGGTCACAGGTTCGAATCCTGTCTCGCGCATGTTGCAGGTAGGTTGTTTGTTTTTGACACTCAGGTTCGGGCGGACCTGGCATTGACCGGGACGGGCTCGGCGGGTACGTTCGCCTCCCATCCTCATCCCGTCGCGCTCCGTGCACGTCGCCGAACTGAAGCGGAAATCGGTGCAAGAGCTTCAAGCGCTCGCCGCTTCCCTTCACGTCACCAACACCTCTGGCCTGCGCAAGCAGGACCTGATTTTCCGCATTGAGCAGGCATTGCTCGATGCGGAAACCACGCTGTACGGTGAGGGCGTCCTGGAAGTGCTGCCGGAGGGGTATGGCTTCCTCCGGGCACAGGATTTCAACTACCTGTACGGCCCCGACGACATTTACGTCTCCCCGTCGCAAGTGAAGCGGTTCGATCTCCGCACCGGCGACACGGTCATGGGCGAAGTGCGCCCGCCGAAAGAGGGGGAACGCTACCTGGCCCTGCTGAAGGTGGAGCGTATCAACGGTCTTGATCCAGAGAAGGCGAAGCAGCGAATCTCCTTCGACAACCTGTCGCCCCGCTATCCCGACGAACGCATCCGCCTCGAGCATGAGGGCGGCGACGTTTCGTGCCGACTGTGCGATATCATCGCGCCACTCGGCAAAGGACAGCGCGGGCTCATCGTCGCACCGCCCAAGGGCGGCAAGACGATCCTGCTGCAGCAGATTGCCAATGCCATCGCGGCCAATCATCCGGAAATCACCCTCATTATTCTGCTCATCGATGAGCGGCCGGAAGAGGTGACCGACATGCAGGCCATGGTGCCGTCGGCGGAGGTCATCAGCTCCACGTTTGACGAGCAGCCGGAGCGACATGTGCAGGTCGCCGACATGGTGATTGAAAAGGCCAAGCGTCTCGTGGAGAGCGGACAGGACGTGGTGATCCTGCTCGACTCCATCACGCGCCTCGGCCGCGCGCACAACGCGATTGCACCCTCCGGCGGCAAGATCATGTCCGGCGGTGTGGAGGCACAGGCGCTGCAGAAGCCCAAGCGCTTTTTCGGCTCGGCCCGCAACGTCAGCGAAGGTGGGTCGCTCACCATTCTCGCGACCGCGCTCATCGAGACCGGATCGCGCATGGACGACGTGATCTTCGAGGAGTTCAAGGGCACCGGCAACATGGAGCTCGTCCTTGACCGAAAGATCGCCGACAAGCGCATCTTCCCGGCCATCGACGTGAACAAGTCGGGCACACGCCGCGAGGAACTGCTGCTCACCCCGTTCGAGCAGCAGCGCATCTACCTGTTGCGATCGTTCGTGAGCGAGATGCCGAGCGACGAGGCGATGCTCTTCCTGCTCAAGCGCATGGAACGCACCGAGAACAACAAGGAATTCTTCGAACGGATGCACGAGGCGTAGCGATGCCCTGTCGCACGCTGGCCATCGATTGGGGAGATCGCCGGATCGGGCTGGCGGTGAGCGACGAGCTGGGCATGCTCGCCACGCCCGCGGGGGTGGTCACGCGGCGCGCGGGCAAGCGGCCACCCATCGCCGAGTTGCTGCGGCAGGCGGACGCGCACAACGTCGAAGCCATTGTCTTTGGCCTGCCCATTGACGGCGACGGGCTCGAAACCGACCGCTCACGCGAAGTGCGCGAGGTGGCGGCGAAGCTCGCCGGCCGTACCACCCGCCCGGTGCGGCTGGTGGACGAACGCTTCACCACCGCCGCGGCGCTGCGTTCCGTGCGCGAGCAGGGCGGCAGCACGCGCGGTCGAAAAGGCGACGTGGATGCCCTCGCGGCCGCCATCCTGCTCGAGCAGGTGCTGCAGGCCGAGCGCGGCGGCGTCACGCTGGGTGAGCCGGTGGCGGCGATGCCGGTGGCGGCGATGCCGGTGGCGGCGATGCCGGTGGCGGCGATGCCGAGCGATGCAACGCCGAACACCGCGCATCCGAGCGCTGAGGACGCGTGATGTCAACTCCAAGTGTACGCGTGCGGCTCGGCAGCGTACTGCTTGGTGCGTCGCTCTTGGCGGCCGCCTGCGGGCAGGGGGACGGCGCAAACGGACAACCCGTCCAGGTGGTCGTACCGAGCGGCGCCAGCTTTCGCAGCGTGGCCGACTCGCTCGAACACGCTGGCGTGATCGGCTCTGCGCGATTTTTCCGGTGGTACTCGGCCGTTGGTGGTCGCGACCGCACGATCAAGGCCGGCACCTACGCGCTGCAACCGGGCCAATCGTGGGATACGATTCTCGAGCAACTCGTGCGCGGTGAGGGACTGCTGGTCACGGTCACCATTCCGGAAGGCTTCGACATTCGGCAGATCGTGCCGAGGCTCGCCCGTGCGCTCGAGGTACCGGAAGATTCGGTGCGCGCCGCCGTGACTGATTCGATCACGCGCGCGGAGCGCGGCATACCGGCGAAGACGCTCGAAGGTTATCTGTTTCCGGCCACGTATACGTTCAACGCACGCACGACCGCGCGCGCAGCCGTTGCCGCCATGCTCGACCGGTTCGACCAGGCGTGGACCGACGCGTGGGAGGCCCGGGCCCGGGAACGTGGGCTTACGCGCAACGAAGTGGTGACCATGGCGTCGCTGGTGGAGAAGGAGGCACGCGTGAACGAGGAGCGCCCGATCATCGCCGCGGTGTACTGGAATCGCGTGCAGCGCCAGATGCTGCTGCAGGCCGATCCCACGGTGCAGTACGCGCTCCCCGAACACGTGGATCGCGTGCTCTTCGTGCACCTTGAAGTGGACTCGCCGTACAACACGTACACGTATCCCGGCCTGCCGCCCGGCCCCATCGCGTCGCCCGGTGCTGCCAGCCTCGAGGCGGCGCTCGAACCAGCCGATGTGTCGTATCTCTATTTCGTGGCGCATCCCGACGGTCATCACGAGTTCCGCAACACGTTTGCCGAGCACCAGCAGGCCATTGTGATGGTGCGTCGCGAAGCACGTCGTCGGCAGGCGACGCGCGATGCCGCAGGCCCGACGGACGATAGCGGCACGTGACGCACGCCGCTGAGACCGTGCGCGCGGCGCTCGCATTGGTTGCCATCACCGACGACGTGCGTGACGGGATGGACGGGCTCCTGGCCCGCGCCGTGGCTGCGGAGCGCGGTGGCATCACGATGCTCCAGGTGCGTCTGAAGACCGCGCACGCACGAGAACTCGTGCAGCTGACCCGCTCGCTCGTTGCCGCGCTGCGCATTCCGGTGGTCGTGAACGACCGCGTGGATATCGCGCTGGCCGCCGGCGCTGCGGGCGCACACCTGGGAATGGATGATCTGCCCATTGCAGACGCGAGACAGCTGGTGCCGTCGGGCTTCCTGCTCGGCGCCTCGCTCGGCACCCGCGACGATCTCGCGCGGCTTGGTGACGCCGACTACGTAGGGGTGGGGCCGGTGTTCGGCACGCCGAGCAAGCGCGACGCCGGCGAGGCGCTCGGCATCGCCGGTGCAGCGGATCTGGCGCGTGCGTCTGGCCGTCCGGCCGTTGCCATTGGCGGGATTGATGCGACCAACGCCGAGCTCATCGTGGCGGCAGGCTGCGACGGCGTGAGCGTGATTCGCGCGGTGCTGTCGCAGTCCGATCCTGAAGCGGCGGCGCGGGCATTGGCAACGGCAGTGGGGCGCGGCCTCTCGGCGGCACACGCGTGAGTGGATCGCGTCGTGACGACGCCGCACGTCGCGGGCCCGCTTCGCGTGGTCAGCCTCCGCGTGGACAAGCGTCGCGTGCACCGCAGCACCGAGGCGCGGCGCGGCGCGAACAGCCGGTCGTGGTGCGCGAGGGGGTCACGGGCGACGATGTCGCGATCGTAGCCCCGCGTGCGGTCCATCGCGTGGAACGCGGACATCCGTGGGTGTTCCGGAGTGACGTGGTGGTGCGTCCCACGGTTGCGGCCGGTGTGGTGCAGGTGCGGTCGCCCGAAGGCCGACCGCTCGGCTCCGCGCTGTGGAGTCCAGACTCCGAGATCACGCTTCGCGTGGTGGAGCGCGATCCCGAGTGTGCGATAGACGCCGGCTGGTGGCACGATCGCATTGGCGCCGCGATTGCCGAACGGGCCGGCCTGCGCGCCGACACGAACGCGGTGCGACTGGTGCATGGCGAGGGTGACGGGCTGCCCTCGTTGGTGGTGGACCAGTACGATCGCTGGCTCGTGGTGCAGTTGCTGTCCGCGGGGCTCGAGACAGCGCGTGACGCCATTGTGCAGGCGCTGCAGGCGCACACCGCATGCGAAGGGATTCTCGCGCGCAATGATCCGTCCACGCGCGGTCGCGAGGGACTCGTGCGTGAGGTGGTGCTGTTGGCAGGCGACGTGCCACGCACCATCGAGGTGCACGAGCATGGTGTGCGGTTCCTCGCCGCGCCTTGGGACGGCCAGAAGACGGGCGCGTTTCTGGACCAGCGCGCCAACCGGGCGCTCATTGGCGCACTCGCGCGCGGCCGTGCACTCGACTGCTTCGCGTATCACGGATCGTTCGCCATGCATCTCGCGCGAAATGCCAGCGAAGTGGTGGCGCTCGATGTGTCCGCGCCCGCGCTGGAACGCGCGATGGAGAATGCGGTTCTCAATGGCTACACCAATGTGCGCACGCACGAAGGCGACGCATTCGACACGTTGCGCGCCTGGCAGCGGTCGGGTGAGCGTTTTGACACGATCGTGGTGGACCCGCCCGCCTTTGCAAAATCACGCCAGACCGTCGGGGCGGCCCTGCGCGGCTACAAGGACGTGAACCTGCAGGCCATGAAGTTGTTGGCGCCGGGCGGCACGCTGTTCAGCGCCAGCTGCTCGCACCACGTCAGCAAGGCCGACTTCCTGCAGATGCTGCACGAGGCCGCCGCCGACAGCGGTCGCACGCTCGTGTTGCGTGCCGTCACCGCGCAGGGCGTGGACCACCCCGAGCTGCTCACCATTCCGGAGACCGGCTACCTCAAGGGTGCGCTGCTCACGGCCCGGGAGTGAGCGGTCGTCGCCACGCCACCAGGCTGGTGCCCCGCACGTGCCGCAGCGCATGCCTGCGTGCAAGCTCGTTGAGCACGGTGTACACGCCCACCGTCTGGTCCGGCCCGCGGTAGTCGTGCCACAATACCAGCCCACCCGGCTTCACGATGCGCATGGCCTTCGCCGAGTCGGACTGCACGTAGGAATGCGCGTGCGAGCCGTCCACGAACACCAGGTCCGCAAAGTCACGATACGGGCTGTCATCGAACAGTTTGCTGTCCGCGAAGTGCTGCGTCACCCGGTCGGCCACGTCGGTGCCGGAGTACTGGAACTCCGTGAACGCCGACTCGTTGCGCGCGAACCGCACGTCGCGTCGGTTGTCGTCGTCTGTGGTGGTGACCGCATCGCGTTGATCCGGCGCCAGTGTCACCGTGACCACCTGCGCGCCCTCCGGCGCATTCCGCGCCCACAGGTAGGTGGTCTTGCCGGTGCAGGTTCCGAACTCGAAGCAGTGCTGCGCACGACGCGCGAGCACGGCGAGCACCCAGGCCTCGGCGTCGCTGGTACCGCCAGGCACGTCCATGGATCCACGCCCGATGAAGTGCACTTCGGTGTCGCGTGTAGGCCCGAAGCGGTCAGGGGTGAAGATCGGGTCGAGCTCCGGCAGGCTGATGGCGGGGATCGGCCAGGGGCGCGGCCACCCCTCCTGCAGCAGCTGTGCGCGGAGTCGCAGCCGCCGTGCGCGCTCCCGAAACCAGAGGGCGGCCATCACAATCGCTGCCGTCGCGAACAGCACACAAATCCATCCGGGAAAATTCATGGTGGACTATGCGGTGCTCCCCGCATGCGCGCCAGTCCGTCTTTCCGGAGCGTGTGATGCACCTCGCCATTGAAGCGCAGCAGTTGCGCCACGATCATCGTGGCGTGGGACGATACGTCCGGCGGCTGCTGTCCGAGATGCCGCGACATCGTCCGTCGCTGCGATACACCGTCGGCGTGGCGCGAGCCGCTGACGTCGCGCCAGTGCGTCAGCAGCTTGCCCTGTTGTCCGGCGTACTTGAGCGCAGCGAGGTCGTAGAGCTCTCAGCGTGGCGCGGTATGCGGTGCGACGTCGCCTGGTACCCGTGGAACTTCGTGCGGCACCGGCCTGCCGCCGGCGCGATCGTACCCACCATCCACGATCTCGCGCCAATGCTCCAACTTGACGGCCGCTGGTGGAAGGTGGTCAAGCGCTGGCGTGCACGACGCGCGTACGCGCACGCGGTCGCGGCCGCCGACCGCATCATCACCGGAGCGGTCATCGCACGCGACGAGCTGGTGCGCGTGCTCGGCGCGCCGTCCGCGCACATTCACGTGGTTCCGCACGCCGCGGACGGGTTCGCGGTCGATCCAACGGCAGCCGACACGCTGCTCCATGCCCTTGGCGCACACGATCCGTTCCTGCTGGCCGTGGGCTCGCAGGAGGCACGCAAGAATCTCCGTGCGCTCTACGCGGCCATGGACAGCCTGCAGGCCCGCGGGCGCACCATGTCGCTGGTGCTGTGCGGCCCGCGAGGAACGCGTGTTGCGGGCTACGGTTCACGAACGCCGGCGTGGTTGCACCCCGCCGGTTTCGTGTCCGACGCGCAGCTCGCGGCGCTGTACGTGCGCAGCCTCGCCCTTGTGTTTCCGTCCCGCTACGAGGGCTTTGGCCTGCCCGTGTTGGAGGCGTTGACCGCCGGCGGCGTGGTGGTGTGTTCGAACGCGAGCACGCTACCGGAGGTGGGCGGTGACGCCGTGCTCTATTTCGCGCCGGACGACGTGAAGGGGCTCGTGCACCAGGTGGAGCGGCTCCTCGACGAACCCGAGTTGCGCCCGATTCTGCAGGCTCGTGGTGCCAAGCAGGGGGCGCTGTTTTCGTGGGCGCAGTCGGCGTTGGGTACGCTCGCAGCGTTCGACGCCGCGATCGCATCGCGCATGTCTCGCGCGTGATTGCCACGGTCGCGCACGCGTCAGCTCGGTGACGGTTCAGACGCGCTGACAACCACCGCAGTAGTAGGTGCTGCGCCCCGCCTGTTCAATGCGACGAATGCGTGCGCCACAGCGGGTACATGGCTCGTCCTCGCGATCGTACACCTGCCAGCCGTCATCGCCACCGTCGCCAATCGCGTACGCGTGTCCGTCGTCCTGCGCGCGAGGCCCGTAGTAGCGTGCGGCTGGCGCGCGTTCGAGTACCAGGCGCGCGGACGCGGCCAGCCGCTCGGCGCGCAGGGGCGACAGGCGATTGGCCCGCGCCGCCGGATGGATCCGCGCATCCCAGAGCGCCTCGGCGGCGTAGATGTTGCCGAGACCGGCGACCACGCGCTGGTCGAGAAGTGCTGGCTTGATCGGACCGCGCTTTCGGGCGAGCGCCGCGTGCAGCACGTCTCCCGTGAACGTCGGGTCGAGCGGCTCGAGCCCCAAGGGTGGCAGAAACTGCACGCCGGGCGCATGCACGCGTACCACGGCGAAGGCGCGACCGTCCACGAGCGACACGCGCATCCCGTGATCAGTGACAAAGCGCACCCGCTCGAGTGGCGGTGGTGGCACGTCTGCCGGTCCGATCGCCCAGTCTCCCGTCATCTTGAAGTGCACCTCGATGGTACGTGCGTCATCGAGTCGCAGCAGCTGGTACTTGGCGCGCCGATCCACGGCGAGCACGGTGCGGCCCCACAACGAGCGGGCGATCGGCTCGGTGAGTGTGCGCGCCGCCGAGGGATGCAGGGCGCGTACCTCCACGAGCGCATGTCCCACCAGGTGTTGTCGCAGCAACTGCGCGGCCCGTTCGACTTCGGGTAGTTCAGGCACGGGTGACGGGCAAGTGTGGCTGCAGCGTGCATCCGCTGCGGAATCGCGTCAAATCATGGGAAATGTGCATGAAATGGAATGTGTACCCTTGCGTATATTTGATGGGCACCTACTATGTTATCCACACCTATCCACATTGAGGTATGCCCGTCCAGAATCCGCGGTCGCTCAAGCACGAATACGAGCTCTACGTCGAGCGCGAAATCGAGGACTACAAGGACTCGATCCCGCGTGCCGCGATCCTCAAGATCGGGGATGAAGCCGTGTCGGCGCTCGCCGAGCAGGCACAGGTGGGCCTGACGCAGATTCTGTTGTGTCAGGAAGTGGACCGGATCATCTCGCGTCGACTCCGCCTGCCGTCGTACACGACGTGGCGGCGGCGGCGGCTGAAAGAGCTTGAGCTCTTCAAGCGGCCCGAGCACTGGGGACTCGATCCCAATGCCGCGTTGGTGCGCGAGCTGCGGCACTCGCCGGACCGCCACGTGCTCGTGGCCGGTGCCACGGTTGAGGGTCAGGCCATGTTCCTCGCCGCCAACGGTTGCGCGGTGACGGCCCTCGATCCCGGGGCCGACGCGATGCAGCGCATTCTGGCCGCCGCACAGCAGGCGGGTCTGCTCGACCGAGTGCGCGGATACTGTGCGGATCTCGCGGAGTGGGCGCCCGACGTCGAGCTCCACGCTGTCGTCTGCAGCGCCGCTGCGCTGGCGGGGCTTTCTTCGCTCGAGCGGGAGCGCGTGATCAGCGTACTGCAGAGTGCCACGGCCGATGGCGGCGTGCATCTGGTGGAGACGATCGCCAGCGGTGTGGACAGTGAGACAGGCCGCACTGAAGACGGGGTGACGGGCGCCACGGTGATCGCGATCGAGGAGCTTGAGACGCGGTATCGAGGGTGGCAGGTCTCGCTTGAGCGCACGCGTGAGAACGGTAGCCGCACCTTCATGGCCCGGAAGGAAGCGGTCGCCTGAGCGTTCGCTGAGCGGTCGCCCGTGTCGCGTTGACACGGATACTCTCGGCTCTGCATGTGTCCCAGCGACACAAGTGCGCTAGGTGATCTGGGCCTTGTTTTTCAACTCGATGTTCGGCAACGACTTACGTGCGAGATGGCTTTCCTCGGGCAGCGGCACGACTCCTGCCTCATGAGGGTTCAACGAGCGTGCCGCATGGGCGCTCCATCTCTTGAACTCGCTGGAGCGTTGTCCCATGACCGTGAACCGTAAGTCCCGCTTGTCGGCAGATCGTGAGCCGATGGGTATCGTGATCGCCGACGGCGGATCGCCGGAAGTCCCGTCGCGTTTTCTCGCCTACGTGTGGGGTCCCGTACCCGACGAGGACGAAGCGCCGATTGAGACGCCTGAATTGGTGGGCGCAGCGAGCTGACGCTGTACCCTCGCGGTACCATCACTGACCGCGCGTTCCGGAGTGCCGGAAACGCGAAAGACGCCGGCAGACATGCCGGCGTCTTTGCGTTCGACGAGTCCGTGAAGACTCGCGACAGGGTGCAGCTTACGCCGCCTCGGTCGCTGCCGGGGCTTCGACCACGGCCGCCGCGCGCTTCCGCGTGGACTTCCGTCGCGTCGCCTTCTTGGCGCCCTTCTTGGCGGTCTTGCGAGTCGCCTTCTTGGCGGTCTTCTTGGCGCCCGTCTTCGCAGCCTTGCGCGGTGCCTTCTTGGCGGCCTTCTTGGCCGTCTTGCGCGTGGCCTTCTTGGCAGTCTTCTTCGCAGTCTTGCGCGTGGACTTCTTGGCAGCCTTCTTGGCGTTCTTGCGAGTCGCCTTCTTGGCTGTCTTGCGCGTGGACTTCTTGGCGGCCTTCTTGGCGGTCTTGCGAGTCGCCTTCTTGGCCGTTTTGCGCGTGGACTTCTTGGCGGCCTTCTTTGCCGTCTTCCGCGTGGCCTTCTTCGCGGCCTTCTTCACAGTCTTGCGAGCGGCCTTCTTCGCGGTCTTGCGCGTGGCCTTCTTCGCCGTCTTGCGCGTGGCCTTCTTGGCCGACTTCTTGCGCGCGCCCTTCTTGGCTGGTGACATCTGAAAAACTCCTCACGAGGAGGGTGGTGTGCCCGATCTCCCCCGGTGGAGATCTGAGCGACGTATCACCGTCCACACTGCGGAGCGAACTCCCTGGCTGGTGATACGCTGTGCACATCGCGCGCGAACGCGGACATGCGCAGCTGTGCAAACGATTGTCGGAAGGACGTCGTGACGCAGCACGACGTCACAAGTCAGACGGCGTCGCTGAGGCTGGTGAAGGTGAAATCGCGAACCTTGAGCGGTGGTACGACAACGGCCTGACCAGGCCCGCCGCTTTCACTGGCGCTCACTCGCACCGGTGCGCCCATCGCTTCAACGTTGTTGAGCATGAAGATCGGAGATTCGTTCCAGCGCAGGTTCTTCACTGCGCGCGTGACCTTGCCGTTCTCGATGAGGAACGTGCCGTCGCGCGTGAGCCCCGTGTAGAGGATCGTGCGCGGATCGACGGGTCGGATGTACCAGAAGCGCGTGACCAGCAGCCCACGTTCGGTGGACGCGATCATCTCTTCCACACTCGACGTGCCACCCATCATTTTGAGCGTCCCGGCAGCACCGGTGGGCTCGACGCCTTTCTGCTGCGCCCAGTAGCGATCGTACGAGAGATTCTTCACGACGCCATTCTCGATCCACAACATCTTGCCCGTGGGAAGTCCGTCGCCGCCAAACGTGTTCCCGTACGCTTCAGGATCAAGCGGATCGGAAAGCAACGTGACACGCTCGTCCACGACCTTCATGCCGATCTTCGTGCCGCCGCCCGGCTTGGAAAAGAACGACCGTCCTTCGTCGGCCGACCGCGCCGAGACCGCACGCGAGATGAGCTGCACGAGGTTGCCAACGGCTGTTGGTTCCAGCACGACCGTGTAGCGACCGGGCTCGACGGCGACGGGATTTGCCGACGCCCGCGCCTTCTCGATCGCGCGTGCGCCGAGCGCCGCCGGATTGAGGCGCGACCAGTCGTGGTGCGTGCCGCCCGCCCAGCCGCTGCCCGTACCATCGGGCGTGCGTACCGTGGTGGTGAGTGCCGTGGACGTTTCTTCGCGCCACGCGAACAGACCGCGTGACGTGGCCACCGCCTCGGAGCCGGCGTTGGCCTCGAGATAGCCTGTGGAAATCAATCCTGCGGCGGCCGCCGGATTGGTGATGCTCTGTACGGCCTTGGCGCGATCCATGGGATCGAGCTCGGCCGTGGATGCTGCAAATCCGCCGCCCTGGAGATACTGCTGCGGCCCGAGCTCCGGCATCATTTCCGGATCTTCGGGCGCCAGCTTGGCGAGTGATTCCGCGCGCTTGACCACGGCTCGCAGCGCATCATCGTCCAAGCGATTGGTGGTGGCGCTACCAGCCTTCTTGCCAAAGATCGCGCGCACGGTGATCGAGACATTGGTGTTGTCGCCGGCCGTGGAGATCTGGTTCACGGCAAAGCGCGTGTTCGCGCTGGAGCCGGAGCTGATGTTCACGCGCATCTCGTCGGACGTGGAGAATGCCAGCACGCGCTTGGCGAGCGCCTCGGCCTGAGCTCGCGAGAGATGCGGTGCCGCGACCGCGGAGAACAGCGAACGTGGCCCGCTCATCCCTGCCGTCCCGTGTTGATGACGTTCACCAGCTTGTGGCGCGTGGGCGGGCAACCGTGGCTGACCGCGTTGGACTGCGCCGGCTGTCCTTTCCCGTCGCCGAACGCGCCGCCGAGCATGTAGCTCGACTTGCCGCCCAGCATGTCCAGTCCGCCCCAGAACTCAGGCGTGCGCATTTGGTAGGCCACGTCCTTGAGCATGCCGACGATCTTGCCGCCGCGAATCTCGTAGAACAACTGGCCCCCGAACTGCGCATTGTACCGCTGCTGGTCGATGGAAAACGAGCCATCGCCCACAATCGCGATGCCGCGATCAGTGGCCGCGATGAGATCGTCCCAGCTGAGATCCTGTTCGCCCGGCAGCAGCGACACGTTGGGCATGCGCTGGAACTGCACGTCGGCCCAGCTCTGCGCGTACGAGTTACCGTGCGAGCGCACTGGCCGTCCCTGCGACTGGTACCAGTCGGCCAGATACGGCGCCTGCTCGCGGGTGGTCTGGTAGTCGTTCACCACACCGTTCTTGATGATCAGGTACTCGTCGGGCTTCACGCCTTCATCATCCCAACCGACCGCGCCCAGCGATCCCTCCTGCGTGCGATCGGCCTGCACGTTCATGAACTCCGGGCCGTAGCGCAGCTTGCCCAGCACGTCTTCGGGCGGCGCGACAAAGCTGGTGCCGGCATAGTTGGCCTCGAAGCCGAGCGCGCGATCGAGCTCGGTGGGATGCGCGACGGACTCGTGGATGGTGAGCCAAAGATGCGTGGGGTGCAGCACCAGGTCGTAGCGTCCCACGTCCACCGACTTCGCACTGAGCTTTTGCATGGCCTCGGTGGCCCAGCGCTCGGCGTTCACCACGAGGTTGGCATCGAGCACGTGCTCGTAGCCGCGTCCCATGGGCTGAATGTCGGTGCTCTGCCGCGACTGGAAGTCGCCGGCCGCCGTGTTCACTGCTTGGCACGTCATGCTGGGCTGCGCGCGATAGATCGTCTGCACCACGAACGTGCCGTCCGTGGTCGCGAGCGTCTTTTCTTCGCGCAGGAAGAACATGGACGAGTTCACAAAGCCCGCGCCGCGCCCACCGGGCTTCAGCACCTTGAGCGCGGCGGCATTGGCCTCGAGCAGCAATCCGACCTGATCTTCGATGGCCACGTCGAACGGGTCAATGCGCGCCGGCGAGCGCCACGTGCCCTCGGGCGTTGGCGTAACCGGCGCCAGCGTGACCGGGCGACGAAGCGCCGAGCGATTCGCCCGCGCCTGCGCCACCGCCTGCCGCGCCACCCGCGTCACCTCGTCGCGCGTGAGCTCGCTGGTGGCCGCGAAACCCCACGCGCCATCCACCATCACCCGCACGCCAATGCCGAACGTCTCGTTGTCCACGAGCCCCAGCACCCGCTGTTCACGCGTGCTCACGTTCCGCACGTTGTTCTGGCTCACGCGGGCGTCGGCGTACGATGCGCCGGCCGACTTCGCGGCGTCGAGCGCCAGCAGTGCCAGCTCCCGGGAAACGGCATCTCCGGGCGTTCCGGGTCGCGCAATGCGCGGCGAGACAAAGGGTGCAGCCGACAGCAACGAAGGTGTGCCGACTGTCAGTCCGAGCGCCGCCGCTGCTGCACTCGTGCCTTGGAGAAACTCGCGCCGATTGAGAGCCACGCAGTTCCGGGGTTCAGTGATGGCGGCCGCCAATGTGGACAGCGCGCGCAAGTTGTTGATTCGACGCGAATATACGTGTGGACATTTCCTGCGCGCAATAGCGCGTATAAAGAACGCGCGCGCTTAATGTTCACGATACACGTGCCTCGCGCACCGCGCACCCTTCCAACGCCCCCGTCGTCGTGCGAGCTTTGAGTGGTCACCACACCTGCTCCCAGACCCTTCGCACCACCACCGTGAAAGCGCTCGTCAAGCAATCCGCCGCACCCGGCATCACGCTCACCGACGTGCCGGAACCCAGAATCCGCGACGACGAAGTCCTCATTCGCGTGCGGAGCGCCGGTGTCTGCGGAACCGACGTGCACATCTACGAGTGGGACGCGTGGGCCCAGGGACGCTGCCGTCCGCCGTTCGTGGTGGGCCATGAGTTTGCCGGCGATGTCGTCGAGGTGGGTCGCCTCGTGGAGACCGTTGCCGTTGGCGACCGCGTCACCGCCGAAGGACACATCGTCGACGATCGCTCCATCTTCTCGCGCACCGGCAACGCCCACGTCGATCCGAGCACCCGCATCATCGGCGTGGACCGCGACGGGTGTTTTGCCGAGTACATCGCCATGCCGGCCACCAACGTCTGGCACCTCGACGACGCGGTGTCCTACGACATCGGTGGCATTCACGATCCCATGGGCAACGCGTTCCACACGGCGCTCACGGCGAACATCCCCGGCGCCGTTGTCCTCATCACCGGTTGCGGTCCGATTGGCGCATTCGCCGTTGGCATCTGCCGCGCGGCCGGCGCCTCGCGGGTGATCGCCACCGATGTGAACCCGCGTCGCCGCGAACTCGCGCGCACGATGGGCGCGCACGATGTCGTGCACCCGGACGAAGCCGCCACGTACGTGCACGCCGCCACCGACGGCCACGGCGCCGACGTGGTGCTCGAAATGTCCGGCGTGCCGAGCGCCATCCACCAGGCGTTCGCGCTCGCGCGGCCGGCCGGTCGCGTGAACATGCTGGGCATTCCCAACCGTCCCATCGACGTCGACTTCGCCACCGAGATCATCTTCAAGGGGCTCACGATCTACGGTGTCGTGGGCCGACGCATGTACGACACTTGGCATCAAATGACCCGCTTCCTGCGCGCCGGCGAGTTCGATCCGAGTCCGGTCATCACGCACCGCCTTCCGCTCGAGGCCGTGGATGAGGCAATGCATCTCATCAAATCCGGCTCGGCCGGCAAGGTGATCTTCGAGATCGCCTGATCGTCCATCGGTCCATCCTTTCGCCTGCAACGCTGACGCCATGCTGAACGCTGCCTTTGTCGCCGAGAGCGACGCCCAGATCGCCCAACTGAAGGCGGACCGCGTCTACAAGCGCCTCAATCACCTGGAGTCGCCCCAGGGTGCGCGCGTGCGCATGGAAGGGCGCGGCGAGGTGATCGTGCTGTCGTCCAACAACTATCTCGGGCTGGCCAACCACGCCACCGTTGTGGAAGCGGGGCGCGACGCGCTCAGCACGTACGGCGCCGGCACGGCGAGCGTGCGCTTCATCTGCGGCACCTTCGCGCTGCACCGTGAGCTCGAGCACGCACTGGCCGGTTTGGTCGGCACGCCGGCCGCGCTCTCGTATGTGTCGGCCTGGAACGCCAACGAGGCGTTCACGCCCACGCTCGCGGGACCCGACGACATGGTGATCTCTGACGAGCTCAATCACGCGTCCATCATTGACTCGGTCCGCCTCGCCAAGTCCATCGTCAAGTGCCGCAGCTCCGTCTACAAGCACAGCGACATGGACGATCTCAAGGCCAAGCTGGAGGCCTCGCGCGACGCGCGCCGCCGATTCATCTGGACCGACGGCGTGTTCTCCATGGAAGGCAGCATCGCCAAGCTCCCCGAGATTCTGGAACTCGCGCGCCAGTACGACGCCGTCGTGATCATGGACGATTCACACGCCACCGGCGTGCTGGGCGCTACCGGCCGTGGAACCGCGGAGCACTTCGGTGTAGTGGGCGAGGTGGACGTGATCACCTCCACCCTCGGCAAGGCGCTTGGCGGCGCGGCCGGCGGCTTTGTGGCCGCGGCCGACTCGGTGTGTGATCTGCTCACGCAGCGCTCGCGTCCGCAGCTGTTTTCGAACGCGCTGCCCCCCACCGTAGCCGCGTCCTCGCTCGCCGCCGTGCGCGTGCTACAGGCGGAACCGGAACGCGTCACACGCCTGCGCGACAACGCCAACTGGTTTCGTGCGGCCATTCGCGAGGCCGGGTTTTCACCACTCGCCGGCGAGACACCCATCGTGCCCATCATTGTGGGCGAGACGGCGCTCGCCATCCGCATGAGTGAACTGCTGCTCGACGAGGGTGTGTTCGTGACCGGGTTCGGCTTTCCCGTGGTGCCCAAAGGTGAAGCACGCGTGCGCTGTCAGGTGAGTGCCGATCACACGCAGGACGACCTCGAACAGGTGGTTCGCGCCTTCAAGTCCGCTGGCAAAAAGGCGGGCCTGCTCACGTGATCGCGCCGGGGCGATGAGCTCGTGGACACACCACCCGCCCCCGTCCCTCGCTGGCTGAACCGCACGGTTGCGGGCGCGTCGCTCACGAGCGCGCTCGGCGATCTCTGCTACGAAACCACCACGGTCATTCTGCCGGCACTGCTGGCGGTGCTCGGAGTGCCCGCCGCGTTTCTGGGCATCATTGAGGGCGTGGCAGACGCCACGGCCAGCTTCACGCGCATGTTTTCCGGCTTCATCGCGGACAAACTCGGGCATCGCAAGCTGCTCGTCACCGCTGGCTACGCGCTCACGCCTGTGGGACAGGTGCTCATCGCGCTGGCGGGCGGCTGGCCGCTCATTCTCACGGGCCGCGTGGTGTCGTGGTTCGGCAAGGGACTGCGCGGACCGCTTCGCAACGCGATCGTGATCCAGGCGGTGGACGCGAGCACGCGCGGCCGCGCATTCGGATTTCACCGCGCGATGGATTCGCTCGGCGCCGTCGCCGGTCCGGCGCTCGGCGTGGCGATTCTCGCGTGGACGCACGATTGGGCATGGCGCTCGCCAGCCGCGCCCCTGCAGTTCGTGATCTGGCTGAGCCTCGTACCCGGCGTGCTCGCCGTTTTGGCGTTTGCGCTCATGGTGCGCGATCCGGCGGAGTCTCCGAATCCAGCGCTGCGATTTGTCGGCACATTGCGTGGATTGCCAGCACCGTTCAAGCGCTATCTCGCAGCCGTGGGAGTATTCGGGGTGGGTGACTTCTCGCACAGTCTGCTGATTCTCGCCGCGACCACACTGCTCACCGAGCGCATGGGCGTGGTGCGCGCTGCGCAGGTGGCGGGGCTCTTGTATGTGTGGCGCAACGCGGTGGAAGTGGTGGCCTCCTATCCGGTGGGTGTGCTCGCCGATCGATTCGGCTCGCGGCGCGTCCTGGTGGTTGGCTATGTACTGGGAGTGCTCACAGCTGCGCTGACGGCGCTCGCGTTCTTTTATGAAGTGCGCACCGTGTGGCCGATGGCCGTGGTGTTCCTGCTCGCCGGCCTGTACATGACGGTGCAGGACGCACTGGAGTCCACCGTCACGGCGGAATTCACCAGCGCCGAGACGCTGGCTACCAGCCTGGGCGCGCTGGGAACGGTGAACGGCGTGGCCAAGCTCATCGCGAGCAGCGCCGTGGGCGTGCTGTGGACGGCGGTGTCGCCGGTGTTTGCGTTTGGGTTGGCGACGGTGTTCATGCTGGCAGGGACTGGCGTGCTGGCCGGCGTCCGAACACGCAACGTCGCGTAGCGGCCGTCGTCACCGCGAGGTAAAGCGGCTGTGTGCAACCGCAAATCGCAGCGGCCAGTCCATCGCCTTGGTGATGCCGATTCGCTCACTCACCACCACGTTGGCGTCAGCCACGTCAACGGCTTCGCTTATGATGAGCGCACCCGCCTGAAGTGACGTCCCGTCGTGCGCGCGTGTGATGCCAAGCGCCGCGCAGAGCTTGCCCGGACCGTTGCACAGATCACGGTCGTTCTTGGCGCGCGGGCGACGCGCTCGCATGAGCGGCACGCCCTCCATGGGCTGCAGCGCACGAATGAGCACCGCGCTGCCAAACCCGTCTTCACGCGTGACGGCGTTCACGCACCAATGCATACCATATATGAAGTAGACGTACGCGCAGCCCGGTGGACCGAACATGTGCCACGTCCTGGCCGTTCGCCCGTGTACGGAGTGGCTCGCCGGATCGTGCGGGCCGAGATACGCCTCAGTCTCCACGATGATACCGCTGCACACGCCCTCGGGCGTCTCGCAACGCAACACGGCGCCCAGCAGGGCCCGCGCCACGATCGCAGCATCACGATCGTAGAACGCGGACGCCAGCGGGGCGCCGTATCGGGTTGGGAGACTCAGGTGTTCAGCTTGCAGACTTCTTGGCAGCCTTCTTCGCTGTCTTTTTCGCCGCCTTTTTTGCCGCCGGCTTGGAAGCTGACTTGGCAGCCGACTTGGCAGCTGACTTCGGGGCGGCCTTGGCAGGCGACTTGCTGGCGGGCTTGGCGGCCGTCTTGCTCGCGGCTTGCTTGGCCGCGCCGCCCGTCTTGCCCGCGCTTTTGGCGGCCGACTTGCCAGTGTTCTTGGCGGGCTTGGAGGCGGACTTCGCGGGCTTCGTTGCGGGCTTGCTGTCCGCCTTGGGTGCAGGTGCCTTTGCGGCCGGCGCCTTGGGTGCTTCCGCTGCCTGCGCCTGGACCTTGGGCGCGGCGGGCGTCGCGGCGGGCCTGTTGCCGCCACGCCCACGACGTCCGCGTCCGGAGCCCGATCGGCCCTCGACCGTGGTTTCTGCCTTGGCGACCGGCTCGTCTGCCTTCGCCGATGCCGCCGCGGCGGACGCCGCCTTGGTTGCACTGGACGACGCGGATACGACACCGACCATGAGCAGCTCGGGCGGCGGTGTGGAACTGCCGCCGCGTGCACCGCGGGCGGGCGCGCGCCCCCGCGTGCCGAGACCGGTGGGTCCACCGGCTCCGCTCGCGCGCGCTGCGTCCTTCTGTTCCTTGGCCAGTTCCGCTTCTTTGACCGCGAGCTGGTCGGCAATCGTGGCAGCCTCGGCCACGCGTCCCACCTCGAAGTCATTCCCGCGGCGGCGCAGGTCGATCACCTCGGCATCATGTGCGTCGCGCAGGATGCGCTCGAACATGCGCGCGGCCAGCGTCTCGGAATCGCGTCCGAGCAGTTCACGCGACTTCGCGCGTACGGCACCGGCGGATGTTGTGTCGTTGCCGGAGACCAGCGCCGTCACCGCACGCTGCACCAGGTCAAAGGCTTCGGCGCGGGTGAGTTTTTCGCCGCTCGCACCGATTGACTCGTCTTCGACGGGGCCGTCAGGCCGAGCAGTACGGCGCGGTGGGTCGTTGCGCGGTGCTTCGTGGCGCGGTGCGGCGGCGCGCGACTCGGCACGCGGCGTTTCTGCGGGTGGAGTCGGTGAGGCGGCTACAGGTGCCGCAGCAGGTGCCACGGCAGGGGCTGCCGCAGGTGCTGCCGCAGGTGCTGCCGCGGGTGCCGCCGTTTCTGGTGTCGCCGCGGTTGAGCTGCCGGC
>JBBSPE010000072.1:0-20633 GCA_038259155.1 Gemmatimonadales bacterium
ATGGCGTTCGGCGTCGCCGCGATCATTGGGCATGTGCGCCCGGTGTTTCTGCGGGGCAAGGGCGGCGGCAAGGGTGTCGCCACCGCGAGCGGCGTGTTTCTCGCGCTCGTGCCGCTACCGGCACTGAGTGCGCTGATCGCGTTTATCCTGGTCGCGGCCGCCACCAAGTACATCTCGCTCGCCTCGCTCATCGGTGCGGTGGTGCTCGTGGGCACCGTCGGAGTGCAGTACGGCGTCACCGTGCCCGTGTTCGGTCTGTCGGCACTCGTGGCCGCGTTCGTGTTCTACACGCATCGCGACAACATTGCACGGCTCCGACAGGGCACAGAGCGCCGGTTGGGAGATCGCTCGGGCGGGACAGCGGCTCCCACGACAGACTCGGCGGGGGCCGGCACGGCGGAGAGGACACCATGACGCATCACGCGCCGTCTGCGCGGATGCGCTGCGCCGTGATCGGTGCAGGCGCGTGGGGCACCGCAATCGCTGACCGCATCGGCCGCAATGGTCACGCCGTGCGCCTGTGGGCGCGCGAGGAAGACGTGGTGCAGTCGGTGAACACCGAACATGTCAATCACCACTTTCTGGCTGGTGCATCGCTCTCGCCGAATGTTGTGGCGACCAGCGATATGGCGCACGCGTTGAGTGATGCGGTGCTCGTGATCTACGCTGCTCCGTCCCATGTGTTGCGCACGGTGGTACGCGCCGGTGCGGCGCACATCGCGCCGTCCGCCGTGCTCGGCATCGCGACCAAGGGTATTGAGCGCGACACACTGGCGCTCATGACGGACGTCGTGAGCAGCGAGTCGCCGGCGCACGCCACGGTGGCGTTCAGCGGGCCAAGCTTTGCCGCCGAAGTTGCTGCGCACCAACCTACCGCCATCGTCGCCGCGAGCAGCGTGCCCGCCGCGGCCGCGTTTCTGCAACTCGCGGCGAGCGCTCCCACCCTGCGCGTCTACACCACTGACGACGTGGTCGGTGTCGAACTCGGAGGCGCGCTCAAGAACGTGATGGCTGTGGCCACGGGCATCCTCGACGGTCTGGGCATGGGCTTCAACTCGCGGGCCGCACTCATCACGCGCGGCCTGGCCGAGATGACTCGCCTGGGCGTTGCGCTGGGTGCGCACCCCGAGACGTTTGCCGGATTGGCCGGCCTTGGTGATCTCGTACTCACGTGCACCGGGTCACTCAGCCGCAATCGGGCCGTTGGCGTGGCGATTGGTGAGGGGCAGACGCTCGAACAGGCACTCGCTGGCAAGGACACGGTCGCCGAGGGCGTGCTCAATGCGCAGAGCGCGCTCGCGCTGGCCAACAAGGCGGGCGTGGAAATGCCAATTGTCGAGGCCACGCATCGCATCCTGTTTGATGGGCAGCCGCCGGTCGAGGCGATTGCCGAGCTCATGGCGCGCGAGCTCCGTGCCGAGCGGGACGACAGCTGATGCAGAAGGGCGATCCGGTGCAGGAGTTCTATTCCATTGGTGAGGTGTGCACGCTCACCGAGCTCAAGCCGCACGTGCTGCGCTACTGGGAGAGCCAGTTCAAGGTGCTCAGCCCCGCCAAGAATCGGTCGGGCAATCGTGTGTACGCGCGACGCGAGGTGGAGCTGATTCTGCTGGTCAAGCAACTGCTCTACGTCGAGAAGTACACCATTGATGGTGCGCGCCAGAAGCTCGATGAGCACCGCAAGGGCGGTGTGCTGCGCGGTGTGGCGCGCACCGCGCTCGAACTCGAAACGGTTGAAGCCGTGGAGCGTGAACTGCACGCGCTCCAGCAACTGTTGGATGGTTCGCTCGAGCCCGCGCGCGATGACCGCACCACTCCTTCTGCCCGCTCCTGACATGCGCATTCTCCTCAGCAACGACGACGGGATCCTCGCACGCGGCCTGGGAGTGCTCGAGCGCGCCTGCGAACCACTGGGCGAGCTGTACGTCGTGGCGCCTGACCGTGAACAGAGTGCCACCAGCCATTCGCTCACGCTGCATCATCCGCTGCGACCCGTGCGGCTCGGAGAACGCCGCTGGCAGGTGGACGGCACGCCCACTGACTCCGTGCTCATTGGTGTGGGCGCCCTGATGTCCGAGCGTCCGGACTTCGTGATCAGTGGCATCAACCACGGCCCGAATATGGGCGAGGATGTGCTGTACTCCGGCACGGTCGCCGCCGCGATGGAAGGTTTGGCGCTCGGCATTCCGTCCATCGCCGTGTCCTTTGCCGGCACTGTGCTGCGCGCCGACGCGCTGCTCGACTCGCATGTCGGCATGCTCCGCACGCTGCTGCAGCACATCATGTCGCTGCCCAACTTCCCCACAGACACGCTCCTCAACGTGAACCTGCCGGCGCTGGAGGCCTCCCAGATCAAGGGGGTGCGCCTGACCCGCACCGGGCGACGGGTCTTCTCCGATTCCATCACCCGAATGAAGGATCCCTGGGGACGCGAGATTTTCTGGATCGGCGGCGGTTCGGTGGAATGGAGCGGGTCGGATGACTCCGATTTCAAGACCGTGGCCGACGGCTACATCTCCGTGACGCCCCTGCATCTCGATCTCACGCATCGCGACCAGCTCAATGCGTCGGCGGACTGGTGGCAGGACCTGTAGAAGCTGGCTTTCGCGGGGCGCGACGACGCCTGATCGAGCAGCTGCAGGAGAAAGGGATCAAGGACCTGGCCCTGCTGCGTGCCATCGATACCGTGCCGCGACACCTGTTCGTCCCCGCGTCCACTCGGCACCGCGCGTACGAGGATGCCGCGCTCCCCATCGGGTCGGGGCAAACCATCTCCCAGCCGTACGTGCACGCGCGGGCCGTTGAGTTGCTCGAACTCACCGGCAAGGAGCGGGTGTTGGAGATCGGGACCGGCTCCGCGTACCAGACGGCGCTCCTGGCGGAACTCGCCTCGCAGGTCTTCTCGGTGGAGCGCATGGCCGCCCTGCTCGACCGCGCGCGCAGCCTGCTGCAGGAGCTCGAGGTGCGCAATGTAAGCCTGCTGCTCGGCGATGGGACGCTGGGCTGGCGTGACTTCTCGCCGTTCGATGCCATTGTGGTCGGGGCAGGGGCTCCCCACGTGCCGCCGGCGCTGGCGGAGCAGCTGGCGGAGGGCGGGAGGCTGCTCCTGCCCATCGGTGGACGGGACGAGCAGACGCTGGCAGTGTTCACCAAGCGGGGCGAAGGGCTGGAGCGCCGTGACATCACACCGGTTCGCTTCGTCCCTTTGATTGGAGCCGGTGGCTGGCCACCCGGCTGAGGCACCCAAGCCGTCCTTTCGCCCGCGAACGTCGGGCGAAGGCACCTTTGCCCTGATTGTCAGCCCGAGCGTCCCATGTCGTCGAGCCCGTCGCGGTCCCCCTTGCTGCTTCCGTACGTCATGCCTTCCCGAGCCGCGGGGCACGCGTCGGCAGGCTCGGCGTTTCCTGTGTCGCACGCCACGCCATTCGTGCCACCAACTTGGTTGGGCTTTGGGGGTGCCGCGGCACCTAGCGAGCCTTGGTTGATGGCGGCGTCGACTGAGCGCGTGCACGACGCTGCGGATGCAGAAGAGAGCGCGTGGTCTCAAGCGTCACCTGAAGTGTCACCTGAAGCGTCATGTGAAGCGCCATGTGACGCGTCAAGTGAAGCATCACCTGAAGGGGCAGATGTCGATTCTCGGCGTGCGTCAGCGGACGTGGCGGACGTGGCGGACGTGGCCGAGTTGTCTTGGATCGAGGCCTATATGGTGTCGGAGATGACGGCCGACGTGGCCATTGAGGCGAGGGCGGCGGCTGAGGCGCCCGCTGAGCCAGCTGCTGAGGCAACGGCTGAGGTCACCGCTGAGCTAGCCTTTGCGACACCGCCGGAGTCCACGGACGCCAGCGACGACGCATCTGCGGCGTGGGCGATCGACGATGCCACCGAGGAGATCGCGCGGCTCGCTGACCAGCTGAACACGAGGGCTCCGGATCAGGATGTGCCGGATGACAGCGAGGACCGCGATGCCGACGCGGGGGACGCGGGGTTGACCGACGCTGGCCCGCGCGATGCGGCCTCACTCGCCGCCGCGCGAGCGGATGCCGCGGATCTGCTCGATGGTCGGAACGAAACGCTGGGCCCGTGGGAGGACGACGAGTCGTGGATGGACATCATGCCCACGCTACCGAACACGGGCGCCGGCGATCTGGCCGCGCAGACGGATTGGGCCCGAGCCTTCGGCGAAGCGCCCGCTCCCCTGACGCCTCCGATGTCGCCGCCGTCGTTGCCAGCCGGTGATGTGCTGGCGGCTGCCGTGTCGCTCGAGTCGGTCGCGCAGCGCCTCCGATCGGGTGAGCTCGACGTGCCTGGCTACACCGCCGATCGCGGTGATGCGGCAGCGCTTGCCGCTGCGCTTGCCGCGCTGCTCGGAGTGCGAGGCTGACCTGGCGCCGGAACCTCACCGCGTCCGTCCGCTCGGGCGCGTGAGCGATCGTCCTGCCGTCACGGCCGGCCGCTTGTCCTGCCGTGTGCACGGTACCGTGCAGGGGGTGGGCTTCCGGTGGTTCGTTCGGGACCACGCGCGACGTCTCGGACTCGCCGGTTCCGTGCGCAATCTCGAGGACGGACTGGTGGAGGTGCACGCCGAGGGCCCGCTGACGGCCGTCGCCGCGCTTCGTGCATTACTGTTCGAGGGTCCGCCCGGCGCATCGGTGGTGCATGTGGAAGAGCGCCATCCGGTGCGCGGCCTGCTGCCGAACCCATTCACGATCATTCGCTGAATGCCCACCTTGCCGTTGTCCGCGCGCGTCCGCGCTGCGATCCGTGACGTCCCGGATTTCCCCACGCCCGGCATCGTCTTCAAGGACATCACACCGCTGCTCGCCGACCCGGTGTTGCTCCGGGATGTGGTGCGCGCCATGGCTGCCCCCTTCGCCACGCTCGACGTCACCCACATCGTGGCCGTGGAGAGTCGAGGCTTCCTATTTGGCGTGCCGATTGCGCTCTCGCTTGGCGCATCGTTCGTGCCCGCTCGGAAGCCCGGCAAGTTGCCATGGCGCACCGCGCGCGAGGGATACGCGCTGGAGTACGGCAACGACGCGCTGGAAATGCATCTGGATGCGCTCACGCCGGGTGCACGCGTGCTCGTGGTGGATGATGTGCTTGCCACCGGAGGGACCGCGGCGGCCACGTGCCGGCTGGTCGAGCGACAGGGTGGTCTCGTGGTGGGCGTGTCGCTCCTCATGGAGCTTGCCTTTCTGCAGGGTCGGGACGCTCTCGGCGAGCGGCGCACCCACGCCCTCTGGTTGGTCGAGTAGCACGCCTGCACCGGCCGACGGCGTGCCGCGCCGGCTGGCGCTTTCTTGCCACGACCACCCGCGTTAGCTTGCCTGCGGCCGGGCGTTGTGCTGGGCTTGCCTCCGTAGCTCAGTTGGATAGAGCACTCGTTTCCTAAATGAGGGGTCGCAGGTTCAATTCCTGCCGGGGGCACTCTCTCTCCGAACCGCTCGAAGGGCAGGTGGCCGCCGCACCATGGCTGGCCTTTGGACCTGTTGTGTGTACCTTCCTCATACGCGTTCCGGACTGTCGGAACACCATCGCCACGCGAACCCACCGTATCACCGGTGCGTGCGCGGTCCATTTCATCGCCCAGCCCGAAGTCGCTCATCCCATGGCCAAGACGTCTCGTCCTCCCATCAATCCACAGGCTCCTGCGCCCGTGAGCTCCGACGATCCCCTCGAGAACGCCGCGCACTGGGTGCAGTCGAACGGCAAGCTGGTCGGTATCGGCATCGCCGTGGTGGCCGCGGTCGGCCTCGGCATCTACGGCATTCGTGCTTCGGATGCCAAGAAATCGGCGAACGCGTCCACGGCGCTGTACGCGGCGCAGACGCCGCTGTACGAGAACAAGGTGGACGTGGCGCGCAAAGCGCTTGATGAAGTGGCGAGCCGCTACAAGGGAACGAGCGCTGGTGAGCAGGCTGTGCTGCTGCTCGCCCAGACCTACTTCGACGAGGGTGCGTTTGACGAAGGGATCAAGCGGCTTGGGGATGCGCGGTCGGGCGCTTCGTCGGCGTTCCAGGCGTCGATGGACGCGTTGATGGCGGCAGGGTACGAGGGCAAGTTCGAGTTCGAGCAGGCGGCGGCGCAGTATGCGAACGCTGCCAAATCGGCTGACTCGGAGACCGAGCGGGATGGCTATGTGCTCTCGCAGGCTCGGTCGCTGGTGCGTGCTGGAAAGGCTACCGAAGCCACGGCGCTCTTTGAGCAGCTTCTGGCGAACGAGGGCTCGCCCTATGCGCAGGAGGCGGCCGTGCGTCTGGGTGAGCTGCAGGCCGGGAACACGGCGAGCTAGTTGGGGAGGATGCGTCGGGTGGCGGTTGCGCCGCCATCCGACGCGCCCGAACGGTTGGACAACGGCCGGCATCGTCTTTCGCGATGCTGGCCGTTCGCCATTTTGGTGACAGAATGTGGTGGTGTGGCGGACGAGGAGCACAACGTCGCGGTATGGTTCGGCGACGGTCGGGTAACGTTCGCGTGGCGGGGTGCGCAGTCGGGGCGGTGCGAAGGCGTCAGTTGAGGATCAGTATGCAACCATCATCGGGTCTCTGGGTTGTAGTCGCGACCGAAGCGTATGCCGATAATATATGTTATGTAAACTAATCATGGTGGATAACTGTGGAGAACGTGGATAGGTACAGGCACTTGCGGAATACAAGACGACGCGTATGTGACCATAAGTCAACGCCTTACGGACTTTTCCTCGCGTTGATTGACAGGTCAGCGCTCACGTTCGTCGCAATCAGTCAATCTCTCCACATTCCGGCGGCGAGAAACTGCGCATCTTCGCCAGGCGCCAGCTGACGCCCACTCAGCCCGGACACCACGCCGTCTTCCGCCGGCGAAACTGGCCCAAGAAATGCATGCGCTACGACAGCGCCGAGATCGTCCCCCGAAACACAACGCGCCCCTCGCCACGCAGTGATGGATACCACAGCCTCTCGGCACGTGCACCACTTCCAGCCGCGTTTTCCACGTCACGAAAGGATACCGTGACCACTTGGCCGGAATGTGTGACCAGTTCGACCGGAGCGGTGGCCAAACCCCACTCCACCAACAGGATGGCGCTCGCAATGGCCCCGGTCCCGCACGCCAGGGTCTCGTCCTCAACGCCGCGCTCATAGGTGCGGTAGCGCCAGCGACCGTCTCCGGCCGCCGTCACCCAGTTCACATTCGCTCCGTCAGGCGCCAGAGAAACATGCTGCCGTAATGGCCGGCCCCGACCGACCACGTCCAGTGACGCTAGCTCGTCGCGCACGATCACCACGTGCGGCACGCCCACCCGAGCATAGCCGACCTGGCGATCGCCGTCGGCCGGTGGCAGACCGAGAAAGTGCGGGCGTACATCCGTGACCGCTGCCAGATCGATCTCGGGCTCACCATCCACAATGCGACCCGATACCCGCCCGGAATCTGTGTCCAGCTCCACGTGGTCGGGCGAGGCGAGCCCGACGCGCACGGAAAGCTCCGTGCTGCACAGGGTGGCGTTTCCGCACAGCTCCCCAAGGCTCCCGTCTCGGTTGAAGTACCGCAGGCGCACGGCACCGATGCCTCCTGGGGCCTGACCGAGTGTCGGAAAATCAGGAGCCGCAGGCTCAAGCAACACGAGACCATCAGCGCCTATCCCATTGTGGCGGTTACAGATGGCGACAATCACCTCAGGTTGAACGAGGCGTGAGCCGTCCACCTCCCGGCCGTCGAACACCACGAAGTCATTGCCGGAACCGGTCATTTTGGTGAACGGCGTTCCCTCCAGCGCCCGAAGGCCTGCGACCGTCGCATCGTCCACGCGTGCCTCTTGGTATGTGGCCTAGTACCGACCGGTGATGCCCCACCAACGAAGCCGCCACACCATCCAGACGGCTTCGCGTACGATCCGCTTCGACATCTTGGACTCTCCCTCGGTCCGATCATTGAACACAATCGGAATCTCGGCAATCCGGAAGCCGCGCTTCCAGGCCCGGAAACTCATCTCGATCTGAAAGGCATAGCCGTTCGAGCGCACCTGCTCGAGCGGAATGGCCTCCAGCACGGTGCGGCGGAAACACTTGAAGCCGCCGGTCGCGTCGCCCAGGGCCATACCGGTGGCAATCCGGGCATAGATGTTGGCCGCGTATGACAACAGCAGCCGCGTCATGGGCCAGTTCACCACGGTCACCCTGCCCTCTCGATACCGGGAACCCAGCACGAGGTCTGCGTTCTGGATGGCATGCAGGAACTCCGTCAGGTGCGCCGGATCGTGGGAGAAATCCGCGTCCATCTCGAACACATATTGAAACTGGCGGTCGGACGCCAACGCCCAGGCGAACCCCGCGAGGTACGCCCGTCCCAATCCCTCCTTGGCCGCGCGGTGCAGTACGTGCACGCGCGGATTCTCGGCCACCATATCGTCCACGATTTGGCCGGTGCCGTCCGGAGAGTTGTCGTCCACCACGAGCACTTCGAGCCGAGGATCCTGTTCGAGGATTCGGGGCACGATGCGGCCGATGTTTTCGCGTTCATTGTAGGTGGGCACGATCACGAGCGCCCGTTCGCCATCGGGGATGGCAGCCTGAGGAGACCATGGCGTGGGGCGGTCAGCCACGGACCGCTCGCCGTTCCATGACGAAGCCAAGGGCCGCCCACGCCAACGCCAGCAAGAGCGCCACGAGCGTGATGAGCCTGCCCGTGTCGTACAGCGCGTTGTCGAACTGGAGCGAAACAGACTTGGCGCCGGCGGGTAGTGCGACCCCGGACAGGACAAAGTCTGCTCGGGCCATCGTCGCGGCCGCTCCGTCCACGGTGGCATGCCAACCGGGGTAGTAGTTCTCCGACACCATAAGCGTCGCGCCGGCCGGGACGTCACCCTCGAGCGCGAGCTCCACCTTGCCCGGTGCGTAGCTGGTTACACGGGCCGTGACCGCCAGCGGCTCGGGCAGTCCGCTGATCTGGTCGGCTGCCTGCCCATCCAAGGGCGAATCCTCTGGTACGAGCGCGGCGCGGGTCAGATCGAAGCGCGAATCGAGCACCGTGGACAAGGTGGTCTCGTCGTCGGCCTTCACGCGGAGCGGCACCACCCACGCGTACGGATTCTCTCCCGGCAGCCGGTACAGATAGATCTCGCTGCCCGCAGCATCACGCGTCGGTCCCACCACGCGTTCCGCACCCGGCATGGGAAGTTCGTCGAGATTCGTGTACAGATACTGCGTGTTGGTGAGCGCCCAGAAGTTGGGGTTGCCCGTCTGGCCGGCAAATCCAGCCGTTTCGAGCAGCTGCCGATACCGGCCCAGCTCATTGCCATGGTAGCCCTGCACGTCGCGGATGTCGTGCGCCATGAGCGCCGATCCGCCGAGCGCGGGGTCACGCCCGGCAATCGCGCCGCCACCCTGAAAGCCGAGGGCCAGCACCCGACCAGGCTCCGGCTGCGCGTTGACGTAGTCAATCGCCGCGTCAGACGCGTACAGCGAACTGGCAGGTTCGCTGAACAGCCAGTAGTTGCGTCCCACACTCCAAAGGTCGAGGGCCACCACGGCCACGAGCGCAAAGCCAACGGTACGCGGTGCCACGCGATGCTCAGCGCGCAGCCACACCAATACGGCGACCACCAGCGCCACGAGCGCCACACGCCAGCCGCCAAGCACCAGTGCAGACGCGTTCGCGTCCACGCGCACAATCATGGACGGATCGACCATGACCAGCTCTGCGATCGACGTGAAGAACCCGACCGATGCAAGCACGCCCGTGAGGACACCAGCGCCTGCCGCCCCAATCGCAAAGCGCTTGCTGAGCCGGCCCGCGATCAGCCGCTCCGAGCCGAACGCCGCCAACATGGCCACGGCGAACGTCATCACGTACAGGATCGTGCTCGGCGCCCGGAAGAACTTGGACCCGGGTACCACCGCGTACACCAGATGATAGAAGGGCGTGTTCCCGCCCCACGCCCAAAAAAGCGTGACCACTGCGGTGCCCAGCCAGAACCAGGCGTGCGCCCGCATGTGGCGATGCACGCCACCAGCGAGGCCAGCCACCGCGAGCAGCAGCACCGCGACGCCCAAGTACTCACTGTGAAAATGGATGCCGTTCGCGCCCCAGTAGTTGTCGAGAATTCCTGAGAACTGGGGGATCCACGTGTTGATGGTCTCCTCGATCGGCATGGAGTACGACGACGCGTAGTCGTAGCCTTTACCGCCAGAACGCGGAGACCAGTCCACGTACTCGGTCACGGGCAGGAACTGGATGGCGCCGATCGCAAAACCAACCATGATGGCGCCGAGCGCCAGGCCGAGCCGACCAACTCGGAACCCACCGGCTGCGTCGGCCTCTGGCGTGTCTCGCTTGGCAGTCGCAGTCGTCGTCGCCACCGGCGAGACGGCCCCCGGCTTGAACGCGACGAACAATGCAAACGCCCCTGCCGTGAGCAGGAGATACTGGAGGAGCTGTGGGTGGGGCGACAGCACGCCGAGGCCAACGACGAACGCCAGCACGCCCCAGCTCCATCGGGCGCCATCGCGGATGCCGCGCACGAGCATCCAGAGCGTGAGGGGGAGCAGCGCACTCACAAACAGCTTGCCGTCGTGTCCCGGAGAGGGGAACGACGCGAGCTGACCGCTCAGCATGTAGGCCACGCCGCCCACCGACGCGGGCAGCAGGCCCAGCCCCACCACGCGCAGGAAGCCAATGGTGAAGATGCCGGCCAGGGCGGTATGAATGATGAAGCCCCACGTCATGGCGACATCGGTGGGCAGCACCATGCGCAACAGGAACGTGGGATAGAAAATGTCGCCGTGCATGGCGGCCACGTACGGCATGCCGCCCTGCAGGTAGGGATTCCATTGCGGGAACCCCTGCCCTGCCCGAAGCATCTCAGCGGCAAAATGCCGGAACGGATAGCCCGCGATGTACTGGTCGGAATGCGGATTGACCAGGAAGTTGCCGCCGAGCGCCGGCCACGCGAGCAGCAGCGTACAGGCGATGCAGGTGGCGAGGGCCCAGGCCCAGGCGTGGCGCGGCGTCCAGTCCGGCAGTGTAGCGTCGGATCGATCCATGCGAGCGTCGAGGGAATACGAGGAAACGCGCCCGACCGGCCACTCCGCCGTTCGGGCACGTAGCGTCAGCGCGGCGCCGGTGTCCTGGCTCGCGCGAACACGAGACTCACGAGCCCTGGTGCGACTTCGAGCACCGTGAGCCAGAGTCGAGAAATGATGACCAGTACTGTCGCCTCCGGCGCTGCCGCCATGCCCAGCGCGACCAGCGACAATCCGAGTGCGGCGTCACGCGCCCCGATGCCGCCGGGTGCGATCAGCGTGAGGTACCCCACAAGGTATGAAGCTGTCCAAATTGCGACGAAAGTCGGAAGCGCGCCACTCACCGCGGGTAGAACCGCCTTGGTCAGCAGCGCGAACGCCAGGCCGTATCCGACCCACGACGCGGTGTTGATGGCAACCGCCAACCAGATCACGCCACTCGGCAACGGACGCTCCGGGGCGGTGAGCGATTCCCGCCGACGTGACAACCACGCGAGAATCGGCGGGAGCAGTCGAGGCAGCAGCAGCACCCCCACCACGAACCCCGCGCTGCCGACCATGGTCACAATGCGATAGCGCGGGTCGAGGGAGTCAAGCACGCCCGCACCGGTGAGGGCCACCACGCCAAACCCGGCGCCGATGTTGAGCAGCGTGCCGAGCAGGGCCGCACCTGCCGCGGCCACGGGATTCGCGCCCTCGCGCCGAGCGAGGACCACCAGCGCTCCGACGGACCACACCTTGCCGGGCACGTACCGTCCGAGATTTGCAATGGTCCAAATGCGGACCGCCGAGCGGTAGCTGATGGTGCTGCCCCAACCGGCCATGAGCAGTCGCCAACTCTGAATGAGCGCGGCGTAGGTCGCGAGCACGATGAGGCTCGCGGCGGCGACGAGCGACCACTGGATGTCGAGTGCTGCTGCCGACGCGCGCAACTCCTCGCGCATGCGAAGCAGCTCGCGGCCCACGAGCGCGAGAATCACGGCGAGCAGGGCGAACTGCAGGACCGTCCACCATGCGCGTCGTGCGCCCGGGTGTTTGCCCGCCGCGGTGCTCACGTGTCTCGCGGTGCGGCCGGAATCGACTCGTCGATCGGCGCGCCCGCGGTGTGCTGGACAGCCTCGTAGTACGCGAGGTAGCGCGCCGCCACGCCGGACGGACTGAACGTGTCTGCGAGGTGACGTCGTGCGTCAACGCCCATGGCCGCGGCGCTCGCTGGATCCCCCGTCATGGCGTCGAATGCGCGGGCGAGGGCGGCGGTGTCACCTGCCGCGACAAGCGTGCCGCCCTGCGTTGGATCCACCACATCCGGCAGTCCGCCGGAGGCATAGGCAATGACTGGTGTCTCGCACAACTGCGATTCCACCGCCACGAGCCCCAGGCCTTCTTCGCGCGACGGCATCACGGTGGCCAGCGCACTCGCGTAGAAGGCGGGGAGCGCCTCGCTGGGTTGCGAGCCGTGCCACGTGAGTCGATCCTCTACTCCGAGCGTACGCGCGCGCTCGAGCAGCGCCTCGCGGTCGGGGCCGTCGCCAATCATGTCGCACGAGACGGGATGCGCTGTTCTGGCCAATGCATCCAGGAGGTCGGCGGCGCCCTTCTGCGCATTCATCCGCCCCACAAAGAGCAGGCGACCAGAGCGGGGCGTGGTGCCGGGTGCGAAGCGCTCAGTGTCCACGGGCATCGGCGCGACGGTCACGGTCACCTTGGGGGCGATGCGTGTGGCCTGTTCCGCCAGCCAGCGCGAAACGGCGGTGACGTGTCGGGCTCGGCCCAGAACGCGACGCATGAGGCCGTGGGCCGGCGTGACGCTGCTTGCCAGACGCACGTCGCTGCCGTGCAGCGTGATGACCAGCGGCGGCATTCCGGCTTTGCCCACACCCGCTTGCCAGGCAATGAGCCCGGCCGGAAACCACCAGTGCGCGTGCACCACGTCATACGGGGTGCCGTTGCGACGTGCCTGTGTGATGGCGCGCCGTGTGGCCTGGCGCATGTGCCAGAGCAGGCCAAGCAACGCGAGGCGTCCAGACCACGAGGCGCGCACTGTTTCGGCCATCGCCCCTTCGTACGCGAGCGTCTGCCGATCGTCTCGGGCATACCTTACGCGCTCCACGGGAATGCCGTCCACGATATCCCGCGCGGGGAGTCCGGGGGCGCCCGGTGCCAGTACGTGCACCACCGCGCCCGCGTCAACCAATGCGCGTGCCAGCCGGAGCACGAAGGAACCGGCGGCGTCTCCAGACGTACGCGGAAAGTTGTGGGTGACAAAGAGCACGCGCGGTGTCTGCGCGCTGGACGACCGAACGGTCACGCGTCGTCGCGCGTTCGCGTCGAGCGCGGATCATCGTCGGACCGTGCCCGCGGCGCACTCGCGAGTACCTCGTCAAGCGTGCGACGCACATCGCGCAACTCGGCGCGCTGCTGCGCGATCTGTTCGCCAAGCAGCCCGGTGGCGAAGAACACGCTGCCGAGCATGAGGCACGTTTCCACGAGTGTGAGCAGTGGCCGGTACCCCACGCCACCGATCACCCGCACGCCAACGGCCACGATCCCGGTGAGCACACCGATGGCGAACAGCGACGCCCCCAGCATGCCGAACGCGAGCAACGGCTTCTGGCCAAAGCGCAGTTCGAACCACACGGCGAGCATGTCGAGCACGCCAATGGGAATGCGCGAGATGCCGAACTTGGAGCGGCCGGCATGTCGGGGATACAGCGGGATGGGGATCTCGCTGACCGTGTATCCTTCGTTGGCCGCGAGCGCGATCATGTAGCGATGCCAGTCGGGACGCATGGGAAGCGCCGCCATGATTTCGCGCCGGTACGCCTTCACATTGTTGAGGTCGCGCACGGACACACGGAACAACCGCCGACTCAGGCCATTGTAAATGCGGGAGACGAACGCCTTCTCGTATTTCCCCTGCTTGTAGCCCGTGACCATGTCCGATTGGCCGTCGAGAATGGGCGCGACAAGGCGCGGAATGTCCTCCGGCTTGAACTGCAGGTCGGCGGGATAGAACACGAGCACGGCGCCCAACGAGTTCAACCATCCGGTGCGCAGCGCCTCGGCAATACCGCGTTGCGTGCGGTGACGCACTGGGTGCAGGAACGGATAGCGTTCCTGCAGTGACTCCAGCACGGCCCACGTATCGTCCGATGAACCATCATCGATCACGACAACCTCGAACGTCGTGTCGAGCGCTGCAAATGCTGCCTCCGCCTGCTCCATGAAGAGCGGCAGATTCTCCGCTTCATCCTTGGCCGGCACGAGCACACTCACATCGAGCGACGTGCGACGGACACGCCCCGCGCGGGTGTCAGCGAACGCTGGGGGAACAGTCACCGTCATGCGTCGCTCAGACCCGTCGCCGCATGCGCGCCGGCAGAATGCCGAGTTGGTCCCGGTACTTCGCGACCGTGCGCCGAGCAATTTGCACACCGGTCTGCAGCAGCACCTCGACGATGGCCTGATCCGTGAGCGGACTCAGCGCGTCCTCACCGCTCACCAGCTTCTCGATCTGGTCACGGATACCGCGCGCGGAGACATCGTCACCGTCGGAGGTGGAGAGCCCGGAGGAGAAGAAGAACTTGAGCGGCAGCACGCCACGTGGCGTCTGCACGAACTTTTCGTTGGTGACCCGACTGACCGTGCTCTCGTGCATGCCGACGGCCTCGGCGACTTCGCGCAGGGTGAGCGGACGCAGATACTGGATGCCGCGCTCGAAGAAATCGCGCTGCCGGTCCACGATGAAGTGCATGACCTTGAGCATGGTCTGCCGCCGCTGCTCAATGGCCTGGATCATCCAGTTGGCGGAATTGAGCTTGGTGGCAATGAAGTCCTTGCTCTCGGTGTCGAAGCGCTTGCGGTCGCGCGCGAGCTCCTGATACGACCGGCTGAGCTTGAGGCGCGGCAGGTTGCCATCGTTGAGGAACACGTGGTACTGGCCATCGATCTTGTCGATGACGAGATCGGGTACGATGTAGTCCTCGCTGCTCGACGAAAATCGCAGACCGGGCTTGGGATCGAGCCGGGCGACCTCGTCGGCGGCAGCCTGGACTTCCTGTGCGTTGATGCTGAATCGCTTGGAGACGTCGCTCCAGCGGTGGGCGATGAGCTCGTCGAACGCTTCCTCCACCAGGCGCCAGGCGAGGGTGCCGTCGGCCCCCTGCGCGCGCAACTGCAGCAGCAGGCACTCGCGGAGATTGCGCGCGCCAACCCCCGGCGGATCGAGATCCTGAATGATGCCGAGCATCTGCGCCACTTCTTCCTCGGTGATCGGGGCGGCCGGCGGCAGCTCGTGTTCCTCGGCGGCACGCACGAGCACCTCGTTCACACCGTCGCGAATCTCGTCGAGGGTCGCGGCAAGATGGCCGGCTTCGTCGATATTGCCGATGAACTCCTCAGCCAGCAGCTCTTGGCGCGGCGTGAGGTCGAGTAGCGCGATCTGTTCCTTGAGATGGTCGGAGAGGTCGTGCGACGCCACCGTGACCGGCTCGTACCAGTCGCGCTGCTCGGTCTCCTCGCGCTGTCCGCCGGTCTCGAAGCCGTCGAGCAGCACGCTTTCCCAATCGACATCGTCATCCCCGGACTTCTCCGGTTCCGGCTCGGCCGTGGTATCGCCTTCGGCCATGTTCTCCGGCTCGGCCGCCTCCTCGGAATCATCACTCGCCTCGGCCTCTTCGTCTTCGGGCTCCACGAGCTCGAGAAACGGATTGGTGAGCAGCTCCTGCTTGAGGTGCTGCTGCAGGTCGAGCAGGGGCATGTACAGCAGATCCATCGCCTGGTACAGGCGTGGATTGATCTTCAGCTCCTGTCGGAGCGAAGTGCTCTGCTGCAGGCCCGTCTTCATGAGTCCGCGGACTCCTCCGGGATGTCGGCATACCGCGCCCGAAGGCGTGTGGCCAGGGTGGGACCGAGATAGAACTCGGAAACCGTATCGTCGAACACGAGCTCCCGTACGGTGCCGGACGCGCGCACCTGTCCATCATACATGATGTAGGCGCGGTCCACGATGTCCAGTGTCTGCTCGACGTTGTGATCTGAAATCAGGACGCCGATGCCTCGATACCGCAACTCCGCCACGATCTTCTGGATGTCGTCCACGGCAATCGGATCGACGCCTGCGAACGGCTCGTCGAGCATCATGAACTTCGGTTCCGTGACCAGCGCCCGGGTGATCTCGAGCCGGCGGCGCTCGCCACCCGACAGCTGGAACGCCTTGCTCCGGCGCAGGTGCTTGATCTTGAGTTCATCCAACAGTTGCTCCAGTCGCTCCTTCCGCTGCGAGGAACTCAGGTCGAGCGTTTCCAGAATTGCCAGAATGTTGTCCTCCACCGAGAGCTTCCGGAAGATAGACGGCTCCTGCGCAAGATAGCCGATGCCCCGCTGGGCCCGCTTGTACATGGGCGTGCGCGTGATATCCTCGCCATCGAGGGTGATGCGGCCCATCAGCGGCGCAATGAGCCCCACGATCATGTAAAAGGTGGTGGTCTTGCCGGCGCCGTTGGGGCCCAGCAGTCCCACGATTTCACCTTGGCGCAAGCGCAGGGCCACGTCGTTCACGACCTTGCGGCCGCGATACATCTTCACGAGGCCATCCACGGCCAGCTCGCTCGGATTCTCGATCGCCACCGGGCGCGGCGCGGCGCTGGGCGCGGCGTGTGTGGCCCGTGCCTCGCGCAACCGCGTGAGCACCGCATCCCGCGAGGCTCCGACGGCCTGCCACAGATCGGGGGTGAGTCGCACATGCGCGTCCGGGGCGGCCAGACCGCCGGGCGGCAGCGACACGATACCCGCCGCTTCAAGGGCCGGCATGATGTCGGACCGCAACTGCTGCAGGACCTCGTCCTCTCCGAGATGTGCCGAGGGCGCCGACGGGTCATGGCCGGCGGCGGCGAAGATCGCGATCTGGAGGTCGCGGAAGTAGTTCGCGATCTCGCGGAGGGGCGCGCTGCCGTCGGCGTGTGTCGCGGCCGTGGCGGCCGTGATCAGCGCACGAACGGCGACCGCGTGCGACATGTTCGCCGCGTCCAGGTACGCCATGTGCGCCTGCACCGTCGCGCCAAGCGGTGGTTGCGAGCTGTCGGAGGCGGCGGAACTCATCGCGCGCAGGGTTGAAGAAGCATCATTCGTCGTGTGGGTGCAGCGTGCGAATCGCCACCGACCGGAACGCGGCGGCCGGTGTGTCCGGGGCCCGTCGCGGTGCGGGAGTGTGTGCCACACGCGCAGTCCGTCGGAACGCCGGCGTCGCGGTGGCGTGCAGGGTGTCCGGCGGCGGGGGAACCACGCGCACGGTGTCCTGCGCGGAGTCGCGCGCGGAAGCGCCGAGCGAGTCGGCCCCCAGCGAATCGGCCGGAACGGTACAGCGCAGGGTGCCGCTGGGATCCAGCGAATCCGGCACGGGTTCGAGGTAGACCCCGGAGGCCTCTTCCTCCACTTCGACCGTTTTCACCGCACCCGAGTCGAACGATACGACGATCTTCGCGCCGCGCACGTAGTTGATGCCCGGCGGACAGGTGGGTCCGCGACTCGACGGCAGTTGGTAGCGCGCGCTCGCCCTGAGAATGGCGGTCACTTCGTGAATCGTGCTCTTGGGTGTGGTGTCGGGCGCGGTAGTGGCCGTGTCGAACAGGGCGATGATGGTGTCACCGGCGAGCACGTCTTCCTCTGGATTTCGGATGCGCGCCGTGTCCGGCGTGGTCACGGCGAGTGCGCGCCCAACGGCGTGCAGCGCCTGGACGATTTGGCCCGGCATCAGGATCTCGAGCGAATCGGCTTCCAGCGTCTGCGTTGACGTCTCGGCGTAGGCGCGACCGGGACCGAACGCCCACGCCTTGTCCACGCGCTGGGAGTCGAGGTGCATTTCGACCCGTTCCGCGCGCATGGACACATCGTTGCTGGTGGCGGAGGCGCGATGCATCGCCACGACGCGCTCCATCACGCGGTTGGTGCTGAACATGTCAATGGAGTCGCCGGCCAGCCGGAACGGCTGCGCGGTATCGCGCGAGGAAATGACGGCGTTCCGGATCAGGCGGGCCTTTTCCGATCGCTTGTCGAATGTGGAGCTGTCCCCGGAGCCGACGATCTGCTCGCGATTGATGGTGACATCGCCCCACGCGACGAGCACGGTGTCCCCGACGTCCTCCATCTGGTTGGCCGTGATGGTGATGGGCGGGCGCTCGACGCCGTTGGAATCCTTCTCCACCAGGCGCGCTGAGGGGCGCTGTGGCGCGTACAGTCTGGAGAACGGTCGGCGGCTACCCGCACGATAGTACTCCATGGTGGGTCCGGAGAATGTGGACCCCGTTTCCAGCTCGGTGGCGACCACGCCGCCATAGGCCACCAGCTTCTCCTCGCCGGTGAAGTAGGTAGCGTTGGGCGCGGTCATCCGGATTTTTCCCGGCTCTTCGAACACGACGTTTCCGATGAGCTGCAGAATGCCCGCACTCTCGTACTGCTCGGCGCTGTCGGCGCGCACGGTCTGGGGGTCGCCCTGACATTGCGCCACGAGTCCTCCTCCGATGAACGACGTCCGGGTACTGTCGTTCAGCAGATTGGTGACGAATCGAGACTCCGGCGGGCTCAGTGAGAAGTCGAGCACACAGTCGCGCTTGGTGGGTTTGGCCGGCGTGGCGGGAGCCGCTGTGCTGTCTCGGCCTACCGCGGCGCTGTCCGCACTGTCGCGAGGCGCGGCCGCCCGTGCGATGCTGTCCGTGACGAGTGAGTCACGCGTGGTCGAGTCTCGCGCCGACGAGTCAGGCACGACTCCGGTCGAGTCCGGGCGTACGATGCCGGGTGGAACGCGCGCACCAGTCGTATCTCCGGCGGGCGCATCCGAAGGAGTGACACCGGGCGGAGGCGACGCACTGCGGCGACCGCCGAAGCAGCCTGCGAGCGTCACCGTGACCGTCACTGTTGCAAGCACCGCCGCACGCGCGACGCCCGCGCGACGCCTCATGGATTCTCCACGGTCACCGGCGCGACGCCCTTGAACGCCTTCAGCACGCGAAACTTGGTGAGCTGCGGATCAGACTCGAACCCTACGCCCGTGATCTGTCGCTTGGGCGGCTGATTGAGCACGAACGCGCTGTCGCTGAAGATCTGGTCGCGCAGCTCATCGTACACCACCTGCTGCGACTCCAGACGCTCCCCGGACTTGCGCACGATCACCACGTCGCCGCGCGCCTCGAGGCGGTTCTGGCGTTGATTGTAGGTGCCCTCGCGCGCGGTCATGGTGCCGTCTTCTTCGCCCAGTTCGTTGAAAAACGTGACGTTGATGCGGCGCAACTCCAGACGGTTTCCGGCGTCGTAGGTATAGGCGATATCTGCCAGCAGATCGCCCTTGGCAACGGACTGTGCCGTGAGGACCACGCGCAATCCGTAGATGAGCTGTTCGGCCGAGTCGGGCAGAATGGTATCATCAGCTGCCGCCGGCGCCACACCGGAGGAATCGCCACATGCAGCGGCGAACGCGGTGATGGCAAACACACCGAGCGTGAGCAGGGTTCTCGGAACCGAACGCATCAGACGGCTCCGGCGCGCATGAGGTCGTGCAGGTGTACGACCCCCACGAGCTGCGCGGCGGCATCGAGCACGGGCATGGCCATGATACCGTGCATCTCCATCCGGTGCACCACGGCGCTGCCGAGTTCCGTATCGAGGGCCGACTTGGGATCTCGCGTCATCACGTCCTGCACAGACACCGTGAGCGCGTCGGACTCGCGTTCCAGCAACCGAGCGAGGTCGCCGGCCGTGATCACGCCAAGCATCGCCTTGTCATGCGCCACGATCGCGATACCGCGCTTGCCCGCGAGACAGACGGTTGCTTCGCGCATGCTTGCTGTGGCCGCCACCACCGGCAGCGGAGCACTCACCATCACATCGCGCACGCGGGTGAGCAAACGTCGGCCCAGCGCCCCGCCGGGATGCAGACGCGCAAAATCCTCAGCGCCAAACCCGCGCTCCTGCAGCAACGCCACCGCGAGCGCATCACCCAGCGCCAGCGTGACCGTGGTGCTGGTGGTGGGCGCGAGATCGTGCGGACACGCTTCTTCACGCACGCCCAGATCGAGCACCACGTCCGCGTAGCGGGCGAGCCGCGACGTGCGGTCAGCGGTCAGGGCCACAATGCGCACACCCATACGGGCCAGCGCCTCGATGAGGCCGAGCAGTTCACTCGTCTCGCCGCTCTTGGAGAGGAGGATGGCCACATCATCGGGACCCACGATGCCGAGATCGCCGTGCAATCCCTCCACTGGGTGCAGGAACATGGCCGGCGTGCCGGTGGACGTGAGCGTGGCGGCAATCTTTCGCCCCACGAGCCCCGACTTGCCAACGCCAGCTACGATCACCCGACCGGTGCACGCGGCAATGAGTTGCACGGCGCGCGTGAACTCGTCACCGAGCGCGGCCGCAGCGGCGTCCAGCGCATCGCGTTCCATGGCAAGCACCCGCCGTCCACGCGCGACAATCGTGTCGTCCGTGCTGGCCGTTGGTGCGTTGGCCGCGAGCACACCGCTCATTCCGGTTCCTCGACTCGACTCTGCACGTAGCGCTCCACCGTGTCGTGCCATTGGTCACGTGCCTGCAGCAACCCTTCGGCAAACTCCCGTACCGCACCGGCACCGCCATGGCGGC
>JBBSPE010000073.1:0-20597 GCA_038259155.1 Gemmatimonadales bacterium
ATTCTGAAACTGGTCAATCGTCTGCAGCGGATTGGACGGGTAGAACGGATTCACCGGGAACGAGCCGTCCTCGTTGCGCCGGAGATCGAGGAAGCTCGGAATTTTGGTGAGCGCGTAGGCGATGGAGTTGCCGGCGTTGTCATTGCCGAACAGTCCGCGGTCATTGGCGTTGTTGAGGACCTCGGTACCGAGCTGCAGGTTCACCCGATTGGTGATCCGCTGATCGAGATTGATGCGGGCGCTCGTCTTGCGGGCAAAGGTGTTTTCGACGATGCCGCCTTCATCCCGGCGACTGATCGATACGAAGTACTTGGTGTCCACGGTGCCGCCGCTCACGCTGAGTGACGCGTCGGAGTTTGCGGGCCGGTTGCCGTACGCCAGCGTCTCGTAATCCAGCGCACGATTCGCGTCGTAGAAGGGGGCAACGGCCGCACCGAACACCGCGACCGCATCCTCCACGGTATTGAACTTGCGCGATCCATTGCGATACGCCAGTTCCGACGTGCCACCGCCCAGCCGCAGTGCGAACTTCGGCCTGCCCGCTGTACCACGCTTGGTGGTGATGATGATGACACCGCCCGACGCCTTGGACCCATAAATGGCGGCCGCGGCTGACCCCTTGAGGATGTCGATGTTCTCGACGTCGTTCGGATTCAGGTCGGCAATGCGATTGACGGGATTCTCCTGCGTCGCCACGGAGATGCCACCGCCGGAGGCGCGCGTCACCTTGTTGGTGCCGGAGGCAATCGACACATCGGAGACGATCACGCCGTCGATGACATAGAGCGGCTGCGCGGACCCGAGGATCGAGGAGATGCCCCGGATGCGGATGCGGTTGCCGCCGCCGGGTGCGCCCGTGGACTGCGAGATCTGTGCACCGGCGATCTTTCCCTGGAACGCATTCTCGATGGACTGCGCGGACACCTTGTTCACTTCGGCGCCGCTCAAGGTGGCGACGTCATTGGCCAGATTGCGACGCGAGATACCGGTCGCCTGACCGGTCACGACCACCTGGTCGAGATTGAGCATGTCCTTCCGGAGCAGCACCTCGATGCTGGTTTGCGACGCATCCAGGGTGATGCGCGTCATGGGATACCCCAGGCGACGAACGGTGAGCACGCTCTCCCGATTCGGTACGTTCACCAGCGTGAACGAGCCGTCCTCGCGCGACAGTGTGCGCAACTCGGTGCCGAGGATCAGCACCTGCGCGTCCGCGACGGGAGTCCGCGTTCCTTCCTCGAGCACCTTGCCGCTGAGCGTGCGTGTCTGCGCGGCGAGCGGTACGGCAATGAACGCGAGGGCTGCAGCCAGCAGACCTCGGCGTGCGAACGGTCCGATCATCAGGAACTCCTCCAGCGGGGGGTGGTCTTCACTGCGGCAGGATGTTGAGCGTGAGATGCGAGGGTCGCGCCGCTGAGCGGAAGACCGTCATCGTGGCCGATTGAAAGTCGGCGTCAGTCGCCTTGTAGATATTGGGCACGAAACGCTGTGGATTTCGGTCCACGGCGGGATACCACGTGCTTTGCACCTGTACGACAATGCGATGTCCCTTCTTGAACGTGTGGAAGACATCATCGAGTGGCACGCGCATGGTGTCGGCCATGTCCACGACAAGCGGGACATTCTGGTCGAAGCCCTTGCGCCAGCGTGCCCGCGCCACGCCAGGCCGCACGAGCCGCTCATAGCCGTCGAGACGTGGCCCCCCGTCATATTCCGGCGCCGCATCAGCGGGATACTGATCGACGAGCTTCACGACGAAGTCGGCGTCGGTCCCGCTGCTCGCGACGTGCAGCAAGGCGGACACCGGACCCGCGACGGTGATGTCACTCGTGAGCACGGCGGAGCGATACGTCAGCACGTCAGGGCGACGCGAGGCAAAGCGCTGGTCTTCGGTGGGGTACTGTGCGTTGAATCCGAACGTCACGCCCATGGTGTACGGCACGGGCTTCGCCGGGTCGCTCACATACCGGTCGGCAAAGGCGGTTTGCGTGCCTGTGGGAGCGTCAAAGGACACGCCTCCGTTCTCGCGCAGATACAGCGCTCGCGGTGTGGCGGCTTTGGGTGGCCACGCGTCGAAGCGACGCCATTGATTCGTGCCCGCCTCGAAGGCGAGTGCTCCTCCGAACCGCTGGCCGCTGCAGTCATCCTTGAGCAGGCAGCGGAACGCTGGCATACCGACCGAGTCGCGAAAGAACTTGCCGGTGGGGCCTCCATTCGTGAACGCACCGAAGGTCGGGAAGTCGGCGCGATTCCATCCGCCGTGTGACCAGGGCCCCACGACGAACATCAGGTTGGTGCTCTTGCTGTCCTCCTGCATGCTCTTGTTGAGCCGCAGCATCCCATAGGGATCTTCCACATCGTACCAGCCGCCAACGAGCAGCACGGCCGGCGTGATGTTCTTCGCGTGCTTCCAGAGCGACCGCGCCTGCCAGAAGGCATCATAATCCGGGTGCGCCGCGATGGAGTCCCAGAAGGCGACGCGGTTCTGCATGAAGCGGGGGCCGTAGTTGGAGAAGGCGCCCATGCCGAGGTGCCAGGCGTAGCCGTCGGTGGTGCCAGGGTTTGGGCCTGCCGGGTAGCTGGTGATGGGACCGGTGCGCGGTTGATCGAAGTTCTTCATGAAGTTGGCGGTCTGCGACAACTTGAAGAGCCCATTCATATGACGATCGTCACCCAGCCACCAGTCAACCATGGGCGCGGACGGATAGGCAAGCTTGAGCGCCGGATGCGCGTCGATCATTCCGGCAGCCACAAAGAAGCCCGGTGCCGAGTTGCCCCACGAACCCACGCGTCCGTTGTGGTGCGAGACGTTCTTGAGCACCCATTCAATGGTGTCGTAGGTGTCAGTGGACTCGTCGAGATCGCCGGCCTTGCGGTTCGGACCTTTGTTCGGCGTCATGAATGCGTGATATCCCTCACTCATGTACCGCCCGCGCACATCTTGATAGATGAAGATCCAGCCTTCCGCATCGAGACCGGGAAACGGTCCCAACTGCGCCGGATAGGACGTTTCGCCGTACGGCGCGACGCTGTACGGGGTGCGCATCAGCAGCACCGGCACCCGCTTGCTCGTGTCGCGAGGCGTGTAGATCGCGGTGAACAGCTTGGTCCCGTCGCGCATGGGGATGACGACTTCGCGCTTGAGGTACTGCGCACCGACGCGCGCTTGGTCGGTCTGATTCGGCGCAATGCGCGATCCCTGCGCTTCGGCACGCGACGCTGTGGTGGTGGTGGTGGCGCTCAGGAGGAGCGCGGCCACAACGAACACACGAGAGGCAGTCATGGGCGTGCCTCCCTGCAGCAAGGGTGACTGCCTCTACTCATCATGTGCCGGGGCCGGGTTCGCGGTGGGCGAAGCGATGACGTGCGCGGAGTGGGACGCTCGAACAGGACCAACTCACCTGCGACAACGCGGATATACGACGGCAGCTGATCACCCGCAAGATCTTGGAAACGGCGGTGCCCTGACCTCGCGTTGTGACGCAGTTCACTACGGGCTACACGAGAGGGAAGCGGACGCGAAGGATCGTCGATCTCGTGCGCACCCGATGGAGATACGCAGCAAACGCTGGATCGCTGCAGGACGACGTACGGTGGCCTGTAGGCGAGCGAGGCGAAGCGCCGGGAGGCCGAGCAAGCGCTGCTTCTGCGGGTCGCGAAGGACCAGTTTTCACGCTCTTCACATCGCTACACGACGAGCGGTTGTCGGTGCGTCGTCGCCCGCGGAAACGCGTCGCGGTTGAGTGCGTGACGCGGAGTACTCCCCCTTCGCGCGACTATCCGTTGGAGCATGAACTTCGTTAGCGACGCCTTGGCGGACGGGCGGAGGTTCCGCGCATTCTCGGTGGCCGACGACGGCTGTCGCGAGTGTCGCGATGCCCTCGATCCGTGGCGCACCTGCGCAGCGTGACGTTGCAGTGCATCGAGCCGGGAAGGCCGGTGCCTCACGGCTTCCGCGAGAGCGTCAATGGTCGCCTGTACGAACAGCGCCACAATGCAAGTCGGTTCATCGATCCCGACGACGCGCAGGGCACGATCGAAGCGTTCCGGGTGGACTACGACGACAATCGGCCGCACAGCGGACTCGCTGGTTGTACCCCGGGCGAGGTTGCACAGTGGCAACGCGGCAGAAGCGTACCTATAGATGACCACCAAACAGCCGCAGACCTCGCCGCAGGGCTACAGGATGAAATGATCACCCGCTGCAGCCGTGCGGGGTGAAGCCGAGCGTTGAGCGTTCACCCGAGCTTCCCGGATGGACCGGCCGCGCTTGCCGGCGGGATATAGCGAGCGAGACGACGGACGTGATCCATGGACACGTCCCGGTGCCAAGGGCTAGGCCAGCCCGGCATTGCGACGCCGAGCGAAAACTTCAACAGCGCGCCGACGGGAGCACCACGAACCTGGCCCTGTCGGGTGGTGGCAGGGGTTCAAACGCTGCAGGCTACAGCCGCCCGCGTCCCGCCCGCCGATGACGAAGCGTCGTCCCGACGAGGCCGAGCAGCGCGACGAGGACGAGACCCAGCGTCGCCGGTTCGGGCACACCGTATGTCAGGACGAATCGCATGTCGCGGTCCCGGATGGCGCCGCCAGTTTCAGCCTCAGAATAGAGCATGTAGCCGTCGTCATACGCGTCCTCAAACGTGACGTCTACCATGCTACCGTCATTGGGAATCGGGCCAGCGGGGGCGCCAAAACCACCAGCGCACGCGTTCGCCTTGGAGTAGCTGATCCCGCAATCGGAGACGGCCATTCCGAAGTTGTACGTCTGTCCGACCACCAGTTCTAGCGGAGTGCCAAACCAGATGTCCCGACGACCGTAGAATCCGGCTGGCTTCGGGCGCATCGTGCGGTAGAACATGAATTCATAATTGTTTTCTTCGCTATACGTTTCGGCGCCTTTGGTGAAGTAGAACCAATTGACATAGTCCCATCCGGGTACCGATCGCACGCCCTGGGTGAACCAGAAGGAAACCTTCGACAGTGTCGTTGCCCGTGCGACAAACGTCTGACCGATCCAAACTTGGGAGAGGTCTCCGACTCCCATCGCCTCCGTTGCCGCTGAAGGATCGGATCCATCGGTGAACGAAGGTTGCGCGGCCAGCGGGGCCGAAGCGAGCAGCAGCGCAAGCAGCGCGGAGGTTGCCTTGATGTTCAATGGTCTCTCGGTTCGCGTGGTGGGCATGCGTTCAGCAAGCAAGAACCAACATCCAGCGATGGCACAGCGATGGCAAGCGACCTGGACCGTGGGGTAACGGTTGCACAATGGCACTCATGGCGCGCTTCGCTGGCCCTCCTTGCTAGGATCGCGGGCCTTCTACATCGCGCTCCCGTGGATACTCGGATACCGACTGCTCGACTGACCAAACGGATTTCGCAAACATTCGCGATCGCGTAAGGCGCTTTGCAGCTCGAGGTCGACTACACTCGGCTTGCCGCGCCACGTGGCGTTGCGCTTCAGATCGGCTAGCGGCGGGGTCGCGTGGGTGTTGGCGCGCGCGCCAAGCCATGATCAGGGCGCCGCGGCTGCTCCGGCGAATAGCGCAGCCGCATAGACGGCGAGACCCCTCACGATCGAATCCCCCTGAATGTCCCCCAAAACACGAACGCCCCTCCGTTTCCGAAGAGGCGATTCCGTGAGCTATTGCACAACAAGTACTTCCGAATAGCAGGAGAGAGACTCGAACTCTCGACCTCACGATTATGAGTCGTGCGCTCTAACCAGCTGAGCTACCCTGCCAGACCCAGCACACAAACCAAGACTCAATGCCTCCAACGAAAAACAGCCGGCCCGTGAGGACCGGCCATTTCTCATGGCGGGGGCGGGATTTGAACCCGCGACCTTCGGGTTATGAGCCCGACGAGCTACCAGACTGCTCCACCCCGCGTCAGTCCCCTAACTTCGCCGGTACCGCACACCAAGTCAAGGCCCGAGCAGGCCCAGTTCCTGCGCCCGTTGCAGCAAACGCGCCCCGTCACCCACCGCCGGTATCCGCCGGCACGGGCTCGTCATCCGCAAACCGGTACAGCAGCTCCTTGTCGCCGCGCACCATCCCGTACTCCTCGCGCGCAATGCGCTCGAGCGTCACTGGATCTTTCTGTACCAGCGCCAACTCCGTCTCGAGCGAATCCACCACGGCCTGCAGCTCCTGCACACGCAACTCCAGCGCCTCGCGCCGACGGGTGCGGTCCAACAGCTCAAGCGTGCCGTATTCGCCGCCCGCCAACGCGAACGCGACCAACGCCACCACGGCCGCCCACAGCGACACCCGGCGCACCAATCGCTCCGTGGGCGTGACGCCGGCCCGCGTGGTGGTCTTGCGTGTGCCTGTTGCCACGCAATGCTCAGAGCCCGAAGATCGCGCCGCCCGGGAACTCGCCCGTGCCGCCCAACTGCTCCTCGATGCGCAGCAGCTGGTTGTACTTGGCCACACGATCGGAACGCGAGGGCGCACCGGTTTTGATCTGACCCACGCCCGTGGCCACCGCCAGGTCGGCAATGAACGTGTCCTCCGTCTCACCCGAGCGATGCGAGATGATGGAGTTGTAACCCGCCGCTCGCGCGAGGTCGATCGCTTCGAACGTCTCGGTGAGCGTGCCGATCTGGTTCACCTTGATGAGAATCGCATTCGCGACTTCGGCCTCGATGCCCTTGGCGAGGATCGCGGTGTTCGTGCAGAACACGTCGTCGCCCACCAGCTGGCACCGATCCCCGACCGCCGCCGTGAGCATCTGCCACCCTTCCCAATCATTCTCGGCCATGCCGTCTTCGATCGACACAATGGGATACGTCTCCAGCCACTTGCTGTAGAGCTCCACCATTTCCTCGCGCGAGCGACGCATACCGCCACTCTTCACGAACTGGTAACTGCCATCCTTGAACAGTTCGCTGGCCGCACAATCGAGTCCGAGCGCGATTTCGGTGCCGGGCTGATAGCCTGCCTGCTCGATGGCGTGCACAATGATCTGCAGCGCTTCTTCGTCGCTCTTGAGGTCCGGCGCAAAACCGCCTTCGTCACCCACGCCCGTGGCCAGCTTGCGCGACACGAGCACCTTCTTGAGTGCGTGGAACACTTCGGCGCCCATGCGCAGTGCGTCCGCAAAATCTTCGGCGCCCACCGGCAGGATCATGAACTCCTGGAAGTCCACCGTATTCGTCGCGTGCGCGCCGCCGTTGAGAATGTTCATCATGGGCACGGGCAACGTGCGCGCCATCGGGCCGCCGAGATAGCGATACAGCGGCAGCCCCACTTCCGCACTCGCCGCACGCGCCGTCGCGAGCGACACGGCGAGAATGGCATTGGCGCCCAGCTTGGCCTTGTTCTCGGTGCCGTCGAGTTCGAGCATGGCCTGATCGATGCCCACCTGATCGGTGGCGTCCATGCCTTCGAGCGCGGGGCCGATGCTGTCCACGATATGCGCGACCGCCGCCTGCACGCCCTTGCCGAGGTAGCGATCCGCTTCCCCGTCGCGCAGCTCCACGGCCTCGCGCTCACCAGTGCTGGCGCCGCTGGGCACGGACGCGCGTCCCGCCACGCCACTTTCAAGATGGACGTCGGCTTCGACAGTGGGATTGCCGCGACTGTCGAGGATCTCGCGCGCGGTGATGGAAACGATGGAGGCCATGGGATCTATGTCGGATCGAGGGGAGTGAAGGACAGCAACGTCAGGGAGACAAGTATGGAGACGAACTGGAACGATCGCCCGCGTTCACCCGCGACGTCGGGGACGGCGCGCGCTCGGCGGACACAGGCCGCGGCGCATCGGGGGGCACGACGGCATACAGGCGCTGCATGGCGGCAATCATGCTGTCGCGCACACGATCGGCCAGCATATTCCGATCGTCGTACGACAGCCCCGCAGTGGGAATCGCCTCGAGCATGTGGACGTGCACCTCACCGGGTGTGACGTGCGTGGTGCCGTTGGGCGTCACCTCGATCGTCCCGTGCATGATCACCGGCACGATGGGAACGCCCGCGCGAATGGCGAGCACGAACGGACCCTTCTTGAATGGACGCACCGCGTAGCTGGAACCGCGAGTGCCCTCGGGAAACACGATCACCGAGCGCCCATCGCGCACCTTGTCGGCCGCTTCCTCGTACGCGGTGAAGGCCGACTTGCGATTCTCTCGATCGATGTACACCACGCCCACCGCGCGCGCCGCAGCCCCAAAGAACGGAATGGATTCGAGCTCACGCTTGGCCACGAAGCCATGGTCGGGCACCGCGTGCAGGATCGCCGGGATGTCCATGATGCTCACGTGGTTCACCACGTACACGTGTGGTCGCGACGTGTCGATGGACTCGCGTCCGTGCGTGATCACGCGCATCCCCGCCGCACGCGCAATGGCGCGCGCCCAGTTGCGCGGGGCACGGTCAAAGACGGTGCCCTGGCCGTGCCGCACTCCGATGAGCTCCGACACGATCGCGATGGTCCCATACCACAGGGTTGCCGCGACCACGATGAGCTTCGTGTAGAGAGAACGCATTACCTCGAAAAGTGGTCGTGCCCCGCGGGAAGATCAACGCGTGCGGCGGGCTTTGTGGGGACGTCGGACCCCGCGCCGCCGTTTGTACCGTGACCCTCGCCGCCCCGTTCCCGCTCGGCCAGCACCACGCCAGCCACCTGATCGGCGCCAACCGCGCGCACGGACCCCACCTGCGTCAGGGACACGCCGAACCGGCGGGCGAAGTCCGCCGGGTCCAGATTGGCGTCCAGCGCCACGAGCAGCTCGTACTCCTCGCCGCTGGCCAGTGCCTCCCCCGGCGTCACAGGACCGGCCAGGGGCAGCGCATCCGGCCACAACTCACAGATTACGCCCGAAGCAGCCGCCAGATGGCCGGCGTCGGCCGACAATCCGTCCGAAACGTCGATCATGGCGTGCGCCCCCGCGGCGGCGAGCCACGCCCCCTCGCGCAGTCGCGCCACCGGCGAGGCGAAACGCGCTCGGGCAAACGGGGCCGGCTCCTCACCCCGCTCCCACGCCAGCAGCGCCGCACGCGGCCCGCCAAGCGCGCCCGTCACGTACAGCGCATCGCCGGCCGCGGCGCCACGGCGCCGCACCGGCCGCACTGCCGAGCCGATCACCGTGAGCGTGATCCCCAACTGCTGGCCGTGTGTGAGGTTTCCCCCAATGATCCGAGCATCTGCGTCGCGAACCACCCTGCCAATCCCGTCGGCAAGTGGCGCCAGCCGATTACGCCACGCAGACGGTACCTGCAGGGACACGAGCACGGCCAGCGCGCGGGCGCCCATCGCGGCCAGATCGCTGAGCGCGGCCGCCGTTGCCCGCGCACCGATCTCTTCCGGCGTGAGCCACGCCTCGCGAAAGTGAACCAGCTCCAGCGAGCTGTCGGTGCTGAGCACGAGCTCCTCGCCCGGCGGCGATTGCAAAACCGCGGCATCGTCGCCAATGCCATGCGCGAGATCACCCCACCGCGCGATCAGTGCGCGGATCGCGTCAAACTCGGCGCCGCCCGCCATGGGCGTGTGCCGTGCTGAACCGCGCGTTGGGTGCTCAAGCTCCGTCATGGCAGTCCCCCGTCCGGCGCGCGAGCCACGCGAATAAGGCCGGCGTGCGTCCCCACCCACGCCCAGCGCCCATCGATCACAAGCGCGGTGAAATCCGTGTCAGGACCGCCGCTCGCCGGAAGCAGCCGAGCGGTCCCACCAGCCCGCGGCCTCGCCCACACGCCGCGTGGACCCGCAAGCCACACCGTACGGTCGTCCACAGCCGCCGCCACAATCGGTCCGAGCGCTGCCAGGTCAGTGCGTGCGAGCAACGCAACGCTGTCCCGGCGTACGCTCGCGTCAAGCGGGGAAACCTCGGCGAGCGAGCGCGGTCGCCGCAGCAGGTACGCGCCGTTCGAGGTTGCCACGAGCACCACAGAATCACTCCACGCCGCGGCCATCACGCGCCCCGTGTTGCCGAGTACCAGTCGCGCGTCAGTTGCAGCGAGACTCGGGTCGTCCGCATCCGGCGCGGACCCCGAGACGGCGTACAGGCCGCGATCAGTTCCCACGAAGAGCACATCCTCGGCCAATGCCAACGCGTACACCGCGCTGCCGGCAAGCCCCATCGATTGCACCGCGCCGCTGACGGGCAACGCGCTCGAACCCGCTGTCACGTCATCGTGCACGAACGCCAGACCACGCGCGGTGCCCACCCACGCTCCCGTCGCGCGCGGTACCACCGCCAGGACGCGTTCGTCCGGCAGTCCCTGCGGCGCGCCCCACTGCCGACTGCGCGATGCACCCCGCGCCGTGCGTTCGGTGATCGACGTGGACAACCGCATGAGCCCGCGATCGGTGCCCACCCACGCGCGATCACCGCGCACCGCCAGCGCACGCGTCGAGAGGCCAGGCAGCAGACCGTCAGTTCCACCGTCCGACCCTACCCACTCGTACGACTGCAGCGATGCACCTACCGCCGTCAATCCCGAGCGGCCCGTCCGTCCCTGCCCCGCGGCCCAGACCCCGTCGGCGGCAAGCGCCAACGCACCCACGTCCTCATCGAGCACGCCGTACGAGAGCTGCGTGGCCTGCATGAAGTTGGCGTCCACACGCCACACGCCATCGTTGCGCGTGCCAATCCACACCTCGCTCGGCTGATCCGGCGAGAGCGTGCCGGCCACAACCGCCGCATCGGCGCGCGGCGGGACACTGCTCCCCGGCTCGCGCAGCACGAACGCCAACTGACCGCGCAGCGCCGGATGCTCGCGATAGACGGCCTCCAGCTGCGCCGGCAGCAGCAACGATTCCGTGGACACGCCACCCGCGATGGGCGAAGCGAAGCCGGCCCGCGACAGCTCGGTCCACTGCCCCGATGCACGCACCAGCACGCGACCGGCGTCACCGCGCGCAAACGCAATCACTTCCGGCGTACCGGCAATGGCGATGCGCCGCACATCAGGGCGCTGCGGCGAGGTGGTCCGCACCTGCACCACGGCGCCTGGCACACCAATCCACACGGCGTCCTCGAACGGATCGGCGGAAAGAACGACGCCACGAGAGACACCAAAGCCTCCCACAAACAGCTCACGCTCGAGATCGGCCTGCAGTGCCGACGACGGCGGCTCCCAGCGTTCGAACGTGCGGTCGTACAGCGCGAGTCCGTGATCACTCAACATGAAGACACGTCGCGCGGACGCGGCCACGGCCAGCACGCGCGTGTGCTGCCGCACGAGGAGCAGTTCGTCGATGCTGAGCCCTGCACTGCGCAGCGTTCCCGGTGGCACGCTCCCGGCCGTGGCACACGCGCTCAGCGCGACGGCGCCGAGCAGCGTTGCGATTGCGTTTCGTGCGCGACGCAGCGTCACGTCAGCGGTGGCAGTTCCGCGAGCACCCCGGGCGGCGCGGATATGATCGTGTCCAACTCCTGCCAAGCCTCGCCGAGCGACGCAATCACGGTTTCGATGTGTGTGCCGCGAACGGTGCCGCCGTCCGCGCGCTCGCCCGCTACGCCGTGCACCCACGCGGCAACGGCCGCAAGCGCCGCGCGGCCCGTGGCGTTCACACCAGCCTCGACACCAGCCTCGACACCAGCCTCGGCACCAGCCTCGACACCCGCCCGCACCCCCGCCATCGCATCGCTCGCACCGTCAGCCGCGAGCAGTGCCATGATCACGCCCGTGAGCAGATCGCCCGTCCCGCCGGTGGCGAGCATCGCGCTGCCTCGCGGCACACACCAGCGCTCACCCGTTGCGTCCACGCAAAAGGTGGGCGTGCCTTTGAAGAGCACCGTGCACTGCAGGCGTTGTGCAAGCGCAACGGCGGCCTGCAAGCGCGCGTCGGGAGACAGATCCTCGCGGTCGAATCGCACGCCGAACGCGCTCGCGAGTTGCTCAAACTCGCCGTGATGCGGCGTGAGCACCACCGGGCGCGTGGCGGCACAGGCCGTGAAGTGCGTGCCGATGTCCTGCTCGGCGTGGTGACGGGCAAGCAGCACCAGCGCATCCGCATCAAGCACGAGCGCGGCGTTGCTGTTCGCGGCGTCCTCGAGAAGCGCTCTGAACACGTCGCGCGCTCGTGCATCGCGTCCGAGGCCTGGGCCCACGGCAATCGCGTGCGCCGCCCGCGTGGTGTCACGCATGGTGATCTGCAGAGAGTTGGTGCCGAGGTCTGTGCCGAGGTCTGTGCCGCCGGCGCCCGCTTCAGGCCATGGCCCGGACATCGCCGCCGGCACCGCAAACTGCATGGCGGCAATCGACGCTTCGTGCACCACCGTCCACACCAAGCCCGCGCCGCTCAACAGCGCGCCGCGCGCGGCGAACTGTGTCGCGCCGGCCATGCCGCGAGCTCCGCCGGTGAGGACCACACGACCTCGCACGCCCTTGTGCGCAGTCCATGGGATTGCCGGCACGTGCCCGCGCAGCGCGAGCCGCTCGCCCAAGCGCGCGACGGGCGCTCCACTCGCGTCCATCTCACCCAGCCCGATGTCCACGATCACGACACGCCCCACCGCACTGCGCGCCGCGAGGGCGCCGAGCTTGCACGTGCCAAACGCAATGGTGACGTCCGCCACCACATGCCCGGCCAGGCATTCGCCGCTGGTGGCATCCACACCGGTGGGCATGTCGAGCGCCACGATCGTCGCACCCATCTCGCGCGCCGCGCGACACCAGGCCGCCGCAGCGGCCGCCGCGTCGCGCAACGCACCACGGGCGCCAGTACCGAGTACGGCGTCCACGACAATGCCGTCACGCGACGCGCGCGCGTCCGGCGCGTCAAACGGCGTGAGGGAACCCATTGGCAACACGGACTGCGCGAGCGCAGCAGCTCGCCGTGCATCCTCGCTCCGCGCCGGCGCGACCACGGACACGCGCACCGGCACCCCAAGACGCGACAGCTGCGCCGCCACGAGATAGCCGTCCCCGCCATTGTTGCCGCTTCCCACGAGCACGTGCACGCCGTGCGCGAGCGACTCGGGTGCCAGCCGTGCGATCACGGCCGCAGCTTGCGTGCCAGCGGCGAGCATGAGCGCGAAACCGGGTACGCCGCGCGCAATGACGGAGGCATCGAGGGCCGCGGCCTGCGCCGCCGTGGTCACGTGCACATCGACAGACATGAGCTCCCTGAACGTAGCGTGCGCGCTCGGCGGGCCGGTGTTCCCGCGGCGCCCCTCACACCGGCGCGTGCTCACACGAGTTGTGTGGCGCTCCAGGGATACTCGCGCTCGAACATCTGCGCGAAGTCGTACACGTCGTGGAAATCCTCGCGCCGATCCTGCGGCTGACTGATCAGCAGGCCGAGCTCCACGAGCGTGAACACGATGTCGCCGATATCGCTCGTGGCCCGCACGCCCCAGTGGTCGAGCACAAGGCGCGCCGTCACACCAAAGCGCTCCATGGCCAGCGTGCGGCAGGCGTGCGCCAGTTCGGCACCGGTGATGTGACGGCGTTCGGTGAGGCGTCCCTGGCAGAACTCCAGCGCGGCGAGCACGAACAGGTACGCGTGCTCGTCGAACCGCTGCTCGCGCAGTCGGATCTGGTCCATGATGCCTTCGCGAAACGCCAACTCTGCCACACCCACTCCGGATCTCATGCGTTCATACACACACCACGCAGCCCGGCGAGCCGGGCACGTGGCGACACTGCCACTCAAAAAAGATGCAGCCTGAAGGCGGCTGTCACAATGCCTTGCGCTCCGCGTGCACCGGGTACAGCGGAAACTGCGCGGCCAGCTGCTGGACGTCAGCTTTGACTGCCTGCAGGGCGCCCATGTCCTCTGGTGCGCGCAGTGCCCGGTCAATGAGCTCCGCGATGCGCACCATAGCCGCCTCCTCCATGCCACGTGTGGTCACGGCCGGCGTACCAATGCGGATACCGCTCGTGACAAACGGCGACTGCGTCTCCTTGGGCACCGTATTCTTGTTCAGCGTGATACCCGCGTGGTCGAGCGCCTTCTCCGCCAGCTTGCCGGTCAGGCCACGATTGCGCAAGTCCACCAGCATCAAGTGGTTGTCCGTGCCACCGGAGACCACGTCAAAGCCTCGATCCATGAGCGACGCCGCGAGTCGCCGCGCATTCTGCACCACGCGCTCGCAATACGCCGTGAACGCGGGCTGCAGCGCCTCATGAAACGCGACAGCCTTCGCGGCGATCACGTGTTCCAGCGGCCCACCCTGCGAGCCGGGAAACACGGCCTTGTCCACGGCCTTGGCATGCTCCTGCTTGCACAGGATGATGCCACCGCGCGGACCGCGCAGTGTCTTGTGTGTGGTGCTCGTCACAACATCGGCGAACGGTACGGGCGACGGATACACGCCCGTGGCCGCCAGCCCGGCGAAGTGCGCCATGTCCACCAAAAAGAGCGCGCCAACTTCGCGAGCGACCTCGGCGAAGGCCTCCCAGTCAATCACGCGCGAGTACGCACTGTAACCGGCAATGATCATTTTGGGGCGATGCTCACGCGCCTGCGCGCGCATCATGTCATAGTCGATGTAGCCTTCATCCGTGACGCCGTAGGACACCGCGCGATAGAGCAGCCCCGAGAAGTTCACCGCCGAGCCGTGGGTGAGATGTCCGCCCTGCGAGAGGTCCATGCCCAGGAAGGTGTCGCCCGGCTTGAGAAACGCCAGAAACACGGCGGCATTGGCCGACGCACCAGAGTGCGGTTGCACGTTGGCGTGATCCGCCCCGAACAGCTGCTTGGCGCGATCGATGGCCAGTTGCTCCACCTGATCCACAATTTCGCAGCCGCCGTAGTAGCGCTTGCCCGGCAGCCCCTCCGCGTACTTGTTGGTGAGCGGCGAGCCCATGGCCTCCAGCACCGCCGGCGACACGAAGTTCTCCGACGCAATGAGCTCGAGCCCTTCGTTCTGGCGCGCGATCTCCTGCGCAATCAAGCTGGCGATCACCGGGTCCGCGGCCTGTAGCGCATCTCCCGGCGGACACCGATCCCACGCCGCCCACCGCGATGCGTCGTGCACAGGTGCACCGGCTTCCGCGCGCGCTCCGTTCGCCATCACCCCTCCCAGGCTGTCGCTCATTGTGCCTCCACCGCTGACGTGTCGGCGCCGGCGTCCGTTCGCTCGATCTTCTCCACGCGACGCTCGTGCCGACCCCCCTCGAACTCCGTGTCGAGCCAGCGGTGCAGAATGGCGATCGCATCTTCGTCGGACACGAAGCGCGCCGGCAGCACCAGCACGTTGGCGTCGTTGTGCTTGCGCGCCAGCTCCGCGATGTCCGGACTCCACGACACGGCCGCGCGCACACCGGGATACCGGTTGGCCACGTACGACATGCCAAGCCCTGTGCCGCACAGCAGCACACCACGTTTGGCCCGACCCGACGACACTTCATCGGCCAGGGGATGCGCGTAGTCGGCGTAGTCGGTGCTCGCCGTACCGTGCGTGCCGATGTCCTGCACGTCGTAACCAGCATCGGCCAGCACCGCGCGCAGCCGCTCCTTCATCTCGTAGCCGGCATGATCCGACGCAATCGGGATTCGCTCCGCCATGTCGTGTTCCCGGGCGCTCACGCGCTCAGGTCTCCTTGTTGGGGTATTGCGGCCACTGCCGCACCATTGAGCGCACCGCCGCAATGCGTCGCTCGGCCACCAGATCAGCGGCCTTGTAGGTGGGCACGCCGTCGCGACGGGCCAATTCAAACACGCTCAGCACCGTCTCAAAAATCTCGTCTGCCTTCCGCAGTGCACGATCCCGCGTCCAGCCCGTGAGCTCGCTGTACACGTTGATCACGCCGCCGGCGTTCACCACGTAGTCCGGCGCGTACAGGATGCCCTTCTCCGCGAGTTCGTCACCGTGCCGGTCTTCGAGCAACTGATTGTTGGACGCACCAGCCACGATCTCCACGCGCAGTTGCGGAATGGTCTTGTCATTGATCACGCCACCCATGGCGCATGGCGCAAAAATGTCCGCTTTCTGTCCGTAAATCGCATCGGCCTCCACCACCTCGGCACCGGTCGCGTCCACCACCTTCTTCATGCGGAACTCATCGATGTCCGTGATCACGAGCGACGCGCCGGCGGCGAACAGTTCGCGCGCGAGATGGTAGCCCACGTGTCCGCACCCCTGCAGCGCCACACGCTTTCCTTCCAGCTTGGTGCTGCCCCAGCGCTCCTGCGCGCAGGCCTCGATGGCGCGGAACACGCCGTGCGCCGTCACGCTCGAGGGATCACCCGACTTGGATCCGATGCCCGTGACGTACTTGGTCTCCATGTGCACGAAGTCCATGTCTTCGACACTCGTGCCCACGTCCTCGGCCGTGATGTAGCGACCGCCCAGCGAATCCACAAACCGACCGTGCGCGCGAAAGAGCATCTCACGGTTGGCGGTGCGGTTGTCGCCGATCATCACGGCTTTGCCGCCCCCGAGATTCAGTCCGGCCACGGCATTCTTGTACGTCATGCCGCGAGAGAGGCGCAACGCGTCCACAAACGCGTCCTCGTCCGAGGCATAGTTGAAAAAGCGCAGCCCGCCCAGTGCGGGCCCCAGTGTGGTGTCGTGCACCGCGATGATGCCGCGGTAGCCGCTCGCCCGGTCGTGACACATCACAACCTGCTCGTGGCCCATCTCAGCGATCTTCTCGAAGAAGCGCATGGTTGGTCAGTCGGTAAGAGTGCCGTCCATGTCAGGCTGCGACACAGCGGCGAGAAGGTCGCGCGCAATCACGATGCGCTGAATCTCCGAGGTGCCTTCATAAATCTCGGTGACTTTGGCGTCCCGAAAATGGCGCTCGACGGGATAGTCGGTCACGTAGCCATAGCCGCCGTGGATCTGCACGGCCTCGCTGGTGGCCCACATGGCCGTTTCCGAGGCGAAAAGCTTCGCCATGGAGGAAAACCGGGTGACGCGTTCCCCGCGCTCTTTCGCTGCCGCGGCGGCATGCAAGAGCGTGCGCGCGGCCGTGATGCGGGTGGCCATGTCGGCCAGCTTGAACTGGATGGCCTGAAAACTGGCAATCGGCTCACCAAACTGCTTGCGCTCCGTGGCGTAGCGACCGGCCGCCTCCAGCGCGGCCCGGGCGATGCCGATGGCCTGCGCAGCAATACCCAACCGTCCGTGATCGAGGGAGGCGAGCGCGTAGGTGAAGCCGCGCCCCTCCTCCCCCACCAGACGGTCGGCCGGCACTCGGCACCCGTCCAGCGTGATCTGCACGGTGGGGGACGACCGCAGCCCCATCTTGTCTTCCTTCTTGCCCACCGAGAACCCGGGCAGATCGGGCGTGAGGATGAACGTGGAGATCCCCTTGGCGCCCTTGCGGGCATCACTCGTATCCGTGCGCGCCATGGCGAGAATCACGTCGGCGTGTGTGCCATGCGAGACCCAGGCCTTGGTACCGGTGAGCACGTAGTCATCACCGTCTCGCACCGCCTGCGTACGCAAGCCAGCCGCGTCGCTGCCCGCGTCCGGCTCGGACAGCGCAAACGCACCCAACAGTTCGCCGCGGGCCATCGGCTTGAGGAACGTCTCGCGCTGCGCGTCGTTGCCGTAGTGCAGCAGCATCTGCGTGGGCAGCGAGTTGTGCACGCTCATGAGCACCGCGGCCGAGGCATCCGCCACGGCAATTTCCTCAAGGGCGAGCAGGTAGCTCGTGGCGTCCAGCCCCAATCCGTCCCATTCCTCGGGAATGAGCATGCCCAGAAAGCCCAGCTCCGAGAATCGTGTCACAAGGGCGTGGTCAAAGCGCGCCTCGCGGTCGAGCTCCGCGGCAAGCGGCGCCAGCTCGCGCTGCGCAAAGTCGCGCGCGGTGCGCTGGATCGCGCGCTGCAGGTCGGTGAGCGGAAGCAAGGCCATCAGGACGTCCGGTAGTCGTAGAAGCCGCGGCCGCTCTTGCGACCCAGCCAGCCCGCCGCGACGTACTTCCGGAGCAACGGGCACGCGCGATACTTGCTGTCCCCAAGGCCGTCCTGCAAGACGTCCATGATCGCAAGGCAGGTGTCCAGACCAATGAAATCGGCCAGCGTGAGCGGACCCATGGGATGATTCATGCCCAGTTTCATCACCGTATCGATGGCCTCGGCGGTTCCGACGCCCTCCATGAGGCAGTAGATCGCCTCGTTGATCATGGGCATGAGAATACGATTGGCCACGAAGCCGGGAAAGTCGTTGGCCTCCACTGGTGTCTTGCCGAGTCCACGTGCGGACTCCATCACGCGGTGCGTGGTCTCGTCGCTCGTGGCGAGCCCGCGAATCACCTCCACCAGCTTCATCACCGGCACCGGATTCATGAAGTGCATGCCGATCACCTGCTCGGGGCGCTTCGTCTGCGCCGCGATCTCGGTAATGGAAATCGAGCTGGTGTTCGAGGCGAGGATCGCGTGCGCCGGCGCAATCCGGTCGGCATCGGCGAACAGGCGGAACTTGAGGTCTCGTCGCTCCGTCGCCGCCTCGATCACGAGGTCGGCCGTGGACACGGCGTCGATGGACGTGGCGGTGAGCACGCGGGCCAGTGCCGCGTCGGCCGCCGCAGCGTCCAGCGCACCCTTCTTGACCTGCCGCTCGAGATTCTTCGCAATCGTGCCCCGACCACGCTCCAGCGCCTCGGCGCTCACGTCGATCATGGTCACGGTGTGTCCACTCTGGGCAAACACGTGGGCGATCCCATTGCCCATCTGCCCCGCCCCGATCACCGCAATCACGTCTGCCGTGCCTGTTGGCGCGTCAGCTCCAGTTCCTTCGCCCATGCCTTCAGCTCCTTGACGGCGCGACCACCGGGGTCTGCGCGCGAGAGTTCGAAGAGAATGCCGTCGCAGGCCCACCGGCCGCGCGGCGTCGCCACCACAAGGTCGCCACCAGTGCCGTCAGCAGCACCAGAAACGACGCCAACCCTCCTTCCGGGCCCCAGGACCCGCCACTCCACCACTCGGGTCCCGCCGGCTCGAGCCGCCAGCCAGGTGCCGCAAACGGCAGGCCGCTCACCGGCACGTGCGCGACGGCCGCCATCACCCAATTCCAGGCGAGGTGCGCCATCCAGGCGGCCGGAAGACTGCCGGTGAAATGCCGCATCGCTCCAAGGCACACGCCCGCAAGCACCACCGCCGCCAGGCTGAGCACGGTCGCGCCCGGATTGAGCACGTGTACGAGGCCGAACGCCACACTGGTGGACCAAAGTGCCACCCGGGCATTCGCCGCATCCACCGCCACGCGCCAGAGGTAGCCGCGAAACATGAGCTCCTCCCAGAGCGCGGCCGGCGCCAGCAGCCACAGCGCTCGGCCGGCCGTAGCCAAATGCGCGGACCAGCCACTGTCATCGCTCAGTTGTTCCACGCGCTGGCCGCCGCTGAGCATGAGGACGCCAAGCACCACGGAAATAGCCAACACGCCCCACAGCCCGCCGCGGGCAAGTGTGCGCGCAGCCCACGCGTCCGCATTCGTGGCGAGGTCAGCCCCGAAGGACTGACCGTCCACCTGCTCGATCGCGACCAGACAGGCGGCCGCCGTGGCCGCCAACATGACCCACGAATACAAGGGCGGTGCTGGCGACAAAAAGGACGTCGCGAACGACAAGGCGGGATAGAGCAGCGTATTGGCGAACACCCACGCCGCCGCGAAGGCCATGGCGAACACCGACAGGCGCCATGGCACACGCAGGTGTCCCGATGGCGCCATCACCCACGGAGACCCGGCGCGCCGAGCGCGATCCGGGCTGGACCACGTCAGACGCGGCCGGCGCTCGGTCACGTCGTGCGTCGCTCCACGGCCATCGCCACGGCGTCACCCCCACCCAGACACAGCGTGGCGATACCCTTCTTGCCCTTCATATCACCGAGCGCGTGCAGCAGTGTCACCAGCACGCGTGCCCCGCTGGCGCCGATGGGATGCCCGAGGGCAATCGCACCACCACGCACGTTCACGCGGGCTTCATCCCAACCCAGGCCGTCGCCGTCAGCGAGCGCCTGCGACGCGAAGGCCTCATTGGCCTCGATCAGGTCGTAGTCTCCAATGCTCGTGCCTTCCTTGGCCATCAGGTTGCGGACGGCCGTGATGGGCGCAAAGAAGAGCTCCTGCGGGTCGCCGGCGCCGGTGGCGTAGGCCGTGATGTGCGCGAGAATCGTGAGGTTGTGCTTGCGGGCGTACGCCTCGCTGGTCACCACCACTGCCGCGGCGCCATCGTTGAGCGAGGACGCGTTGCCGGCGGTCACCGAGAGCGCCTCCGATTTGTCCTTGCCGGGGAATGCCGGGCGCAGCTTGGCCAGCGACTCCGCGGTGGTGTCGGCACGCGGGCCCTCATCAACGGACACAATGGTCGAGCCTTTGCGACCAGGTACTTCCACTGGTACGATCTCCGCGGCAAAGGCGCCCGCCTGCTGCGCGGCCACGGCGCGCGCGTGCGACTGCGCGGCAAATGCGTCCTGCCGTTCACGCGACACCTCACCCTTGTGCGCCGTGTGCTCGGCGTGGCGACCCATGTGCACGTCGCAGCTGGCGCAATGCAGGCCATCGAGGATCATGCCGTCCACCATGCCCTGATCACCCAGCTTCACACCCCCGCGCATGCCACGCACGTAATACGGAGCGTTGGACATGCTCTCCATGCCACCGGCCACGATCACCTCCGCGTCGCCGGCTTTGATGGACTGCGCGGCCAGCATCACAGCCTTGAGGCCCGAGCCGCACACCTTGTTGATCGTGA
>JBBSPE010000074.1:0-20235 GCA_038259155.1 Gemmatimonadales bacterium
CCCGCCGTGACGGGCTTCCCCGTGCGGGTGCTGCACGCCCTCGGCGCTCCCATCTACGTCGCGTCCAACGCGGCAGGCGGCATCAACCGCACGTTTGAACCCGGCGACCTGATGCTGATCGCGGATCACATCAACATGATGTTCCGGAATCCCCTGCACGGCCCCACCCAGAAGGGGGACACGCGCTTCCCGGACATGGCCGAGCCGTACGATGTGGCACTGCGCGCCCAGATGCGCGCAGTGGCGCACTCCATGGGCTTCGAGCTCAAGGACGGCGTCTACATGGGGCTGCTCGGCCCCACCTACGAGACGCCGGCGGAGGTGCGCATGCTCGAGAAGTTCGGGGCCGACGCCGTGGGGATGTCCACCGTGCCGGAAGTCCTGGTGGCCCGTGCGCTCGGCATGCGCGCGGTCGCGGTGTCGCTGATCACCAACAAGGCGGCGGGCCTGTCAGCCGATACCCTGTCCCACGACGACGTGCTGCAGGTGGGCCGAGACGCGGCTGGCCGATTCGAGCAATTGGTGCGCGGCTTCGTGCGCGGTCTCGGCGACTGACGGTCTCCGTCCGCTGCCACGCACGCTAGGCCCAGTGGTTGAGCGGCCCGTGTCCGCCACCGAGCGCCGGTGCGGTGAGAATCGCCCGGTGCACGAAGTCGAGCGAGCCGCGCACCGCCTCGCGCATGCCGTTGCCTCGCGCGAGATGCGCAGCGATCGCTGCGCTGAGCGTACAGCCGGTCCCATGCAGACTCGTGGTTTCCACGCGCGGGTGCCGGAAGTGTTCGATTTGGCCGTCGAGGTACAACACGTCCACCATTTCGAGTCCCGGAAGGTGCCCGCCTTTGACCAACGCCGCGCCCGCGCCGTGATCGTCCACCAAGGCTCGCGCTGCGCGCTCCATGCCTTCGAGATCGTGCACGGGCATGTCGAGCAGGACCTGCGCCTCGTCGAGATTGGGGGTCACGAGGGCAGCGAGAGGCACCAGCGACTTGCGGATGGCCCGGACGGTGCCGTCGTTGACGAGCAGGTCGCCGGAGGTGGCTACCATAACGGGATCGAGTACGTACGGCACGGCCCGCGCGGCGACCACACCCGCCAGGCGTTCAGCTACGGCTCCCACCACGGTGAGCGTGCCCAGCATGCCGCTCTTGATCGCGACCGGGTGCAGGTCGGTGACCACTGCGTCGAACTGGGCCTGCACCAGCTGGGCCGAGACCGGCTCCCACTCGGCGACGCCCAACGTGTTCTGCGCGGTGATCGCCGTGATCACGCTGGCTCCGAACACCTGGAATCGCTGAAACGTCTTGATGTCGGCCTGGATACCGGCACCACCGCCCGAGTCGGATCCAGCGATGGTGAGCGCCACCGGCACCGACATCTCTCGTGCCGATGTCGTCACTGCGCTCCCGAGCGTGGCGAGGCGGGCAGGGACTTGATCCGCGCCTTGAACTGCTCGAAGGCGCGGGTGTCGGTGGTGAGCGACTTCAGAATGACCGGGTCGATGTTGGCAATGATCGCCTCAGAGGCTTCCACGCGATCTTCGGCCAATGGATGCGTGGAGAACATGCCCTCGAGGGCGTCGGGCTTGCTCTGACGCTCCGCCAGCAGGGTGCGGAACATGGCGGGCACACCGCGCGGGTCGATGCCGGCGCGTACCACGTACTCGATGCCCACCCGATCGGCCTCGGCCTCGTCATCACGCGAGAATTTGGCAAACGCTCCTCCCGCCCCGAGCTGAATCGCGGTGGAGCCGAGACCGCTGTTGCAGACCTGCGGCGCCAACAGGCATCCGATGCTGAGCCCCACGTTTGCCTGTTGCGACTTGGCCATCTGTTCCATGGAGTGCCGCTGGGTGACGTGTCCGATCTCGTGGCCAAGCACCCCTGCGAGCTCCGACATGGAACCGGCACGCTCGATGAGGCCACGATTGACGTAGATGTAGCCGCCGGGCACGGCGAAGGCGTTCACGTCCGGCTGGTCCACGACATAAAAGTGCCAGTCCAGATTGCGCTGGTCCGCCACGCGGGCGAGCGAGTCGCCAAGCACGTTGATGTACCGGGTCACCTCCGGATCGGTGATGATCGGGAGTTCCTGGTTGATCTGCGCGGCGTACTGCGCGCCCATGGCCACTTCTTCCTGCGTGGACGGCACGCAGGCGGTGGTCGCACCTGCCAGCAGGCCGAGCGCGATCGCGGTGGTGCCGCGCGTGCGTCGGAGCGCGGCGCGGCGCGTGACAGCGAATCGCGGTCCCTGGCGTGTGCCCGCGGAGTTGTGTCCAGCGTCTCTCTCTCGCATATCCCTCTACCTGCGCCCGGTGGGGCGCGGTGATCAGTGATCCAACGCGTGGCGCATCCGCCGGTTGATGCCCCGGTGGTACCCCGATTTTTTATGTCTCGTCAACTCTTTGGTGCAATCTGCCATGTCCATCCCAGCGGTCCAGCCCTCTTTTCGCGCGGAACCCACGTGAAGCTGCTGTCGCTTGCCCGCGACCTCAAGCGCCGGAAGGCACGCGAGCGCCACGGCCTGTTTGTGGCGGAGGGGATCCGTACTGTGCACGCGCTGCTTGACAGCGACCTGCCCATAAACGGCGTGTTGTGCGCGGAATCAGACGACCCGCGACTGTTGGAGCTGCGACGGGCCCTCGCCAACCGGCAAGTCCCACTGCAGCTGGTGACCGAGGTGGACTTCGCCAGCGCGGCCGACACGGAAGCCCCACAGGGGATCCTGGCCATTGCGGAGATACCCCGCAGAACCAGCGAAGGTTTACCGGAGCGGGGGGATGTGCTGGTGCTCGACGCGGTGCAGGACCCCGGAAACGTCGGCACGATCGTGCGTACGGCGGCTGCCCTCGGAGCCTCCGCGACGCTGGCGTTGCCGGGAACCGTTGACCTCTGGAACGCCAAAGTCGTCCGAAGCGCAATGGGGGCGCTGTTCTCGCATCCGGTGGTGGCGCTCTCCTGGACGGACACGGCCGAGTGGCTGGAGCGATCCGGGGTGCCGCTCTGGGTGGCGGCGGCGCGTGGTGTCCCAATTTCGGCGGCGCTCCCCGAGCGACCGTCGCGCGTGGCGCTCGTGGTCGCGAATGAAGGAGCCGGGGTGTCGCCGCAGGTCGCGGCGGCCGCGGCGCTCGAGGTGGCCATTCCGATGGCCGCTGGAACCGAATCACTGAACGTTGCGGTGGCGACGGGCATCCTGCTCCACCTGCTCCGGTCCGCTGTACCCTGACCCTGGGATCTGATGCTTGCTGTCTATCCGCTCGACCAGTTCTGGCCGATCTATCTGGCCGCGTTCGTGGTGGGCGCCTGCTTTGGCTCTTTTCTGAATGTGTGCGTGGCACGCTGGCCGGCGGAGCTGAGCGTGGTCTCACCGCCGTCGCGCTGTCCATTCTGCGAGCGACAGATCCGTTGGCATGAGAATGTGCCGATTTTCGGTTGGGTGCGACTGGGCGGCAAGTGTGCCGGCTGCCAGGCGCGCATCTCGCCCCAGTATCCGCTCATCGAGCTGCTGGTGGCGCTCGGGTGGCTGGGCTGCGCCTTGGCGTTCGGGTTCACGTTCGAGGCAGCGCGCGTGGCCGTGGTCGGCACCATCCTGCTCGGCATCGCGCTCACCGACGCGCAGCACTATCTCATCCCCGACGGCTTCACGGTCACCGGACTGCTGTTCGGGCTCGTGACCTCCGTTGTGGCGCTGCTCTACTTCTCGGACGCGCCCACGCACTTTGCCAGCCCCACGGACGCCATCCTCGGCGCCTGCGTGGGTGCGGGGGCGATTCGCATCATCGGGTGGCTTGGCGAAGTGGTCCTCAAAAAAGAAGCCATGGGCTTCGGTGACGAAACGCTCATGGCATTCGTGGGCGCGTTGCTCGGTCCGCCACGCACATTTCTCACCATCGTGGCCGGTGCGGCGCTCGGAGCCGCGCTGTTCCTGCTCGTGGTCGGCCCGATCGTGTGGGTGCGCACCAAGCGGCGCGGCGAGGCATTCGAGTTCCCCGATGTGCCGTTCGGCGTGTTCCTTGCGCCTGCCGCGCTCCTCGCCTTGCTTTGGGGAGAACTCCTCATCTCTTGGTACCTCGAGCGCGCCCTCGGCCTGTGAACTCTTCCGTCGTCATGCATCGGTGCTTCCCGCACCCTTTGGTCCTGATCGCCCTGGCCACCGTGTCGCTGGCCGCCTGTGAATCGGCGCCCGCCGTGGGTGATGGACCCTATGCCAAACTGTTGGGCCGCGCGATCCCCAAGGTGGAGGATGCGGTTGGCCTCACGTTCAAGACCACACCAGTGATCGAAAGCCGGTCCAAGGCGCAGGTGCGCGAGTTCCTGCTGCAACAGCTCACCAGCGAACGGGCGGCCACCGCGCTGTCGGGTCAGGAGCGCGTCTACAAGCGGCTTGGCCTCGTGCCCGATTCCGTGGACGTCGGCGCGTTGCTGCGCGAGCTCCTTGAAGAGCAGATCATCGGATACTACGACCCCGCCACGAAGGTGCTGTACGTGGTCGATGACGTGAAGCCCGAACTCGTGGAGCTCACGGTCACACACGAGCTCGTGCACGCGCTGCAGGATCAGTACGTCAACATTGATTCCATCCAGAACAGCACCGACAACGCCGATCGCCAGGTCACGGCGCAGGCGATCCTGGAAGGGCAGGCCGTCTACGCGCAGTTGCGCGCATCACTTGGTGCCACCGGCATGCAGCTGGGCGGCTGGGAGCGCGCCCGACTCGCCATGCGCGACGCGCAGGATGGCATGCCGGTGTTTGCACGCGCACCCATGATTCTGCGAGAATCACTGCTGTTTCCCTACACGGGCGGTGCTGACTTCGTGCACCGGTTCACGTACCGGCGCCCCGGCGATCAGGTGCTCAACGACTTCCCGATCTCCACGCGCCAGTTGCTCAGCGAAGGCGCCTACTTCGGACCGGAAGACGCACCCATTGCGCCACCCGAGCGCGACACGCCGTACCGCGTCACGCTGCCCGCACCGACGCGCGGGACGGTGTCCTTCTCGAACGTGTTTGGCGAGTTCGAGACGCGACTCATCCTGTTTCAGCACATCGGCAACGAAGTGCAGGCCGGGCGCGCTGCCCAAGGGGTGGACGGCGACCGCTACGCACTGGTGGAGCTGCCCAAGGGAGACGCATTGATCTGGGCGAGCGTTTGGGACAACACCGTGGAAGCGGCTCAGTTCGTGGACGCGTTTGGCCCGTGGCTCAAGAAACGCTATCCGGGCATTGCGACAAACGATCCGGAAGATGCAACCACCCGACTCTGGGGCGTGGCCGGCAATCCCGATCGCCGCGTGGCCCAAGCGCGGTCCGTGCTCGTGCAGGTGCTCGACCTTGCGGGCCGCCCGGTCGTGGTCATCACCGATGCACCGCTCGGCGACGCCACCGGCCTGATCGATCCCGCGCGGATCACGCTCGAGCCGTAGGCCGGCCGCGCATGGAGCCAGACGACACGTCGCTCCCGCCGGCGCTCCGCATCACCGAGGCCGATGAGGTCAAGCGGCAGCGACTGGTCAGCATGAAGCGCACGGCCACCGGCATGCTGCTCGCGGTGGCCATCCTGTTCGTGGTGTCGCGGGTGTTCGAGTCGCGCTATCCGTGGCTTGCCTGGGTCCGGGCGTTCTCCGAAGCTGCCATGGTGGGTGGCATCGCGGACTGGTTCGCCGTCACCGCGCTCTTTCGACATCCCCTCGGCATCCCGATTCCGCACACGGCCATTGTCCCCTCGCGCAAGGATCGGATCGGGACGGCGCTCGGGAACTTCGTGCAGCGCAATTTCCTGCAGCGCGACGTCGTGGCCAGCAAGCTGGCCGCCATGAAGCTCGGCGAGCGCGCCGCGCGGTGGTTGGCTGAACCGGCGAACTCGCGGCGCATTGCACGGCATGTGGCGACTGGTCTTTCAGGCGCTGTGAACGTGCTGCGCGACGAGGAGGTGCAGGCCGTCGCCGACAAGGCCGTTGTGGCGCGTTTGCGCACCATGCAGGTTGCGCCGTTGCTCGCGCGCGGCTTCGAACTGCTCACCGCCGGTGGACGGCACCAGTCGCTGCTCGACGACGCGCTGCGCTTGGCCGCACGTTTTGTTGGGGAGAACGAAGAGCTCATCCGCGACAAGATCAAGGCGGAGAGTCCGTGGTGGGTGCCGGGCATGGTGGAGAACCGGCTGCACGATCGCATCGTGACCGGAGTGGAGAGCACACTCGCGTCCGTCTCCGCCGACCCCGAACATCCGCTCCGCAAGCGCTACGACGAGGCCGTACAGCGCTTCGTCGAATCGCTTCGCACGTCGCCTGACGTGATCGCGCGCGCCGAGGAGCTCAAGCTCGAGTTTCTCGAGCATCCGTCGGTATCCGATTTCTCGCGCGAGGTGTGGACCGACGTGAAGGGACGCATCACGCGCTACGCCACCCGGCTCTCTGAAGAAACGCAGGCCGAGCCCGATGCCATTGAGCGCTGGCTGAGCGGCATTGGCGGGAAGGTGCTGTCCGATCCCGCACTGAGCGCCAAGGTGGACGGCTGGGTGGTGGAGATCGTGACCTACGCGGTGGAGCAGGCGCGCGAGGAGGTGTCTGCGCTGATTGCCACCACCGTCGCGCAGTGGGATGCGGACGCCACGTCCGCCAAGATCGAACTGCAGATCGGGCGTGACCTGCAGTTCATCCGCATCAACGGAACGGTGGTGGGCGGACTTGTTGGACTATTGCTGCACGCGCTCGCGACGTCGTTCTGACGCGGTGCGCGGCCGCGGGGCGGGTTCGATCGTCGGCGTCGGGTCATCGAGTTCCAGCGCCAGCGTGTCATCGACACGATCAGCCGGTGTGTCAGCGGCATTCCCGAGCAGTGCCAGGTGGAACACCTCGTCCATCGTGGCCGCGAACGTGAACGCCATGCCGGCGCGCACCTCTGCCGGAATGTCGCGCAGGTCTTTTTCGTTGGCTTTCGGAAGAATCACTTCCCGCAGCCCGGCGCGATACGCGGCCAGCACCTTTTCCTTTACGCCGCCGATCTCGAGCACGCGACCACGCAGCGTGACTTCACCGGTGAGCGCCACATCACGACGCACGGGGCGACCCGACAGCGCGCTCGCGAGCGCCAAGGTCACAGCGATGCCCGCGGACGGTCCGTCCTTGGGAATGGCGCCAGCCGGAAAGTGCAGGTGCAGGTCGGACTCGCGGAACATCACCTCGTTGATGGCGAGCGTGGTCGCGCGCGATCGCACGAAGGAATAAGCCGCGTCCACCGACTCACGCATCACGCCACCGAGTTGTCCGGTGACCGTGAGCTTGCCCGAGCCCACCATGCGCAGCGCCTCGATCGTCATGAGTTCTCCGCCGGTGCTCGTCCACGCGAGTCCGGTGACCGCACCGATTTCGGGTTCTTTCTCCGCTTCCTCGAGGCTGTACCGCGGTGCGCCAAGGATGTCCTCGAGCTTGGGCACATCGATCTCCCACGTGCTCTCGTCACCGTCGGCTTTGGCGCGCGCCCGCTTGCGCAGCACCGACGCGATGCAACGCTCGAACGCGCGCAGACCGGCCTCGCGCGAGTAGCGCGCGGTGATGTGTCCCAGCAGCGCTGATGAAAGCGAGAGGTCAACCGGCTCGAGCCCGTGGTCCGCGAGCAATCGCGGCATGAGGTACCGTTCGGCGATCTCCACTTTTTCTTCGATCGTGTAGCCGGCGATGCGGATGACTTCCATGCGGTCGCGCAGCGCCGGCGGAATATCGTACAGGTTGTTGGCCGTGCAGATGAACAGCACCGACGACAGGTCGAACGGCAGGTTGAGGTAGTGGTCCACGAAGCTGTCGTTCTGCGCGGGATCCAGCACCTCGAGCATGGCCGCCGTGGGATCACCACTCGCGCCGCCGTTGCCCATCTTGTCGATCTCGTCGATCATGATGACGGGATCGCGCACCTGCACGCGGCGCAGCGCCTGCAGCAGCATGCCCGGCATGGCGCCCACATACGTACGGCGATGGCCGCGAATCTCCGCCTCATCGCGCACACCGCCAACCGAAATGCGATAGAACGCGCGTCCGATGCTGTTGGCAATTGCCTCGCCGAGTGACGTCTTGCCCGTGCCTGGCGGACCCACGAAACAGAGAATGGGTCCGTTGGGATCGCCACCACGCAGCTTCCGCACGGCGAGGTACTCCGTGATGCGTTCCTTCGCTTCGTCCAGTCCGTAGTGGCGATCCTCGAGCGCTGCTTCCACCTTTTCGAGCGCGATATCGGCGTCATTGGCCGATCGTTCATGCCAGGGCAGAGCCAGCAGTGTGTCCAGATAGGTGCGCAACACCTGGTACTCGCTGCTCGCCGGTGAAAGCATGCGCAGCCGTTCGGTCTCGCGGCGCGCCTCCACAGCCACCTTCTCCGGCAGCTTGGCTTCTTCCACGCGACGCAGCAGCTCGACCGCTTCCTTCTCGTTGGGATCGGCCTCGCCGAGCTCCGACTGGATCGCCCGCAACTGCTGGCGCAGGTAGAACTCCCGCTGGTGTTCCTCAATCTTGACTTCGGTCTGCTTTTTCACGTCTTCCATCACGCGTGCCCGCGCCACCTCGCGCTCCAAGCGCGAGAGAATGAAACGAATGCGCTGCCCGATGTCGAGACGCTGCAGGACCTCGTCCTTGTCGGCGATGCGCAGGTTCATGTTGGTGGCCGCGAGGTCGGCAAAGCGGCCCGGGTCGGACACGTTCATTTTGAGCACCTGCGGCACTTCAGCCGGAATGCGCTCAATGAGCTCGGCGAGTGTCTCCGCGGCCGAGACGGTGCGTGCGACGAGTTCATCGAGCTCACTCGGGTCGGCCGGTGTTTCACGCGCGCCCTGCACTCGCGCCACGACGAACGGCTGCGTCTGGTCGATGTCGTCCAAGGTGATGCGCCGCAGCCCCTGCAGCGTGATCTGAACCGTGTCGCCCGGCAGGTTGATGCGCTCATGCACGCGAGCGGCCACCGCCACCTTGCCAATAAAGGTGTGCGGGTCAATCGGGTCCTCCTGGTCGGCACCGGCGACGACCAGCGCGACGATCAGCCCCGACTCCTCGTGGGCACGCAGCAGCGCCAGATTTTCGGGAGCGCCCATCTGCACGGCGATGGTGCCGAGCGGAAAGACGATCGTGCTCCGCAACGCCATCAGCGGCAGTGTCGGCGGCAGCTCCGAGCGGAGAATCTCTTCCTTTTTCTGTCCGCGCGGCATCGGCAGCGCGGGGAACCGGGAGGCGGGTCGGGACACGGCGGGTGGGGCAGGGGCGGCAGGCAACGGGCGCAATACCGAGACCCGGGCCCAAGAGACAGTCGGGCGTGGCCTCGGCGCCACGCCTTCGCTCACACTAGAGTATCGGTCGAAACGCAACAAATGATGAGCCGAGGAGAATGTATGGATCGCGAGTCTCCGCGCAAATCGTGTACTCACCGGGACTTGCAGTCTCTGCGCCCCTAATCGTCACGCTGCCGACACGGTCCTGATTGTGGGCTGCGGGCGACACATGCGCGCTCCGCCACCATATTGCAGCGCAGTCGGCGGTGCCTGGTCACCGCGCCTTCGCCATCCCGCTTCCTGCCGCGCCATGCCAGCACAGCTGATTGCCTCCCGTCGCCACTTCGAAGGTGCCGACCCGATCTTCGCGGCCAACGCCGCCGCCCAGCGGCGCGCCGCCGAGGGGCTGCCGGTCATCAACGCGGCGATGGGCGCGCTGCTGGACGACGCCGGCAAGTTCGTCGCGTTGGAGTCGGTGATGTCACAGTTCCCGCTGCTGACGATGCCAGAAATCGCGCCCTACGCGCCCATCGCCGGCGACCCGAAATTCCTGCTCGCGCTGACGCAGCGATATTGGCCCTCGGTCACCACTTATGGCGCGGGCGTTGCCACACCCGGCGGCACCGGGGCCTTGGCGCTGAGCATCCGCAACCTGCTGGAGCCCGGCCAGCGCCTGCTCACCGTGGCGCCGTTCTGGGGGCCGTACGCCACGCTGGCCGCCGAGAACGGGGTCCAGTTGGAGACGGTGCCGCACGCCGCCGCCGGTGCGGCGCTCGATCTCGACGCGTGGCGTTTCAAAGCTACCGAGATCCTCGCGGCACTGGGCCTCATCATGCTCTGGCTGAATGATCCCTGTCAGAACCCGACAGGTCGCAGCCTGTCCACCAGCGATCGCCGCGCGATGATTGCCATGCTGCAGGAGCTCTCGAGCCAGGGGGCGATCACGCTGCTGCTCGATGTGGCCTACCCCGACTACGCACGTGACCCGCACGCGGTGCGGGAGGCGCTCGACGACTATCGCGCTTGCGGTGAGGACGGTCGGGTGCTCGTGGGCGCGTGCCTGAGCATGAGCAAATCGCACACGCTCTACGGTGCGCGCGCGGGTGCGCTCGTGTTCCCGTGGTGTGACGATCAGGCGCTGGCGTCGGCGCTCGCCACGACGTGCCGCGGGACGTTCTCCAACTGCGCACGCGCGCCCATGAGCGTGCTGCTGCGCATGCAGGCCAGCGCCGAGGCGACGGCGGCGCTGGAGGAGGAGCACGCCTATTGGCGCGGCATGCTGGCCAGCCGCGCGGACGCGCTGGATGCCGCGCTCAAGTCAGAGGGATTGCCCGGTGCTCCCTGGGACGGGGGATTTTTTGTGACGCTGTCCGTGCCCGATCCGCAGGGGCTGACGGCGCGCCTGGCGGCTGAGGGCGTCTACGTAGTCCCGCTCGCGGATGGGATTCGTATTGGTATCTGCGGACTGCGTGTGGCGGATGCGGGCCGGTTCGCGGCCGCGATGCGCGCGGCGCTGGCGGGCTGACGAGCATGGCGAAACCAGCGCTCGACCGAGTTCCTTCGGATGGGGCGACCAGCGTGGCCGTGCATATTGCGGCGGCGGCAGCCGCCGTCCAGCCGATCCTGCGGGAGATTCAGCGGCGCGTGCAGGAGGCCGTCCCCGGCGCGAAGCCGGTGATGGCCTATCGGATGCCGGCGTTTCGCCACCAACGTACGTTTTTCTACTTCGCGGCCTTCAAGCATCACATTGGGGTGTATCCGCCGGTTCGCGGACCGGATGCGCTGCTTCGCGAGCTGGCCCCCTACCTTGGGCCCAAGGGCAACCTGAAGTTCCCACTCACCGATGCAATGCCGTACGACCTGATCACCCGTGTGGCCGTCTCGCTTGCGGAGGGATACGCGGGGGAGCAGCGTCCCGTGATCGGTCCTTCCGCAATCGGATAGCGCGACCGTTCCGGACTGCGCGACGTGGGTCACTTCGCGGGCAACCTCGCGGGCAACCTCGCGGGCAACCTCGCGGGCGACGGCGCGCAACTCCAGGCCATCGGGCGGGTATGGGGAACCGCAGGGCTCGACGAACGCCCCCCCGCACCACACATTCGGCACAGCGTCACGCCGGTGCAGGTCCACTTCTCCAGAGGAAACTCAATCATGCGTTTGAAGAACAGTTCGATGCTCGCTTTCGCGGCCGTGCTGGTGGTGCCGCAGCTGCTCTCGGCACAGGCCGGCGAAGAGTCGCGCACGGTGGCCGGTGGCGGTGTAATGATTCCCGGCTGGACCGGCGTCATCGATGCCAAGGAAACGGCCGCCGGTATGAAGCTCGAGAATGCCAAGCTGTCCATGGACGGCAAGGTGATGGATGTGGTGACCGGCCCCGCTGTCACGTACTGGAATCCCGCCAACATGGCCAAGGGCGACTACACCGTGAAGGCCACGTTCACGGAGCCGGAGTACATGAATGTGAACTCACATCCGCATCCGTACGGCATCGTGATCGCCGGCAACGATCTCGGCACCGCCACGCAGAGCTACCTGTACTGCGCGGCGTACGGCAACGGCAACTTCATCGTGCGCGGCATGGGCCCGGAGCCGTTCCAGATGAACGGCCGCGGCGAGGCCAGCCCGGCGGTGCACAAGGCTGCGGCCAAGATGGCGCCGGTCACGCAGGAAATCGCCATGAGCGTGAAGGGTGACAACGTGTCCTGCTCCATCAACGGCACCGTCGTGGGCACGTACCCGAAGTCGGCGGTGATTGGCGCCGGCAAGCTCAAGAGCACCGATGGCATGTTCGGCATGCGTTTTGGCCACAACACCGACGCCACGGTGTCGGGTCTGACCATGACCACGCCGTAACACGCGTCCTGCAGTTCCGCCGATCGGCCCGCCGATCGGTCGCAGGCCCATTCGAACGCGCACGCGACCACCCGGTTGCGTGCGCGTTCGTTCGGTAGCGGCCGATCGCGGCGGTGGCGGGACGGTTAGGGGCATCCCGGAGGTCGACCGCTCGCGTCGCCCGGTAGCCTTGGCGTCGGGTGTGGACACCCGCTTGTCCCCCACTGCCTGCCGCGCCTATATTTGAAGGCTATGTTCGACGAGCTCTCAGACAAACTCGGATCGGTCTTTGCCCGCCTGCGCGGGAAAGGCGTCCTCAATGAAGCCGACATCAAGGAAGGCCTGCGCGAAGTGCGCCGCGTCCTCCTTGAAGCCGACGTCAACTTCGCGCTTACCCGGGAGTTCCTGGAAAAAGTCGAGAAGAAGGCCATCGGCGCGCTCGCGCTCAAGCAGGTGCGTCCCGAACAGCAGATCGTCAAGATCGTGCACGACGAGCTCACCGCCATGCTCGGCGAGCGGCGTGAAGGGCTGAAAATCAGCACGGTGCCGCCCACCATCATCATGATGGTCGGCCTGCAGGGCTCGGGTAAAACCACCACGGCCGCGAAGCTCGCGCGCCGCCTCAAGGCCGAAGGCAAGAGCACCCGCCTGGTCGCGGCCGATGTGTATCGTCCAGCCGCCATTGACCAGCTCGAAGTTCTGGGCAAGCAGCTCGATGTGCCCGTGTATGCCGACCGCAGCACGCAGGACGTGGTGAAGATCGCCAAGGCCGGCATTGAGGAAGCCACGCGGGCGCGCGACAAAGTCGTGATCGTGGACACCGCCGGTCGCCTGCAGATCGACTCCGATCTCATGGACGAGCTCAAGCGGCTCAAGGCGGCCATCAAGCCCGACGAGATCATGCTCGTCGTGGACGGCATGACCGGCCAGGAAGCGGTGAAGATTGCGCAGGGCTTCGACGAAGCGCTCAGCATCACCGGCGTGACGCTCACCAAGCTCGACGGTGACGCGCGCGGTGGCGCCGCGCTATCGATCTATGGTGTCACCAAGAAGCCCATCAAGTACATCGGTGTGGGCGAAAAAGTGGATGCGCTCGAGGAGTTTCACCCGGAGCGCATGGCCGGCCGCATCCTGCAAATGGGCGACATCGTGTCGCTCGTGGAGAAGGCGCAGGAATCGTTCGACCACGATGAGGCCAAGAAGCTCGAAAAGAAGGTGCGCAAGGAGGGGATGGACCTGAACGACTTCCTCTCCGCGATGCGCCAGATGCAGAAGCTCGGCCCCATGGAGAACCTGCTCAAGCTCGTGCCGGGAGTGAACACAAAGGCGCTCAAGGATGCCAAGATGGATCCCAAGCGTCTCAAGCACGTGGAGGCAATTGTGCTGTCCATGACCATGGCAGAGCGCCAGAAGCCGGCCCTGCTCAACGGGTCGCGCCGCGCGCGCATTGCCAAGGGATCCGGTCGCCCGGTGTCCGAGGTGAACCGCCTCATGGACCAGTTCAAGCAGATGCAGAAAATGATGAAGAAATTCGGCGGGCAGGCAGGAAAGGGCGGTCGCATGCCGCCCATGCCCGGCATGTTCGGTATGCGGTAGCCGAACCGTGTCGCCTCCGGGCGATGCGCTACACCCCCCGAGTGCGCGCCGGAACTGCCGGTGATGCGAGGAGCTCGGATCCGCACTGTTGACACCTTTGATAACCGAGGATCGCTGCAATGGCCGTGAAAATTCGCCTCCGTCGTGAAGGACGGAAGAAGACCCCGATGTACCGCATCGTTGTTGCCGACTCGCGCGCCCCGCGTGACGGCCGTTTCATCGAGATCATCGGGCAGTACCAGCCCCGGTTCACCGAGGGTGCGATCAACCTCAAGACGGATCGCGTGAACTACTGGCTCAACGTCGGCGCACAGCCCACCGACACGGTGCGTTCGCTGCTCCGCAAGGCCGGCGTGCTCAAAGAGCGGCACGAAGCGCGTCTCGCCGCCAAGCTCGGTGCTGCCGCGGTTCCGCTCTCTGACTCGGCGCCGGCAGACGACGCCGCTGCTCCGGCGGAAGGCTGAGCGGACGACTCCTGGTCGGGCGGGTGCGGCGCGCACATGGCGTGCGCGGCGCACTGCTGATCGAGTCGAAGTCCGACGTGCCGGATGCGGTGTTCGCATCCGGCCGTGTCGTTTACGTGGGCAGCGCCGACGGCGCGCGCGTGGACGACACCCCGCGCTCGATCACGGCGGCACGCGCGGTGAACCTCGGCTGGATCGTCTCCCTCGAAGGACTCGACGACCGCGCCGTGGCCGAGAGCTGGAAAGCGCGCACCGTGTTCGCCGATGCCGACACGCTCCCGCCACCTGACGAAACCCAGGTGTACATGCACGAACTCGTGGGTCTGCACGTGCATGCGCACGACGGCGTGCTGGTGGGCCCCGTGATCGATGTGTACGAGGCGCCACAGGGCCTGCTCATTGAAGTCGAGACGCCCACCGGTACGCGGCTTGTGCCGTGGCGCGACGAGTTGATTGCAACGGCCGACTGGGACGCGCGGCGCGTCACACTGGTGAACCTGCCGGGCTTGGTGGACTGAGCAGCCGCCGCACATGCTCACCATCAACATCGTCTCCATCTTTCCCGCGTTCTTTGACGGACCGTTGGGGCTGAGCATTCCGTCGCGCGCGGCCGCCGCGGGTGGCGTGCAGTATCGCTCTCTCGACCTGCGGGACTTCACGCACGACAAACACCGCAGCGTGGACGACACACCATTTGGCGGTGGCCCGGGCATGGTGATGATGCCAGGTCCGTTTTTCGAGGCCGTGGAGTCCGTGGGGGCCACGGCACCCATTGTGCTGATGTCCGCGCGGGGCCGCCGGTTCACGCATGCCGATGCCGTGCGCTTTTCGCAGGGCACGGAGCTCACGTTGCTGTGCGGCCACTACAAGGACGTGGACCAGCGTGTGGCCGACCACTTGGCCACCGAGGAGCTGTCACTTGGCGATTTCGTGCTGTCGGGTGGTGAACCGGCGGCGCTCGCGATTATAGATGCGACGGTGCGGCTGCTGCCGGGCGCCATGAGTGACCTCGACAGCGCGCGCAGTGACTCGTTCTACGACCGGGGCATCAGCGCGCCCAGCTATACGCGACCGCCGCAGTTTCGTGGACACGACGTCCCGGACATTCTGCTCAGTGGAGACCACGCGCGCATTGACGCGTGGCGCGACGCGCAGTCGCTCGAACTGACGCGCCGTGCCGAAGCGCGCGATCGCCTGCAGTGGCAGGCGCGGGAACTGGATGTCGCAGAGCGCGAAGCGGCCATCGCGCAGGCCGAGCAGGCGGCGCGGGAAAAGGCCGAGCGCAAGGCCGCGCGACGGGCGCGCAAGGACCGCGCCCGCGACGCCAACAAACCCACCGGCTGACGCCGCGCGGCTACCGGCTGTTCGCGAACGTGTCGCAGGCGCCAGGCGAGCCGTCGCGCAATCCTTTCTGAAACCATTCCATGCGCTGCGCTGCCGAGCCGTGGGTGAACCCTTCAGGCGTCACACGTGCGCCAGCCATGCGCTGCAGGCGATCATCTCCCACGGCGGCCGCGGCACCCAGCCCTTCCTGCGCGTCACCGGTTTCGAGCAGGTTGCGCTGCGCCGCCGCGTGCGCCCAGACGCCCGCGTAGCAGTCGGCCTGCAACTCGAGCCGGACGGAGAGGGCGTTGGCCTGCGACGGGTTGCGCTGCTGCAGCTGGCGCACTTGATCGGAAGTGCCAGTGAGGGTCTGGATGTGGTGTCCGATCTCATGCGCGAGCACGTAGGCCTGCGCGAAGTCACCAGGCGCGCCAAAGCGCTCGTGCAGCTCGTCGAAGAAGTCCAGATCCACGTAGACCTTCTGATCGGCCGGGCAGTAGAACGGGCCAGAGGCGGACTGCCCCGTGCCGCACGCGGTGGGTGTCGCGTTGCGATACAGCACCAGCGTCGCGGGACCGTACCGCTGGCCGTCGGCGGCGAAGAGTGAGGTCCACGTGTTTTGTGTGTCGTCCAGCACAAACGATACGAAATCCACCAGACTATCTTCGGCTGGTGTGCTCCGAATCGGCGCGCCGGTTGGTGCGCTGCCGCCGCCAGAGACCGATGGGTCGTTGGCGAGGCTCAGGAAGTCCTTTTTGAATACGAGGCTCAGCACGAGCAGAATGAGAAGTCCGCCTATGCCCAAGCCCGCGCCGCCGCGGCCGCCGCCACCGGAGGCGCCACGTCGGTCTTCGAGGTTCGAGCTGCGTCTGCCGGGGGTCCATCGCATACACGGAACTCCTGAAGTGTGGTCTCGGGGAAACTACCGCCGCTTCATGGCCGGCGCATCCGGATGGGCTTCCGGGGCGCTGGTTTACCGTACATCAAGGCTCTCGCGTCGCGGGCTTGAGTCCCGCCAAGTTTCCCCGGCCCGTCCGCATGACCACCACCGCGCGCCCTCGGCCACGCGACCTCGTTCCGGAGGCGACGTACGATCGAACGATCGTCGAGGGGCCGCTGCTGCCCGCCGTCTGGCACATTGCGTGGCCCACGATGCTGCAGAATGTCATCGGTGGACTGCAGGGCGTTGTGGATCACGCGATGGTGGGGAATTACGTGGGCTACACGGGCAATGCCGCCATCGGCGTGAGTCTGCAGATCTTCCTGGTGGTCGTGGTGTTCATCTCGTCGCTGTTCACGGGCATGAGTGTGCTGGTGGCTCGCTTTGCCGGCAGCGGTGACCGCGTGAAGGTGAACCGCACGGTCTATCAGGCGTTTCTCACTGCGGTGGTGCTGTCCGTCGGCGTGCTGGCGCCCCTCGGCTATTGGGCGGCGCCCATGCTGCTGAACGTGGTGAACGCCGCACCCGCCGTTCAGGCGGAAGCGTTGCCGTACCTGCGCATCATGTTCGTCTTCAGCTTCGGGATGCTGATCTTCTTCATGCTCGGTGGCGCGCTGCGCTCCGCCGGCGACGCCCGCACCCCGCTCCGCATTGGCGTTGCCGTGACCGCGCTGAACATCTCGCTCAACGTGCTGCTCATTCGGGGCTTCGGTCCCATTCCCGCGCTTGGTACCACGGGTGCCGCGATGGGTACGGTGATCGCCACCGGATCAGCGGCCGTGTACGCGCTGGTGTGTCTGGTGCGTGGGACGTGGGCGGTGCGGTTCCCGCGCGGTGGACCGTGGGGGCCGGATTGGTCGGTGATCCGCGCGCTGTTCCGTTTTGGTTTGCCCGCCGGTGTGCAGGGCATCGCCATGAACGTGGGTGGTGTCCTGATGCTCGGGTTCATCGGGTCGCTGGCGGTGAGCGCGCAGGCGCAGGCAGCGTACGCGGTGGCGTATACCGAACTGTTCAGCCTCGTGACGTGGACGTCGGTTGGACTGATGGGTGCCGTTGCGGCGGTGGCAGGCCAGAATCTCGGCGCCGGACAACCAGATCGTGCCAATGAAGCCGCGCACCTCGCGGCGCGGATCGCGTTGGCTGGTTCGGCGGTGATCGGCATGCTCTACCTGTTCATTCCACGCGTGCTGCTGGGCGTGTTCGGGATGACGGACCCGCTGGTCGTGGAGCTCGGGGTGCAACTGCTCCGCGTGCTCAGCGTCTCAGGCCTGTTCATTTCCGTGGCGCTCACGTACACGGGCGGCCTGCAGGGCACGGGTGACACGCGCAGTCCACTCTACATCTCCATCGTCTCGCAGGTGGTGCTCCCGCTTGGCATCTGTTTTGTCATGCAGCGCGTGGGTGTGCTGGAACCGATGCACATCTGGCTCGCGATTCTGGCCGGCCATGTCACGCGCGCCGTGCTGAGCGCGTGGCGATTCCGGCAGGGTGCGTGGCGCGGCATCCGTGTGGATATTGACGGCGTGGCAGCGTGATCATGGCCCGCCGAGCGGTCCGGCGTACCGAATCGCTGCTGGCCGGCTTGCTGCTGGCCGGCCTGCTGCTGGCGGCGTGCGTGGAGCGCCACCCGCCAGCGATCGGCCTCGTCCTCGGCGACTCGTTCCTCGACGCGGCGCGACTGGCATTCGAGGACCTTGACCGCGACAGCGCGGGGCTGGGGGTGGACACGGTACTGTTGTTCGAGCGCTCGAGCGACGCCGGTCCGGCGCTCGAACTGGCGGAACAGGTCGTCAGCACACCCGGCGTCGTGGCCGTCGTGGGTCACTCCAACAGTGCGGCCAGCTTGGCGGCGGCGCCCGTGTACGGAGACGCCCGCATCGTGCAGATCGCCCCCACCTCGACGTCAGTGCTGTATTCGCAGGCGGGGCCGTTCAGCTTTCGCCTGGTGCCGCCGGACGACGCGCAGGCGCAGTTCCTGGTTCGCGCGATTCGGACGCGCTACCCGCGCGGAGCGCGCATCGCGGTGTTGTATGTGAACGACGACTATGGTCGCGGTTTGCACGACGCCGTGGGGGCTGGAATTGATTCCGCGCCGTGGCGTGTCGTGTTCGATCTGCCGCATGTGGATCGTGAGGAACGTCCCGCCAACATGGCCCAGGCCATTCGAGCGGTCAGCCGTGCTCGGCCGGATTTGGTGCTCTGGCTCGGTCGTGCAGCCACGCTGCACGCCTACCTGCCCGGATTGCGGGACGCACTACCCACGGTGGACATCATTGGTGGCGACGCACTCTCCACCTGGGCGACGTTCAAGGCGCGCGACGGTCGTTGGGCCGGCGTGCAGTACGTGGAGTTTGTGGACCTCGCGTCGACGCCCGGCTTGCGTGCGTTCGGAGAGCGATATCGCGCGCGATTTGGCCGCACGGCCAGCGGGGCGGACGTGCTGACGTACGACGCCGTCATGCTGTTGATGACGGCCGTTCGTGGGGGCGCCAGCGATGGCGAATCGGTGCGGCGGTATCTCGATGCGTTGGGCCGCGCCACACCTGCGTACGAAGGTCTCTCCGGCCCGATCGCGTTCAGCGAGAGCGGCGACGTGGCCCGCGATCCGGTACTGCTGCGCGTGCCGGCGAGCGCTCTACCATGAGTGCGCTGCCGGCCACGGAGGACCGCGCGTTGGACCGCCAGCGCCAGCCGAAGGCGCTCCGCCGTCGGACGCGGTCCGCCGGCATCGTGGCGGCCGTCCTCATGGCGTTCACGCTGGCCGGCCTGCTCGTCATCGGGACGATGGTCGCTCGGCAGATCGCCGATGCCACGGCGGACGCAGTGAGCGAACAGCGTGTCGCCGATACCATCGTGCGGGGCGTTGTGCGCCAACTGGCGCTCATCTCCTTGCCGTTGGGTGCCGGGAGCGTGGCCAACGAGCGCGAGTTCCATGAGGTGGGTGGCTCCGTGCAGGATGCGTTGCGGCAGTTCCTGCTCCGATCGCAGACCCTTGCCGAGCGGCAGCGGGTCGAGGAGGTGAAGGCGGAGCACGAGAGCATGGAGGTCGCAGGGGCAAAGCTGCTCGTTCCCATGGGATTGAGCGCGGCGGAGGCCCGTGACGTTCGTCAGGAGGCGATACTACACGCACAATCCGCGCTCAATGCCCTCGATGGCTTCGCGCAGTTGCGAGCAACCGGTTTTGTAGCGGCAATGGAACAACAGGGTCGTCTCGTGCAGCGGTTGCTCGTTGGCGGCGGACTTCTGCTGCTCGGCGTCGGTGTGGTTGCCGCCTGGTTGCTGACGGGATTTGTGGAACGCCATGTCGTGCGTCCGCTCAATGTGCTCACGGAGGGGGTGTCACGGATTGGACAGGGCGACCTGAGCGCCCGCGTGCCGACGGCCTACGATCAGGAGTTTCACACGCTGGCCAGTGCGGTCAATCAGATGTCCACACGCCTCGACGAGGCGCGCACCGCGCTCGAAGACGAACGCTCGGCGCTGGCCGCCGCGCTCGAGCAGGTGCATGCCACGCAGTCGGAGCTCATTCAGTCCGAGAAGCTGGGCGCCATCGGACGCATGACGGCGGGTCTCGCGCACGAACTCAACAATCCGCTGGCGACGGTGCTCGGCTACAGCGAGCTGCTCGCCACCTCATTTACGCAGGACAGCGTGGCGAATCTGGAGGAACTGCGCACGAGCTACGTGGAGCCCATTGTGCGCGAGGCGCGACGAGCGCGGCTGCTGGTGCGCAGTTTGCTGCACTTTGCGCGCCGCTCGGAAGGCGATGTTGGGCCCGTTCGCCTGCGGGAGGCCTTGCGCGTGGTGGAGGAACTGCGCCGGTTCGCCTACGAGCA
>JBBSPE010000075.1:0-20188 GCA_038259155.1 Gemmatimonadales bacterium
CCTTCGGAGCCGCTCCGGGGCACCCCGCATTCTCATGGCGACGGCGCGCGACGCCGTCGAAGACCGCATCGCGGGTCTGGATGGCGGCGCTGACGACTATCTGGTGAAGCCGTACGCGCTTGGCGAACTCGTCGCCCGCCTGCGGGCGCTGCTGCGACGTCCGCCCGAAACGCACGGGACGCAACTCGTGGTCGAGGACCTGTCGCTCGATACCGCCACCCGCGTCGCTTGGCGCGCCGGCCGCGAGATCTCGCTCACCACCAAGGAGTTCGCGGTGCTCGAGGTGCTCATGCGGTTCGCCGGCGAGGTCGTGACGCGCGAGCGGGTGAGTCGCCACGCGTGGGACGACAACTTTGATCCGGCCAGCAACGTCATCGATGTGTACGTTGCCCGACTGCGCCGCAAGATCGATCCCGCCGGCGAACCCCCGCTGCTCGAGACAGTGCGCGGCGCCGGATATCGGCTGGGTCGCGCGGCGGTGCTCGGCGCCGCATCCAACGGGGCGCGCACCTGATGCGCGCTGCCGTGGCCGCGAGGCCGCGCCTGCGCACGCGGCTCATCGCGTGGTATGCCGGTAGCCTCTGCTGCGTGCTGCTCGTCGCCGCGGTCTCGGTCCGCTTCGCTGTGGCGCGCGCACTCGACCGCGCGCACGCGGAGTCGATGAACGCGTCCGTGGAACTGTTCCGACAGTTTTTTCACGTGGAGATCGCCGAGTACCGTACAGTGGAGGCCACGCTCGCGCACATCGCGGGCGAACTGGTGTTCGAAGATCGCATCATTGATGTGAACCGGCCTGATGGCAGCCGGTTTGTGCCGCCAGGCGCGGTCGCGGCTGATCAGCTGGGCATGTTGCGTGCACCGGTTCGCGACGCCACCGTGGCACTCGATCCGGCCCTGGCACCAGGCTGGATGATCGAAGTACATGCGAGCGCAGCCACGCTCGCCGCGGCGTCGCGACGCATTGACCTCTGGCTGCTGGGTGGGATCCCGCTCGTGGTCGCGGTAGCGGCGCTGCTCGGTTGGTGGCTGGCCGGCCGTGCACTTCGACCCATCGGCGTGATGGCACAGCAGGCACGCACGCTCAATGCCGCGACAGGGTCACGCCTGGTGCTGCAGGATCCGTCCGACGAACTCGGACGCATGGGCGGGAGCTTCAACACCGTGCTCGATCGCCTTGATGAGGCGCAGGCCCAGCAGCGGCGTTTTCTCGCCGACGCGGCGCACGAACTGCGCGCGCCGCTCTCGCGATTGGGAACGCGAGCGGAACTTGGCCGACTGGCCGTGGCACAGGCGGCGCCGGATGCGGTGCACGCGGAGGCCGATCAGACGCTCCGTGCACTGGAGCGGGAAGTCCGTGCGGCCTCGCAGGCGGTGTCGGGACTCTTGGCGTTCGCTCGCGCCGACGCGGGGGCAACAACCGTGGCGTTGCGCGATGCGTACGTGGACGACGTGCTGGCTGATGAGCTGCCGCGCTGGCGTGAAACGGCAGCCGCACGCGAAGTCGCTGTCACCTTGGGCGCATTCGACGAAGTCGCGGCGCGCTTTGATCCGTCGCTGATGCGACGCCTGTTGGGACTGCTGCTCGACAACGCCATCCAGTACTCAGAACCCGGCGGTGACGTCACCGTGCATCTGTGCGCGAATGGCGACGCGGTGCGTCTCGTCGTGGAAGACCGGGGCATCGGCATCCCGGCCGCGGAGCGCGAGGCAGTATTCGAGCGCTTTCACCGGGCGTCGGCCGCGCGTGCTCGGCGGGCGGAGGGCAGTGGATTGGGCCTCTCGCTCGCCCGCTGGATTGTACAACAGCACGGGGGCACGATTCACGCCGCAGATCGCGCCGACGGCACAGCGGGTGTGGCCTTGGTCGCGGAATGGCCGCGGTGGCCGACGGTCTCTTCCACGACTCCAGCGGCCAAAACGGCTACGGCCGAGACGCCGCTGACTGGCAAGAGACTGCGGCGTCCGATTTCATCGCCTGCGTCCTGAACGCCACAGCGCCGTGTCCAGCGACGCTCGGCGGACTCGTGATCCGGTCGGCCGTCTCCCACGCGCCGCGCAGCTGCGACAGCGCGCGGACCGCGCCCAAGAAGTCACCTGACTCCACGCAACGCTCGCACCACGCGTAGATGCCGTCGAAGCCAGCAGCGGCTGGCGAATCGCAGGGATGCGCCGCACGCAGCACGGCGATCTTGCGGTAGGCGACAGCGGACTGCTGCGCTCGGCAAGCGCCAATGGCCTGATCGTAGGCGTCGAGCAGGAAGCCAAGAGGAGATCCAGCGGAACGGGGCGTGGACATGCGTCGTAACGGCGAGTGGTGGGGGAACCAGGGCGGTCCAGCCGATCGGCACTGCGGAGGTGGGGAGGCGAGCTTCATCGCCCTGTGATAGGTGTTCGGCTGCTGACCGCCCGGACTTGAGCGTTGTGCGTGACCAACGGCACATTCGTCACAAGTTGGCGTGAATCGACCTGTTCACCGTGGGTTCATGTTCGCGCGATAGCATGGGAGCATGCCCATACTCCACTACCGGACCGGCCGCCTGGGGCGGCGCGCCTGGCACGCGATGCGCGCTGGTCGCAGTCTGTCGATCCTTTGGGTCGCGGCGCTCTCGGCTGCGGCCACCGCAGGAGCGCAGTCGCCGACCACGCTGCCCGACACCCTCTACCTGAGCCAGGCGCTCCGTTTGGCGAGTGCGCGCTCGCCGGCCCTTGCCCGCGCCGACGCGCGCGTCGGCATGGCCCTCGGCGACCTGCGCTCCGTCGGCCAATGGCCCAACCCCACGCTGGAGTACCGGCGCGAGAACCTCGGCGCACCGCTGGCGCCGGACGAGTTCGTCACGGCCTACATCCCGGTGGACCTCACAGGCCGCCGCGTCCAGCTGCACCGCGCCACCACACGCGGACGGGCCCGTCTGGAGGCGGAGCGCATCGCCGTGCGGCGTGACGTGGAGTTGGAGATCGCGCGCGCGTGGGTGCATGCGGTGCTCGCCACCGACCTTGGGCAATCGTTCCGCGTGCAGCGTGACGCTGTTCAGGAAATCGCCACTCGCGATTCCGTCCGTGCGCGCGAGGGCGCCGTGGCCGAGGCCATCGCGTTGCGCACGCGCGTGGAGGCAACGCGGTTGGCGCAGGACCTCGTGCTCGCTGAATCCCAAGCACAGCGCGATCGCAACACGCTGGCCACGTTGCTTGGACTGGCGGCGGATTCGTTGCCCGCGCTCCCACATATCCTCGATGCCGAGGCCGCACCACCACTGCGTTTCGAGCTCACCACACTGGACGGGCTGGACACCAGTGGGGACGCGGCAACGGATGATGCCGAGCTGCTCCGGAGGGCGCGGTCCGACCGCGCCTCGCTACGGGCCGCGGAGCTGGCGCGCGACGAAGCCACACTGCGCCGCCGTGTGGAGCAGGCCGGCGTGCTGGGCGACTGGCAGTTGCAAGGCGGCACCAAGAAGACCAGCGGATTCCTGACCGGACAGGTCGGCCTTGCCGTACCGCTGCCGCTGTTCAACCGGAACACGGGTGCACGGCAACGCGCCGAGAGCGCCGTGCGCGAGACGGACGCGGCCGCCCGTGCCGTGGAGCTGCAGGTGGACGGCGAGGTCCTCGCCGCCGCCGCACAACTGCGCATCTTGCTGGCACTGCGGACGCGCATGGCAGAGACACCCGCCCTGGGCGAGGTCATTGCCTCGAGTGCGCGGGTGGCCTACGCCGAAGGCGAGATGTCGCTGCTCGAGCTGCTCGACGCGCAGCGTGCGGCTACCGATGCGCGCACCGCCGCCCAAAAGTTCCACGCCAACCTTCACCTTGCGCGCCTCACACTGGCGCGCGCCATCGGTGCACCACTCGTGCCCGGGAGTCCCTGATGTCCGTACTCACTGGTCGTGCTGTCAAGCACCGAACGCGCCGCGTGGCGATGACGCTGGCGATGACCGTGCAGTCCAGCCTCACCGCCTTCGCCGGAGCGTGCGGCGGCGAGTCAGCGCCGGACACCATGAACATGGCCGACACGCCGGTGACGGATACCGCCACCCTGGGCGCGCAGGCGCTGGCCATCGCCGGATTCGCGCTCGACACGGTGCGCGAGGCGCCCTGGGTCGCGCGCCTGAGTGCACCGGCACGCGTGATCCTGAATCCGGAACGTGAACAGCTGCTTGGGTCCATTGTGGAGGGGCGCGTCACGCAGGTGATGGTGCGCGTTGGCGACGCGGTGCGCGCGGGTGACGTACTCGTCTCCATTCACAGTCATGAAATCATGGACGCGCGAAGCGGCATTGTGCGGGCCGAGTCCGATCTGCGTACCGCGCAGGCCGAACGCGATGCGGCCAAGCTCGCGCTCGAACGCGCGCAGCGACTGCTCTCGGCCAAGGCCATTGGTCAGGCGGCGCTGGAGCAGGCGTTGGTCACCGCGACGTCCGCCCAGGCGAATGCGGAGGCCGCCGAAGCGGAAGCGGTTCGCGCGCGCGGATTGATCGAGCACCTGCTGGGCGAGGGTCCGCTTCCCGAGAATCTGGATCCGCATGACGTGCTCATTCGCGCACCGATTGGCGGCATGGTGGTGGATCGCGCGGTGGTACCGGGCACGGTGGTACTGCCTGGTGATCCGCTGGTATCGGTGGCCGATCCCAAGGCACTCCAGCTGGAGCTGCGGCTCACCGATCGGCAGGTGGCGGGTATCACGCGCGGTACACAACTCACGTTCACGCTGGTGGGCGAGACGGGCGGCACGGAGGACGTCTCCACTGGTCGCGCGGTGGTAGCCCGAGTCTCGCCGGTCGCTGATGACGCGACGCGCACCACGATGGTGATCGCCGAGATCGAATACGCCCCAGCGGGTACGCGTGCGGAGCGTTTTGCGACGGCGCAGCTGATGGCGTCCACGACAGCGAACGCGTCTCCTCGCGTGGTGCGCGTTCCCGTCACGGCCGTCCAGTCGATTGCCGGCGACACTGTGGTCATTGTTGCCGAGCAGCGTGGAGAAGGCTTGCACATCGAGGCGGTCGCCGTGCGGGTGGGCCGCCGCGACGGTGCGTTTGCCGAGGTGCTGGCTGGCGTCAAGGCTGGGCAGGTGGTGATCACGCGGGGCGCGACCATCGCGCGAGCCGAGTTGCTCAAGCGCCGAGAAGGAGCGGGGGGTGAGTAGCACACAACGTGACGCACCCGACACAACGGGCGCGACAACGCCGGTCTCGACGCTCGCGCGCCTGGTGGGCGGCGCCATGCGACGCACCGGCCTTGTGCTCGCCGCTGTTGCCATAGTCGTGGTGGCTGGGTTGATCGCCTTTCTGCGCTTGCCCTTCGACGCGTTCCCGGATCTCACCGGCGTGCGTGTGGAAGTGATCACGGAGGCCAGCGGGCTTGCCGTGGAGGAAGTCGAGCAGTTGGTGACCTACCCCATCGAATCGGTGCTCATGGGGCTTGAGGGGGCCGAGCAGGTGCGGTCCACCTCCAAGGCCGGACTCTCCCTGGTGACGGTGGCGTTCGAGGACGGCACCGACCTGTATCACGCGCGCACGCTCGTCATGCAACGGCTCGGCGACGCCAAGGGCGAGTTGCCGCCAGGGGTCGATCCGCTGCTGGGGCCGGTGTCCACGCCGCTCGGCGAACTCTATCAGTACGTCGTGGAAAGTGATTCCATGACGCTCACCGAACTCAAGGCGCTGCACGACTACGTGATTCGCCCGCGCCTGCGCAGTGTGGCGGGTGTGAGCGAAGTGAATTCGTGGGGCGGCATGATCGAGCAGGTGCAGGTGCAGGTGGACCCCACCGCCCTGGCCGCGTACAACCTCACGCTCGGCGACGTGCATGATGCCCTGGCCGCGAACTCCATGGCGTTTGGTGGATCGTACGTGGAGAAGGATGGAGAACGGTGGACGCTGCGTGGACTCGGACGCATTGAAGCCGCGGACGATCTCCGTCAGGTGCTGCTGCGCACCGTCGACGGCATGTCGGTGCGCGTAGGCGATGTGGCGACCATCGAGATCGGTTCGTTGCCGCGCTTTGGCGCGGTCTCGCGCGACGGCACGCACCAGACGGTTGCGGGCATGGTGCTCAAGCGAAAGGGCGAGGACTCTCGGCGTGTGATCGCGGGCGTGCTGGAACGCCTCGACAACATCCGCGGCACACTGCCCGCGCATGTGACCATTACGCCGTTCTACGACCAGAGCGCGCTCGTCACCCGCACCACGCACACCATCCTGAGCAACCTGACGCTGGGCGGCGTGCTCGTGGTGGGCGTGCTGTTCCTGTTTCTGCGCGATGTGCGCGCGTCGCTGCTGGTGGCGAGTGTCATTCCGCTGAGCATGCTGATGGCCTTTGCGGCCATGTGGGCCACCGGCGCCTCGGCCAATCTCATGAGCCTCGGCGCGCTCGACTTCGGCCTGCTTGTGGACGGTGCCATCGTCATGGTGGATCAGTTCGTGCGGCAGTTTGAAGGGACGCATTCCGTGGCAGCCGAAGGCGTCACCCCCGAGGAGCGACGCACACGACTGCGCAAAGCAGCGATCGAGGTCGCGCGTCCCGTCTTGTTCGGCGTGTCGATCATTGTGGCGGTGTACATCCCCATCTTCACGCTGGACGGCATGGAAGGACGCATGTTCCGCCCAATGGCGTTCACCGTGGTGGTGGCCGTGTTGGCGTCGCTTGTACTCGCCCTCACCTACGTGCCGGCCCTGGCAGCGCGCGTGTTGCGACCGGTGGCGCGCAAGCCGTCTCGTGGATTCGATGCGCTCGTGGCGGGCTACGGACACGCGCTCGATCGCACGCTCCGGCACCCGCGCAGTGTGATCACCGGGGCCGTGGCGCTCGTGGTGGGTGCGGTGCTGCTGCTTCGAAGCACGGGGACCGAGTTCATGCCGCGCCTCGACGAGGGCGCCATTCTGGTGAATACGCGCCAGCTCCCCAGCACGTCGCTGGACGAAGCCCTGCAACTGGCGCGTGCAGCCGAGGAAATCGTAAAGCGGTTTCCAGAGGTGATCACCACCATCACCAAGCAGGGTCGGCCGGATCTGGCCACCGAGGCCATGGGCCTGTTCGAGGGCGACATGTACGTGCCGCTGCTGCCGCGCGAGGAATGGACCACGGCGGATACACGTGAGGGGCTCGTGGCGGCGTTCGATTCAGCGCTGGCCGTGATTCCGGGCCTCGACGTGGCGTTCACGCAGCCCATGGCCATGCGGCTGGACGAAGCCGAGAGCGGCATCAAAACGGATCTGGGTGTGAAGGTGTTCGGGTCGGACCTGAGCGTGATCCAAGGGGTGTCGGAACGCATTCGCGATGTGGTGGCCCGCGTGCCGGGCGCGGCGGATGTGATGGTGGAGGTGAGCGAGGGGGCGGGTGAGCTGCGCATCGATCCTGATCGGGATGCGCTCGCGGCGTACGGCATTTCGATTGACGACCTGCGCGCCGCGATCGACTACACGTCGGCGCGCCGGACGGCGGCCGAGTTGGTGATCGGTCCGCGCCGCATTCCCATTGCGGTCGTGTTGCCGCAGGCGTCCCGCGATGATCGCGAGGCACTCACCAACCTTCCGCTGCGCACCGCACATGGCGCGCTCGTACCGCTCGGCTCGGTGGCCACGCTCACGTACGCCGAGGGTCCGGAGCTGGTGGGTCACGAAGATGCGCAGCGTCGCACGCTCGTGGTGTCCAACGTGCGCGGGCGCGATCTCGGTGGTTTTGCGGCTGAGGTGCAGGATCGGGTGGCGGCGGAAGTTGTGTTGCCACCCGGCGTGTTTCTGGAATGGGGCGGACAGTATGAGAATCAGCAGCGCGCGATGGCGCGTCTTGAACTGGTCGTCCCGGCAGCCATCGGCTTGATCGTGTTGCTGCTCTACGGCGCGTTTGGCTCGTGGGCGCAGGCCGTGCTGGTGCTCGCCAATGTGCCGTTCGCGCTGGTTGGTGGCGTCGCGGCGCTCTGGGTGCGCGGGCTCAACCTGAGTCTGTCGGCGAGCATTGGCTTCATCGCGCTCTTCGGCATCGCGGTATTGAACGGCGTGGTGCTGGTGGAGCACCTCAACCACCTGCGGCACGAAGGCGAGGATCTGGACCGTCGCGTGCGAAAGGGCGCGCGTGACCGACTGCGGCCGGTACTCATGACAGCGCTCGTGGCGAGCCTGGGCTTCGTGCCCATGGCGCTGTCGCACGGGGCGGGCGCCGAGGTGCAGCGCCCGCTGGCGTCGGTGGTGATTGGTGGACTGATCACGTCCACCGCGCTCACGCTGTTTGTGCTGCCGGTCCTGTACCGAATGTTGGAGCAGCGGCGGTTGCGCCGGGCGTGACGCACCCGGCCGTTCGCAGCTATCGGAGAATCATGTAGAAGCCGTACAGGCTCAGGCCGGCACCGCCGAGCACCAGCACCGTGCCTGCGCCGTCATCTACCTCGGAGCCGATGATCATGGCCGCCACGCCCACGCCAATCAGCGCGAGGTTGCGGCGGAGACCGGGGTTGCGATCCTGGAATCGCTTGTCGTCGAGAGACGCCGACGCTGTGACATCAGGACGCGGGGTGTACTGGATCTCGCCCTGCGGCACGACGGGGCCCGACCGCGCGGCCGGGGTCGCGCCGACCGAACTGTTTGTGCCAACGGCCGGCGCCGCGGGAACAGCTGACAACACACTGGCGGCCGGGCTGACCGGCGGCGCCATCACGTCTGACGCTGCCGACGCCACCTGCGCGCCGGCGGCGGCTACCCAGGTCAAGCTGCCGAGCGCCGCGGCCAGTGCGAGCAGCACGCGCCGACGATGATCGGGACGGGGGGCGGCGACGGCGCGGGCGGGACGGGCGATGGGTCGTGTCATGCGCACTCCGAAGAGGGGAGACCAGCAGCACGCGCCACCCACGGCCGATCCGACTCGGATCCGTTGGTGGCAACATGCGGATAACATGCATTAGACCCGTACGCGCCACGCCATGTTCCCGATGAAGTCGGCCGTGTCGCGCAGGACCCTCTCCTACGCTGCCGTGACCATCATTTCTGATCCGCTCCTGGCGTTCCGCGACGAGTTCCCGATTCTGTCGCAGTCCACGTACCTGGTCTCGAATTCCCTGGGGGCGATGCCCCGGTCCGTGCCGGACGATCTGGCCGAGTACGCGCGCCAGTGGGCCACGCGCGGCGTGCGGGCCTGGGCCGAGGGGTGGTGGGAGATGCCGATCACGGTGGGCAACATCGTGGCGCCGCTGCTGGGCGCGCACCCGGGCGAAGTGGCCATGGTGCCCACCGTCACCCAGGCCATGAGCTCCGTGTTGTCCGCGCTCGACTATCCCGCCAGTCGCAACCGGGTCGTGATGTCCGCCCTCGACTTCCCCTCGGTGCGCTACGCCCTCGACGCGCTGGCGCCGCGCTTCGGGGCGGAAATCGTGGTGGTGCCGAGTGATGACGGGCTGTCCATCGACACCGAGCGACTGCTCGCGGCCATCGACGAGCGCACGCGGCTGGTCTGCGTGTCCCATGTGCTCTTCAAGTCGGCGTACATCATGGACGCCCACGCGATCTGCCGCCGGGCCCGCGAGGTGGGCGCGCTCGTGGCGCTCGACGCGTACCACAGCGTGGGCGTGATTCCGGTGGACGTGCACGCGCTGGGCGTGGATTTTCTGGCGGGCGGAGTGCTCAAATGGCTGTGCGGCGGGCCCGGTGGCTCGTTCCTGTACGCGTCGCCGTCGGCCAGCGCGCAGCTGGCGCCGGCCCAGACGGGCTGGCAGGCACACCGGACCCCCTTCGCATTCGATCCGGCCATGACGTACGCGGACGGGGCGTGGCGCTGGTTGGGCGGCACGCCGTCCGTCCCGGCGCTGTTCGCCGGCGCTGCCGGGCCGAAGATCGTGCAAGCCGCCGGCATGGAGGCCGTGCGCGCCAAGAGCATCCGGCAGACGTCACGGCTCATCGAACTCGCGGACGCGCGCGGCTGGCGGGTGCACGCGCCCCGTGATGTCGACCGGCGTGGCGGCACGGTCGCGTTCGACATGCCGCACAGCGCGGAGATCGCGCCGGCGCTGCTCGCCCGCGACGTGGTGATCGACTACCGCCCCGGGGCCGGCATTCGCGTGGCGCCCCACTTCTACACCACCGATGCCGAGGTCGAGCGCGTGGCCGAGGAGATTGACGACATACTGCGCACGGAGGCCTGGCGCGAGTTTGCCGGGCGCGTGCGCACCGTAACCTGATCCGCCGCCGGCCTTTCGCGGCGGGACCCCGAAGCCGGCGCACCTTTCCATACCACAGCTGATCTGCCCATGCCCTCGTCCAAGCCACCACGCAAACTGCGCAAGCAGTACACCAATACGACCTATCCCCTTGTCGTCCTGCGCTTTGAGGACGGTCACGAGATCCGCGTGTTTCAGGGCACTGGCAAGGTGTTCGACGCGTGGCCCGGCGAACGCGTCAAGCTCATGGTCGTGCACGACCTGAATGCGAAGGAATGGGAGCACGTGGAGACCCGTCCAGGCGACCAGTTCGACGATGCCGTCGCTGAGGAGCCGGACGCGACGTCAGGCGCGTGAACGCCGCTGCGGACATCGCCACGAACATCGCCACGAACATCGCCACGAACATCGCCCCGAATACGGCTGCGAATGCGGCTGCGAATGCGGCTGCGAATATGGCTGTGAACGCCGCCGTTACCCACTGGTACGGATTCGCTCGGAGAATCGCATTGCGCATCCGCGTCGCCCGTCCTATCATCGGGCGTGCCTGACCGCCCCCCGTTGTCCGTCTCGCTCACGGCTCCCGTTGAAGCCGCGCTCCAGCGCGGTGAAGCCGTCGTCGCCCTCGAAAGTTCAGTGTTCGCGCAGGGGCTGGCGATCCCCGCCAATACGGAGGCGTACCAGCGCATGACCGCTGCGGTCCGCGACGCGGGGGCCGAACCGGCTGTCACGTGTGTGGTGCAGGGTGTGCCGTCCGTGGGTCTTGAATCACCGCATCTGGAGCGCTTTCTGGCCCGGGACGGCGTGCGCAAGGTGTCCGCGCGCGACTTGGCGTGGTGCATCACGGCCGGCCAGGACGGCGCCACCACCGTGGCCGCCACGCTCGCGCTGGGCGCACTCGCGGGACTGGAGGTGTTCGCCACCGGCGGCATTGGGGGCGTGCACCGCGACGCCCCGTTTGACGAGTCCGCCGACCTCGTGGAGCTCGCGCGAACGCCCATGCTCGTGGTCTGTGCCGGCGCCAAAAGCATCCTTGACCTGCCGGCCACCCTGGAGCGCCTCGAGACCCTCGGCGTCCCCGTGATCGGCTATCGCACGAGCGAGCTACCGGGATTTTTCACGCCGTCCACCGGCCTCGCACTCGAGGCCCGTGCCGACTCCGCCAGTCAGCTGGCCCTCGCGTGGCGCCAGCATCGGATGCTGAAACGGCCGGGCGCGATGCTGGTGGTGCAGGCGCCGCCGGCGCGATCGGCCCTCCCCGGTGAGCTCGTGGCGGAGTCCACGGCGGCCGCGGTGGACGCGGCGCGTGCGGCAGGCGTGCGTGGCGGCGCGGTGACCCCGTTTCTTCTCGGAGAGATGGAACGTCGCACACAGGGGGCCTCCGTGCGAGCCAATCTCGACCTGCTCGAGGCCAACGCCGCGTTGGCGGCTGAGATCGCCGTCGCGCTCTCGACCGCCGAGGCGCGCGACGGACCGTCTGGGAAACCATTCAGGCGTGTCAATGCGTAGAATTCCCAGTGTGAAACAGTTGAACTTGCCGGGAAGCGCGCGGTACTATCCGGTAACCCGTTCGCGATGGAGGAACGACCCAACATGTCCAACGCATTCCTGAGCTCGGAAGAGTACGACGAGCGCGCGCACGCCCTGTACAACGAGGGGCGGTATGACGACGCGCTGGACGTGCTCCGTGAAGGGTTGGCGCTCTACCCGAGTGCGGTGGAGCTGCACGTGGGCGTGGGCTACGCGCGGCTGGCCCGCGAAGAGTTCGCTTGGGCGCGACAGTCGTTTGAGCAGGCGCTTGTGCTCGACGGGGAACACGAAGATGCCCTCGCGGGCGCGGGCGAACTCCTGCTCAAGTTCGGCCGCGTGGACGACGCCATGCGCACGTTCGACAAGACGCTGGCCCTCGGCTACGAAGACGACACCGATCTCATGCTGCAGATCGGGCGCGCGCTTTTTCGGGAAGGCTACGTGGAGCAGGCGCTCGCGTTCTTCGAGCGCGGCGTGGAGCACGCAAGCGAGAATGCGGAGGCGGTGGCCTGTGTCGGCTACGCGCAGCATCGGCTTGGCCGCGACGCGGACGCCATCGCCACGCTGCGCACCGCGCTCTCGCTTGACCAGGGGTTTGGGGAGGCGCGCGTCTACCTTGCGAATTTGTTGTACGATGCGGGCGAACTCGAGGCCGCGCTCACGGAGTTCGAGCGCACCACGCCCGAAGATCACTGGGACGAGCTGGGCATCTGGCGGCTCGTCGAGTTGCGCAAATCATCCGGTGCGCTCGGGCACGACGCCTCGGCGCTCACGCCGTGGGATGAGCGGCTTACCGAAATCGCCAGCGAACCCGACGCCATCGACGAACTGCTGGCCGAAGTGGAGACGCAGTTCATCGAACGTGAGGCCGAAGCGCAGGCGCGTGCCCAGGACCATCTCGATATGCTGGGCAACCTGCTCGACGGCCTGGCCCGCGACCGTGATCACGAGTCCCCAGCCGACGAAGCGCTGGCGCTCGACGCCGCCACACGTCCGTCAGGACAGGGCGCCCAGCGCGAGCTCACCGCCAGCGCACAGCACCGCGTGGTGTTGAGTGATGGCCGCGCGTACGAGGGCTCGTGGGACGACATCGTCACCGCACTGCGCGATGCGCAGGACGCGTCGCGATCCGTGGACGAGTTCATGGCCGTGGAGGCACGGAGACAGTACGGAGCCACCGGCGTGCGCATTTCAACGCGCGACACCGAGGAGTTTCTGCGCGGCAGTGAGCACGCCGGCATCTTGCGCATCATCCGTTGATCACCGGCGCGCGCGCCGAGCTTGCCTCGGCGCTGCCGCAACTACAGGAGCTCGCGGGCAGGAGTGGCGGCGGCGACACGCCGCTGCCCGCGGGCGCCGCGCGCACGGCGTGGGATCTCGTCTCCGGCGTGCTGGCGCCCCTCGCGCCCGACGTGCCACACAATGCCACACAGGGCGCCGCGTCGGCGCTGGTGTCCGGGTTGCGGCAACAGGGTCTCTGCACGCTGGACGAAGCGCACGCACTGCTTGACCTGCACGCCATGGCGTCGCGTGAATCGCCCGACGGCTCGTCCGCTGCATCAGTCTCAACATCAGTCGCTACATCGGCCGGCGGTCTCCCGCGCCAGGTGTTCGAGCGTGCGACCAGCGCGCTGCAGCGCATCGTGGCGACTGCCAGCGCCGACGCCACCACCGCGCCGCTTGGCGCGGAGTACGCGCGTGCGGCCGGAGCAGGCGCGCGAGCGCAGACCGCCGCGACCAAGCCGTTGCCGTCGGCTGCGTTCACTCCGTCAGGATCGGTGCCGGACGCATCCGGTGGGCGCTCGAGTGCGTTCGTGGTCGGATTGGTGGTCGTCTGTCTGATCGCTGCCGGCGCGGCCGCCGTGTTGTTCTCGGGCGTGGGCCGCACCAGTGCACTCGATCGCGGTGTGGCCGCGTACGAGGCGGGTCAGCGCGTGGTTGCGCGCATCGCGTTCGAGGAGGCGATGGCGAAACAACCTGACGACCCCATGCCGCTGGTGTATCTCGGGCGCCTGTCGCGCGAAGAGGGCGACCTGCCACAGGCCAGAAAGTTGCTGGAGCAGGCCGTGGCACGGGCGCCGGAGAACGCGCTCACGCACCGGGAGCTCGCGGCCGCGCTGCTCGCCGACAACGACCCGGAGCTCGCTCGGCGGTTCTACGTGCGCGCGCTCACCATCACGCCGGATGATCGACTCGCTCAAGGGTTCCTTGGCTGTGCGCTCGCGCGCCTCGGGCGTGACGACGAGGCCGCGCGCTGGCTGGAACGCGCCGGGCCCGGTGATTGGACCGTCTGCGCGAACACGCCATGAGCGACCCAGCGCTCCGCGTGCACGAGGCCGTGTCGCGATTCATCCTGCCCAACGGCCTGACGCTGCTCGTCCGTCAGGATGACACCGCGCCGGTCGTGGGTCTCTACACGCACGTGAAGGCCGGCTATTTCGATGAGCCCGATGATCGCGTGGGTATCGCGCACGTGCTCGAGCACATGTACTTCAAGGGCACGCCCACGCGTGCAGTCGGGGCGATCGCGCGCGAGACCAAGCTCGCCGGTGGCTGGCTCAACGCGCACACCATCTACGACCACACGGCGTACGTCGCGGTGGTGCCGAGTGACGCGTTCGAGGCGGCGCTCGACATCCAGTTCGATGCGTACGCGCATTCCCTCATCGACGCGGAGGAGCTGGGTCGCGAACTCGAGGTGATCATCCAGGAAGCACGGCGCAAGCGGGACGCGCCCGGCGCCGTGACGTTGGAATCGCTGTTCGCGCTGCTGCACGACAAGCATCGCATTCGGCGCTGGCGTATTGGCGAGCCGGACATGCTGCGCACGTTTTCGTCCGATATGCTGCACGCGTTCTACCGACACTGGTACGTACCGTCCAACACGATTCTGTCCATCGTGGGCAATGTGGACCCGGAAACGGTGCACCAGGCGGTGCTGCAACGGTACGGCACGCTGCCGGCCGGCGATGTCACACGCGAACGCGGCCCGGTGGACGACGCAGCGCCCGGCGTGCGGAGCCGCGATCTCACTGGCGATATCGCGCAGGCACACGTCGCGTTCGGTTGGCGCACGCCGCCGCAGAGTCACCCGGACACGCCGGCGCTTGAGCTCGCGGGCATCATACTGGGCAGCGGTCGCGCGTCACGCTTCTACCGCGCCGTGCGTGAACGGCAGCTCGCGAGCGGAGTGTCTGCGTTCCACTACACGTCCGGAGACGCGGGTGTGTTCGTGGTGCACGCCGAGGCGCCGCCTGAGCACCTGGCCGAGGCAACGCTGGCCAGCTGGCGCGAGCTGCACGCCGCACGCGTGTTTGGCGTGCGCACCGAGGAACTCGTTCGCGCGCAGCGCGTGCTCGAGGCACGGTGGCTGCGGCGACTGGAAACCATGGATGGGCAAGCGGCCTATCTCGCCAGCTGGGAGGCGGAGGGCGGTTTGGCTCTCGGTGTGGACTACTACACGCGATTGATGCGCGTCACGGTGGACGAGGTGCAGGCGGCCCTGCAGCGCCACACTCAGCCGGAGCAGGCGAGTTTCCTGGTGTACCGACCGGAGCGTGCTGCTGCACTGCCCGCGGCCCCGGGTGAGTTGCGTCGCTGGCTGGCCACGGTGGAGGCCCTCGACAGCGCGGTGCTGCCGCGAGACGGCGCGCTGCGCGATCCGGTCCCTGCTTCGCGCGACGTGCCCGCCCTGATTGACGCCGCGCCGCCCGAAATGGTCGCGCAGCACGTGCACGTGTACCACACGCGCACGAACGTGCCGGTGCTCGTGCACGCGCGCAGCGGCACGCCCATGGTGAACGTTGGGGTGTTCGTGCGCGCGGGCGCCATCTCCGAACCAGAGGGCGCCATGGGTGTCGCGCGGCTGATGGCGCAGACCACACTCAAGGGAACCCGCACGCGCTCCGGCGCGGAGATTGCGCTCGCGGCGGAGTCGCTCGGTGGGAGTATTGGTGTGAGCGCTGGTCTCGAGAGCGTAGCGTGGACCATGTCGGTGCCTGTGCGTCACCTCGATGCGGCGCTCACACTGCTCGCGGACGTGGTGCAGGCGCCGGCACTCGCGGAGAGCGGCGTGGACATCGAACGGCAACTCGCACTCGCCGACGTGGAGCGCCTGCGCGACGACATGTACCGTTGGCCCATGCGGCTCGCGATGGATGTCGCTTACGGCGACCATCCCTACGCACGGTCCGTGCTCGGCAACGCCGACTCGCTTGCCGCACTCACGCGCGCACAGGTCATCGCACAACACGAACGCACGGTCGCCGGAAGCGAGGCCGTCGTGGCCGTGGTGGGCGACGTGGTACCGTCAGAAGTCGCGGCGCTCGTGCAGGCCCGCTTTGGTGCGCTTGAGGGTGGTGCAGCGCCAGCAGTGGCCAAGCCCGCCTGGCCTGACACGTATCGACTGGCCACCGATTCGCGCCGGAAGCAGCAGTCGGCGCTGGCCATGCTCTTTCACGGACCGGGGCGGCGCGATCCGGATCGGTATGCCGCCCGGGTGCTGGCGGCCATCACCAGCGGACTCGGCGGGCGCTTCTTCGAGGAGCTGCGTGACCGGCGGTCACTGGCGTACACGGTGGCCGCGTATCCGGTGGAGCGGCAGCTGGACGGGTTGTTCCTGGCGTACATCGCGACCAAGCCGGAGTCCGAAACGGAAGCGCGCGAGGGATTGCTGGAGCAGTTCGCTCTGTTGCGCACCGAAGCCGTGACAGCGGAGGAACTGGACCGCGCACAACGCTACCTCGTGGGTGCGCACGCCATCGCACAACAGAGCGGCGGCTCCGTGCTGGCCGAGCTCGTGGACGCCTGGATGTTCGGGGATGGACTCGAAGAGCACGCGACGGTCGTCTCACGCCTCGAGGCGGTCACCGCCGAGCAGATCCAGCAGTTGGCTACGCGCTACTTCGATCCGGTGCGGCGCGTGGAGGGCGTGGTGCGTGGGGTGAGCGGTGTGCACGAGAAGGTGAGTTAGAACCAGTTCGCGGGCACCCAGTGCAGCATCAGGTAGGCGGTGGTGTTCCGTGACGTGCCCGCGTCGGGCTCGCTGCCGAGCAGCCCGATCTCGTAGCGGCCCTCCAGGCCCACGATGGAGCCACTGCGCGTGCGCGCCTCCACCCCGAAGCCCAGCATGGCGCCGGCGTCCACTCGGCGCACCTTGTATTCCAGGTTGGTACTGGCCAATGGCTCGTCGCACTGTTGGCCGTTCGTGAGTGGTGGTGCCTTGAGCCGGCACGAGACCAGTACCGCCACCGTCGGTCCGATGGAGAAAATGGGGCTGAACCGCGAACCCGTCGGCGCCAGCGCTCCGAAGCGGAGCAGCACCGGCAGTTCGAGATAGCCGAGGCTCCGCTCAGGCGAGCCCGGAGAACCGGTGCCCTTGCCAACCCAGAGCAGCTCGGGCTGGAGAGCGAGCCGCGACCGCAGTGCCTTGCGATACGTCAGGCCACCACCGAACGCGTCCCGGTTCTGGGACGAGAGCGCGGTTCCGTCACCAAAGCCCGTTCGGATCTTCGAAGACGTGCGCGTGACCGTTACGCCCAGATGCTGCGCGTGCAGGGAGGTCGGAGCGGCCACGGCGCCCAGAAGCAGGAGCGCGACAAGGGGCCCGTACGTTCGAATGATCATCGTGCGTCGTTTGAGGCGTGGAAGGGTGCGGGAACGCGAGAAGGTTGCGAACGATCGACAGTCCTGCGTTGGGCGCCACGGTGGAACGGACGCCGCATTGCGTTTCTCCCGCATCAGGTTGCCCGAAAACGATGGCCGTGTTCGGCGAGCGCCTCCGCGAGAAGGCGGACACCCTTCGGTCCCATGCCATGCAGCGACGCGACCGACGACTCAGAGTGCTGCGCGAGCTGAGAGAGCGAACGAATGTCCGCCCGCGTCAACGCGCGCAGCGCAGGACCGGACAGGCCGGCAGGAAATGCGTCGGCGTTCGGATGCGTGGCGGCGGTCTTCGAGGTCATGCGCAAATCCCTCCGTCTGAGAGCATAAGAATACACCACCGACCGCTCGCCTGCGTCGCCGCCTACCGGCCACCGCTCGACGGAAGCACGCGCCGCAACATCTCCACCACGCTGCGCTCGCGCCCGTCGGCCGCGTAGACGCCCAGCATTTGCAGGTCATCCGAGGGCTCGCCAACAATGACGCCGCGCACCCAGCGTCGCGCCGACGACCACGCGAGCACATGGCGCACCGCGTCACGCTGCGCCGCATCACCGTGCGCGCGCGGCAACCCGTCCACGAGAATCCAGTGGCGGCGCGCGTCCGCTTGCTGCGCCTGCACCCAGCGGTCCGCCGCCCGCAACCGCGCGTCGAGTGACGGCAGGCCACCAAAGCTCGGCGTGGGGGCGAATCCAGCGTCGGTGATCGGCGAGTCATCCGCCGTGGCCCGCACGTAGCGCGCGCTGTCCACCGCGTCGAAACGGGTGGCCACCCAGAGCACTCGCGTCGCCGGTCGCATGCGCTGCACCACCGCAGCGGCATTGCCGAGTTGCGCCGCCCACCACACGGGATCCGTCTCTGCCGTCGCACGCCCCGAGGGGAGCAGCGATTCATGCATGGGCAGCACGACATCGGGACGCAGGCGCTCCAGCACGCGTTCCAGCGCATCCACACGCAGGCGCGTCGTGCCCGCTGGGTCACGCAGGGCCGCGAGCGCGTCGGGCTGCTCGAACGCGAGGGCGATCATGATGCGCACGCTGTCGCTGCGATAGGGCGCGAGCACGCGAGCCAGCGAATCCAGACCAGATGCACGGACCGCGGGCACGCGCAGCACCAGCAGCACCGCGTCGGGCGCCACGCGATCGGCGAGGCGCAGACCGGCGCGCGCGTCTCGCGACTTGGGCACTCCGGAGATCACGGGAAGCAGCCGCACCCCCAGCGCGAGGCTGTTCGCTTCGCGCGGGATGATGGTGTTGCTCGCGAGTTCGTAGCTGCGCACTGCGGCCACGCCGCGCGGCCACTCCATCACGAGCAGGGTCATCGCGGCTGCCGCATACAGCACCAGCACCGCGCGCACCAAGGCGCTGAATCGCCACCGCGCCGGATACGCCGGGGCAAGCAGGGGTACCATGATCGCGAACGGAGAGGCCAGCGCCGCCCGGCCCATCACCATGCCAAGCACTGCATCGCGCGCAGCCACGGCGCCCTGCAGCGCGAGTGGCGCGTGCCCCGACTGCATGACGAGATAGTCGCCCACCGCGATCACCGCCACGATGGCATTGTAGAGTGTGAGCGGCACGCCAACGGACGACGAGACCAGCCGGCGACCCGTGGCCAGCGCGGTCTGCGCCACCATGAGCACGCACGTGGTGGGCCAGAGCCACGTCACACCGGTGACGGTGCGTGCCCCGGCATCGGTGGACGCAGCGACGGCCAGCACGGCGGCCGGCGCAATGAGCAGACCGGCAAGCCCGGTCAGGCGGCCAAACCATTGCTCGCGATCGCGGCGGGAGGCGATCCACCCCGCCAGGGTGACGTTCCAGGCGAGTACAAGAGCCGCCACCAGCACCGGCAAGCCGCCGAGCTGCTGCTCCAGACGCATCAGCCGCTCATCACCCGCGCACGAGCCGCTCGGCGCGCACGTCGCCGGCGGACAGTCGGCGCGTGAGCACGTCGAAGGCGGGCACGAGGTCGAAGCGCACGGGCGCCAGCAGGTCCACCAGAATGACAGCGCGTTCCGGCACGGTATGCAGCGCCGCGTGTCCGCCCTCGAGCAGCAGCATGGCATCAATGCCGTGTGCACCGCTCGTCCGCACCAGCGGCGCGCCGAGCGCGTGCAACCCGGCAGCACTGGCCGCGGCGATCAACACGCCACCAAGCCGCGAGGCGTCGGCCAGCAGCGCGTCCGGCACGCCGGCGAACTCAGCCACGAGGTGAGCGTGAGATGCGGAAACGGTTGCGCGAACGGGTGGAGCCATGCGCGTGACGATAACCCGCGCGGCCGCTGGCTGGCACCCCGACCGGCGGCCCGGGTAGCTTTCGCGCATGCCACGTCGCCGCAACTACCTGACCCTGCCCAACCTGGTGTCGAGTTCACGCGTGGTGCTGGCCGCCGGTTTCGTCGCGACGGACGGCGTGTCCACGCGGCTGGCCGTGCTGTTGGTCGCGTCGTTCACCGATTTCCTGGACGGCTGGCTCGCGCGACGGAGTCAGCGCACGTCGCGTTTTGGTGCGCTGCTCGATCCGGTGGCCGACCGGCTGTTTGTGGTGGCGGTGGTGGCCAGCTTTTTGCTTGACGGGCAGCTGTCGTGGTGGCATGCCGCGGCCTTGCTGTTCCGGGACGTGATGAGCGTGATCGGGTGGTTCGTGGCGCGCAACGTAAGTTGGCTGCGCCCGATCCCGTTTCGTGCCCGCTGGCCCGGCAAGCTGCTCACGGGGCTGCAGTTTCTGGTGTTCATGGCGGTGCTGTTGCTGCCCACGGCGGTCAATGCGCTGGTGATCGCCGCGTTGGCGCTTGGCCTGCTCGCCACGGTGGATTACGCGCTGATGCTGTGGCGTGAGCGCGTGCCGCCAGCG
>JBBSPE010000076.1:0-20026 GCA_038259155.1 Gemmatimonadales bacterium
GACCGTTGCCCGCTCCCGGCGCGATTGTGCCGCCGGCCGGACAGCCGTGAGCGCGGCGAACACCGGCGATCGCACGCCGACAATCCTGCCGGGTGCCACGATCGGCATTCTCGGTGGAGGACAACTCGGGCGCATGACCGCCATGGCGGCGCGCAGCATGGGGTTCGACGTGCACGTGCTCGACCCCGATCCCAACTGTGCGGCGCGCGCGGTGTCGTCGCGGACGATCACAGCGCCGTTTTCCGACGCCGAGGCGGCGGCCGAGCTGGCGCGCGGCTGTGATGTGGTGACCCTCGAGATTGAGCAGATCACGCGCGAGGCGCTGGAGGCTGCAGCGGCACACGCGCCCGTACGACCAGGCGCCAGCGCGATCTACATCATCCAGAACCGGCTGCGCCAGAAGCGATGGTTGGCCGAGCAGGGATTCCCGGTCGGTCCGTTTCGCGAGGCCGACTCTGAGGTTGCTCTGGCCGACGCGCTGACTGCGCTCGGGCCCAGCATCGCGAAGGCCGTGCACGGGGGATACGACGGACGTGGTCAGGCCCGACTCGCCGATGCGGCGGCGGCGGCCACCGGTTGGCGCGATCTGGGTGCTCGTGCATGTCTCGTGGAGCAGCGCATCCACATTGCGGCGGAGCTCTCGGTACTCGTGGCACGGCGGCCCACCGGTGAACTCGTGGTGTATCCGCCGTCGCGCAACCACCACACGAACGGCATTCTCACGTGGAGTGTGATTCCCACGGAGTTGCCAGCCAGCGTGGTGGCGGCAGCGGAGGAACTCGCGCCGCGAATCGCGACGGCGCTTGACCTCGTGGGCCTGTTGGCCGTGGAGCTGTTCCTGACCACCGACGGGCGACTGCTCGTGAACGAACTCGCACCGCGGCCGCACAATACCTATCACCACAGCGAACGCGCCTGCGCAACCAGCCAGTTCGAGCAGTTGGTGCGCGCCGTGTGCAACCTCCCACTTGGCGATCCATCTGTCGTTGTGCCGGGTGCGATCGTGAACCTGCTCGGCGATGTGTGGCTGGGCGACACGGCCCCCGACGTGGAGTTCTTTCTCGGCGTGCCGGGGAGTCGCCTGCATCTGTATGGGAAGGGCGAGTCACGGCCAGGCCGCAAGATGGGGCACCTCTCCACCGTGGGCGCCACCGCGCAGGAAGCCATCAACCGCGCGCTCGCTGGCTACCGACGGTTGTCACCGGCGAGTGCCACCGCGGCCGGACTCACAGGCCGACCGCCCACATTGCGCGCGGCGGACGGTGCGCTCCACGATGAGCTCGAGGCCGTGGATCGGGGTGATGCCGCTCCATGGCGTGGCCCCGATGACTCCGATCGTGATCGCGAAGATATCGGTTGATCATTTGTTTTCAATTCCTCCTCACTCCACTCCATGTTCTCACGCAACTTCTACGAGATCGTCCACATCATCGGCATTGCGCTCATGTTCGTGGCGATTGGCGGTGTGGCCGTGCACGCCGCGAATGGCGGCACCAAGGCCGAGAGTTCCACGCGCAAGCTGGTGTCCATCGGGCACGGTCTCGGTGCGCTCCTGGTACTGGTAGGCGGCTTCGGAATGCTCGCGCGGATCGGCATGCAGCACGGCGCCGGATTTCCCACGTGGCTTTGGATCAAGATTGCGGTGTGGCTCGTGCTGAGCGCCGTGGTGCTGCTCCCGTATCGCAAGCCCGCACTCGCACGCCCGTTCTTCGTTCTGCTGCCGTTGCTGGCCGGTGTTGCCGTGTACATGGCGGTGTACAAGCCACTGGTGTAGGCGCCGGCAGGCTCAGGGCGCCCGGATGCCTCGTGACCGGAGCACCCGGGCGACCGCCTCCAGATCGATCGCATCGACGCGTCCGCCGCGCACCTCCACGGTGGTCGCCATAAACAGGGCGTTGTAGATCGACTCCTCCGTGGCCTCCACCACGGCCTGGAAGATCGCCGACATGGCGTCGTTGCCCACCTCGGTGCCAGCGACCGTGTCGGTTGGCGTACGGCGCACGCGCTCGCTCGTGGAAAAGGCGATCACGTAGTCACCCGATCCGTTGGACGCACTCGACCCGGTGCGTGCGAGCCCCATGATCGCACGCGCCGCCACGCGTTCGAGATTCCGATCGAGCAGCGGTGCATCGGTGGCCACCACGATCATGATCGAGCCGTCACCATGCTCCGCCTGCGCGTCGCCCGGACCGTCGCCTGACGGCGTGACCAAGCGCTGAAACGCAAACCGCCCGAGCTCCTGCCCCACCGGCGCCCCCATGACCTGCAGTACGCCGCCGAAGTTCGCCTGCACGAGCACGCCCACCGTATAGCCGCCGGCCGCAACCGGCAGGACGCGCGAGCTCGTGCCAATCCCGCCCTTCCAGCCGAACATGGACGTGCCCGTGCCGGCACCGACGCTCCCTTCGGCGACTGGGCCGCTGTCCGCCCGCGCCAAGGCAGACCGAAGGGTTTCCCCGATACCCGGCCGCAGCCGCGTGGCATTGAGACCGCCGTCATTCGTCTCGCCCACCACCGGATTGATGGAGCGCACCCCAGCGTTCTCAGGGCGCGTGAGCATGGCCTGCGCCAGCGCGTCGCCCACCGACCAGATGCAGAGCGTACAGGTGAGTGCGATTGGCGTCTCGAGTTCACCGAGTTCCCGCACCTGCGTGACGCCAAGCAGCTTGCCGAAGCCGTTGCCGACATGGATGGCGGCGGGAACGCGGGACCGGTACAGGTCACCTCCGTGCGGCACGATCACCGTGACGCCGGAGCGAAGTGAATCGCCCACGCGGAGCGACTCCTGCCCCACCCGGACGCCCCGCACATCGGTAATGGCATTGTGGCGGCCGGGGGTGAAAATGCCCGGCGCCACGCCGAGTGCCCGGGCGCGCATGCGTGGGGCGGCGGCGTTTCCGGTCTGCGCGCCGAGCGAGCCGGAGATGAGGAGCAGGAGCACGGCGGCGCGTGCGAGCGGCAAGAAATGGCGCCCGGACATCGGGTGCCCGTCGCGGAGTGATGATGGGCTAGGCATATTCGAATGATGCCGCTGCTCCCTCTCTATGGCCACCACGAGCTTCGGGCTCGTCTGGCCGCCGCAATACACACCGACAGTCTGCCCGCGAGTCTGCTGCTCACGGGACCACGGGGCGTGGGCAAGCAGCGCCTCGCCCTTTGGCTTGGCCAGCGACTGCTCTGCAGCAACCCCGAGGCACGCGACAGCACGGAACCGTGCGGGCACTGCGCCAACTGCCGCTACGCCGTCCGCATGCAGCATCCCGACCTGCACTGGTTCTTTCCGCGGGAAAAGCCGAAGGACCGCGACCCCTCGCCGGACGACGTCCGTGCCGACATGTCGGAAGCGGTTGAGGAACGCGTGGCGGCCGACGGATTGTGGGAGGGCAGCAGCGGCATGCAAGGGCTCTATATCGCCACCACGCGAGCCCTGGTACACGCCGCGTCGCTTCGGCCGGCCATGGCGCCCCGCGCCGTGTTCGTGGTGGGCGACGCCGATCGCATGATCTCCCAAGAAGGCGCCGACCAGGCCGCCAACGCCTTTCTCAAGCTGCTCGAAGAGCCACCGCCCGGCACCACACTCATTCTCACCACCAGCGAACCGGGGGCCCTGCTCCCCACGATTCGATCCCGGGTGGTGACGCTGCGCGTGCTCCCGCTGAACGCCTCGGACATGGGTGCCTTCCTGCAGGACGACGCCGTCGCGTCCAGGCTCGGCAAGAACGCCCACCGTGATGACGTGCTTCGGTCCCGAGCTGCCGGCGCTCCGGGCCGACTGCTCGAAGGCGACGCCACCGGAGCGGCGTTTGCCGCTGCGCAGCGCGTGCTCGACGCGGTGCTGGCACCGCGTACGCCACAGGGTGATGCGCAACGCGCGGTGGTCGCGTCGAGTCAGGGCGTCGCGAAAGCGCGTGGCGCGTTCTCCGATACACTCGATGCGCTCACGGTGTTGCTGCACGCGCGCGCCCGCGACCGGGTGATGCATGGTGCAGAACGCGAAGCACGACGCATCACCACCGCCATCAGCGTGTTGGAGCGCGCGAAGACACACACGCAACACAACGTCACGCCGATGCTGATCTCCGCCGTGCTCATGGACGACATGGCGGAGCTGCTGGCTGGAGGTGCCTCGTGACGGCCCGCGAGGGGCGCGCGCGCGCCGGGGCAGCCGCCGCGAGTGGCGAGCTCAGCCATGTGGACGAGGCTGGAGCGGCCCGAATGGTGGACGTCTCAGGCAAGCCGGAATCGGTGCGAACCGCGGTCGCCACGGGCTCCATTCGAATGCACCAAAGCACCTGTAAACTCATACAGGACAACGCGTTAAAGAAGGGCGACGTGCTCCAGACCGCTCGGCTGGCCGGTATCATGGCCGCCAAGCGGACGGCCGACCTGATTCCGCTCTGCCACCCCATCCCGTTGTCGGCGGTTCAGGTGTCGGTTAGCGTTCTGTCATCGCTGCCGGGCGTTCATGTCGAGGCAACGGTACGAACCACCGCCAGCACTGGGGTGGAAATGGAGGCGTTGACTGCAGTGACCGTGGCGCTGTTGACGGTGTATGACATGGCCAAGGCAGTCGATCGTGACATGATCCTGACCGACGTGTCGCTGCGCGAGAAGCGCGGTGGTACGCACGGTGACTACCTGCGCACGGCAATACCGGACACGACGTAATGTCCTGAACGGCTCGGCTCGTGCGCATGGATCATGACAACGCCTCCTTACTCGCTGATTGGAAGGTCTATGTCATATAGTAGTGATCGCGTCGAGCGTGCCACGACAGAGCAGCGTCGAGACCGTTTTCGTCGCCGCCGAAACCGTCGTCAAGTCATTCGGTTGTCGGCATTGGGAATTGTGTCCATGGCGGTCGTTGTCTTCGCAGGAAGTCGCCATCAGTCAGACAATGGGACAGTCGACGTGGTGCAGTCCATCGAGTTGGCGCCGCTGTGGCGGCCTGCCTCGGATGTGCTCACGCGACCGGTGGGTGAGGGGCCGTTTCGCGAGATCCCCACAAGCGTCACGGGCTTTGATGACTCCACCGAGCAATTGCTTCGCTGGAACGCAGTGTTCACGTACGCTCGTCGTTTTCGGGTGACCATGGAATTGGCAGGGCAGATCCATGACATCGCGCTCGAAGAGCAAATCGAACCCGAACTGGCCTTCCGTCTGGTACGGCTGGAATCCCGATTCGACCCCACGGTGGTGAGTGGAGCCGGGGCCATTGGCCTCACACAGCTCATGCTCGGCACGGCACGATACTTTGAGCCAGGCGTCACCGATGAAGACCTTACGGATCCGTCCACCAATCTCCACATCGGCTTCCGCTATCTTCGCACTCTCATCCGAGAGTACCGGGGCGATCTGAAGCTGGCCTTGCTGGTGTACAACCGAGGTCCAACGGCCGTGCAGAACGCACTGGCGATGGGGGAAGATCCGGCCAACGGGTACGATCGGATCCTCATGCGCGGCTATAAGGGTACGGGCGTCATCAACTGATCCGGCGTCCCGGCACGATACTGCCGCAGTCAAATCGCGCGGCGCTTCCCAAGACTGGGAAGCGTCGCGCGTTTGCGTTCAGCCCCGGGTGACCACCAGCTTCTGGCCGGCCTTGATACGCTCACTCTTGAGCTTGTTCAGGCTCTTGAGCCGCGACACGGTGAGGCCGTAGCGCTGCGCAATCACGCTCAGCGACTCCCCTCGGCGCACCACATGTGTTTTCGCAGCCGCCGTGCGAGTCGTGCCAGCACTGGACGCGGAGGCGCCGCCGCGGACAACGAGCGTCTGTCCGACCTTGATACGATCGCTGCGCAGGCCGTTGAGCGATTTGAGACGTGAGACGGCAATCCCGAAGCGCTGACCGATCACGCTGAGCGATTCACCCGATCGCACCACGTGCACACCCGCCGACGAGCCGCCATAGCGCTCAATGACGGGATCCGGTACCGACCGGGCGGCGACAATCGTCTCCCTGGTAGGGACGCGCACGCTCTGTCCGGTGGAGATCACCCCGCCCCGCCCGGTGCGGAGTCCGGGATTGAACCAGTCGAGATCTCGTGTGGCAACGCCCATGCGCTTGGCCAAGGCCCCCACCGACTCGCCCTTCCCGGGCGTCACCGCCTGCCATGCAGCCCGCTCTTCCGGCGCCATCATGGCAAAGCCGGCCGCCGCCAGCGAGTCCATGCCAATGGGCAGACGCACCCACACGGCGCGGTCCGGCGGCGCGGCGCCGCGCACCAGCGCTGGGTTGAGCTCCACGATCGTGTCCAGCGGAACGGCCAGCGCACGCGCCACGGCCCCGAGCGACGTCCCCGCTTCCACGAGCATGGAGTCATACCCGAACGGCACTTGCCGCTCCACCGTCATGCCGAACTTCTCCGGCGTCTTGGCCACGAGCGCTGCCGCGATGAGCTGCGGGACGTAGTTCTTGGTTTCGCTGTGCAGGTAGTCCTGCTCCGCCAGCGCAAAGAACCGATCATCGCCCTCCGCATCACCAATGGCCGTGGCAAAGCGCGACAATCCGCGCGCCACACGACCGGGACCACCGTTGTAGGCAGCGGCCGCGAGATACAACGAGCCGAACTGCTTCTGCAGGCTCTGCAGGAATCGAATGGCCGCGTCGGTGGAGCGCGCAGGATCGCGCCGCTCATCCATCCACCAGTCAATGCGCAGACCAGCCTCGCGCCCCGTGGCCGTCATGAACTGCCACATGCCCACCGCCGCGGCACTCGAGTACGCGTTGGGATCGTAGCCACTTTCAATGAGTGCGAGATAGAAGAGATCTTCCGGCATCCCGTTCTCACGCATCTTGGCCCGGATCATCGGCTCGTAGCGCGTGCCGCGCTGAATACGCTCCGCCATGCGATCCTTGGCCGCTCCGGTGAACAGGCGGATGTAGTGCTCCACGCGCTCGTGCGTCTCGTACGACCGCACGTCGATATCCCAGGTGGGTTCTTCGTCGAGCATGCCGTCAGCGATGCCATCGAAGTGCGTGGAATCACCAAACACGTTGGTGGCGGTGCGCATCACGGCATCGGCTGTTGCCAGCGACTCATCGGGTGGACCAGTTCGCGACGCGGTCGCGGCATCGGACGACAACGCGTCCGTGGGTCGCGGCTCGGGCGCGGGCGCAGCAAGCGGACGGAGCGACGGCTGGCACGCGCCGAGGGCGATGCCGAGCACCCAGATTGTCGCCGAGCGGAGGGAGAGTCGGGCGAACGTCATGTCGGAAGGTACCGCGCACCCGCCGCTGACACTACCGCCAGCGCGTTGCATTTCGTCCCACCCACGAGCGTTCTACGGCGAACAGATACCGATGTGCGGCGTTCCGGTCCGCCTACCTCACGGGTCGGCCACCAGCCCCACTTCGAGCGAGAACCGCGTGAGTCCCGCCACGTTGTGAATCTCGAGCTTCCGCATCAGGCTCTCGCGATGGGCCTCCACGGTGCGCCTCGAAATACCGAGCGCGGCGGCAATCGCCTTGTTGGTCTGCCCGTCAGCAATACCGCCGAGCACATCTCGCTCGCGCGGTGTGAGCAACGCCAGTTGCGCGTGTGCCGGCGCTGCGGCGGCTGGCTCCGCAGCTGCCGTCAGTCGCTTCACCACCGCCGGACTGAAGAACGTACCGCCGGCGTAGACGGCGCGAATCGCGGCGCGCAACTCCTCGCCCGCGCTGTCCTTGAGCAGATAGCCGTTCGTGCCAATGCGCATGCCCTCGCGCACATACTCCGCGTTGTCGTGCATGCTCAGCATCAGGATGCGCAGCTCTGGCATCGCGTCGCGCAACCGGGCGGCCGCGCGCAGTCCGTTTTCGCCCGGCATCGTGATGTCGAGCAGTACGACATCGGGTTGGTGGGCGAGCACCAACTGCACCGCCTCCTCACCGGTGGACGCTTCGGCGACCACGTCGAAACCGGCTTCGGCATCGAGCACCAACCGAATACCCTCGCGTACGAGGGCGTGATCGTCGGCCAGCACGATGCGCACGCGAGGGGACTCCGGCACGTCAGTCATTCAGCCATCTCCAGATGCATCAGGGGAACTGCCACCCGCACTTCTGCGCCACTCGGCGCGTTGGCGACGCGCACGGTGCCACCCACGGCATGGATGCGTTCGCGCATGCCCGTCAGACCCATGCGTCCGGCGTCGGTACGCACGAGCCCGCGCGCATCCACCGGCAAACCGCGACCGTCGTCACGCACCACCAGATCAAGCTGTCCGTCCAGACACCGCAGCGACACCTGCACTTCGTGCGCGCCGGCGTGCCGTACCACGTTGGACAGCGCTTCCTGCAGCGCGCGAAACAGCGCGAGTTCCGTCTCCGGTGGCAACGCGGGGATGTGCGGATCGGCCGTCAGTCGCACCACCAAACCGGCCCGCTCGGAGAAATCCGTCACGAGGGATCGCAACGCCGGCACCAGACCCAGATCATCCAGCAGCGACGGACGCAGATCGTTCGTGACGCTGCGAATGCTTGCAATGCCCGTGTCCACGAGTTGCGCCAGCCGGTCAATGCGTGCGGCATGCTCGGGCGCAAGCATGGGTCGCAATGACTCCACCTGCATCTTCACGGCCGAGAACACCTGAGCGGTTTCGTCATGCAACTCGCGCGAGAGACGTCGGCGTTCGTCCTCATGCTGCCGCACCATGCGCGACGAGAGACGCTCCAGGTCCTGCGTGCGCTCCGCCAGCTGCCGATCCAGGTCGGCCTGTTCGAGCGACACGCCCACCTGCTGTCCGAGCGCGCGCAGAAAGTCATCGTCGAGCGCGGTGAACGGGTTGCGAATGTCACTCGCCATCACGAGCGCGGCCACCACGACGTCGCCGCGCGTGACAGGCAGCGCCGTCATGTAGCCGTGCACGCGGCCGGCCGGGGCCATCTGCGGCGCGCCTGTGAGGCGCAGGCGGCGGAGCGCCTGGGCAATATCCGGCGCCGGTGCATGCTCGGCCCAGGTGGTACACACACCCGCGCCCCGCGTGAAGCGCCCCGAACCCGCTGGCGTACCGGCCACCACGGGCGCGTTGTCGTCGCGCGGCACCACCTCGTCGTACACGTACACGGCGCTGCCCCGTACGCCCGGCAGCGTGAGCGGCCGACGCAGCAGATCGTCGAGCAGCGCATCCTCGCCTCGACGTCGCTGCAGATCACCGGACAGTGCGGACAGCGCACGCACGCCGCGCCTGAGATCGTCGAGCACCAGCAGGACAACGCCGGCGCCGACCAACAGCTCGAAGCAGATGTCGAGGTAGTAGCCCCACGGCGTCCACGCACCCTGCGCACGCAGGAACGGATAGTCCAGATGATGCGCTGCCCACGCGAAGAATGCGATCGCCAGCAGGCGCGCGCCCATCGATTCAGCGACGCGTTGATACTGCCAGAACACCCAGCCCGTCCAGGCCGTGGCCAGTGACAGGAACACGACGCTGGGCAGCGCCGCCCAGAGAAAGTGGTCGAGCACGTAGATCGCCACGTATGACCAGCCAATGGGGAACAGCAGCGCCAGTGCGTAGACCGGCCGCAAGCGTGGTTGTCGAGAGAACGCCAGCGACGCCCAGAGCAGAATCAGCGCGGTCCACCCCGTGATCACCTGATGCCAGTACAGCCACGCATACTGCTCGGTGACCAGAAAGGCGGAGATGCACGCCAGCCGCAGCACGTACACCCCCCACGCCATCGCAAACCATGCGAACCACGGGCGGCGATATCGGGTGTAGAGGTGCAGGCACAGCGCCGCCAGTCCTGTTGTGAGCGCGCCCTGCAGCAAGGTGGCGGCGAACTCGGAGGCGAGTAGCGGATTGGCGTCGGAGAGCATGAGACTGACGATGTCAGGCGTCGGCTGTTCAGCCCGAGACGCGCGCGAGCGTACGCACGTCCTCGGGCGTGATCTCGGCGAGTGCGTCCATGAGATTCACGCGGAACGTACCCGGTCCCGGTTCGCCCGCAGCCGCCCGTTCCCCACACACCCCCAGGAAGACGAGCGCTGCGGTGGCCGCCAGCATGGCGTTCTTCTCAACGGCACACATGGCCGCGACCAGTGCGGTGGCCGTACAGCCCACGGCTGTCACACGCGCCATGAGCGGGTGACCATTCTGCACGCTGATCGTGCGGGTACCATCGGTGATGTAGTCCGTGGGTCCCGTCATGGCGACCACCACGCCACGTCGCGCGGCCAGCGCTCGCGCGGGTTCCATCACGGCGTCGGACGCGTGCGAGGCATCCACGCCGCCAGTGCCGACAGTGCCCGCGGACAGTGCCAGAATCTCGGAGGCGTTGCCACGGATCACCGTGGGCCGGCGTGCGGCGAGCGACTCACTCGTCCGGGTGCGGAACGAGGTGGCGCCGGCCCCCACCGGATCGAGCACCCATGGAATGTCGCGCGTGCCCGCTTCGGTTGCCGCCAGATGCATCGAGTCCACCCACGCGGCCGACAGCGTCCCGATGTTGATGGCCAGGGCACCACTGATGGCCACGAAGTCGCGCACTTCCTCACGCGCGTGCACCATGGCCGGCGACGCGCCGGCCGCCAGCAACGCGTTCGCGCTGATGTCCATGGCCACGTAGTTGGTGATGTTGTGCACAAGCGGGCGTTCGGCCCGCAACCGGTCGAGCAGATCGGCGCACTGCTGCGCCAGGTTGGAATCGGTCATGGCGTTTCGGCGGCCGGCGACGGACGGTCGTCGGGCTGGTTGGTGTGCACGTTGTAGATGGTGCGCGAGGGGAAGGCAAAGCTGGATCCCTCCTCCCGCACGATGTCCATGCACGACAAGAGCACCTCGTGCTGGAGATTCACAAAGTGGATGTAGTCCTCCACGTTGAACCAGGCGCGGACGCGAAGCGTGATCGCAGAATCGGCGAAGCCCACCGTGCGTACGAACAACGAATCCGTCCACACACCAGGTTCCGCACGCAACCGTTCCTCGACGCGCGCGACAATGCGCCGAATCTGATCCGGCGAGGTGTCGTAGGTGACGCCAATCTCATGCTGGAGCAAGAACCGATCCCGTTCGCCAAACGTCTCGATTGGCTCTTCGGCGAGCTTGCCGTTGGGAATGCGCACCACGGTGCGCGCGAGCGTGCGCAGACTGGTGGACCGCAACCCGATGCGTTCCACCGTGCCCTCGAGCGTGCCCACGCGCACCATGTCGCCCACGCGAAACGCTTTGTCGGCCGCCAGCGACACGGAACCGAACAGGTGTTCCACCGTCTTTTGCGACGCGAGCGCAAGCGCGATGCCGCCGATTCCCACGCCAGCGAGCAGTGTGCCCACGGGATAGCCGAACTGCGCGAGCACCACGAGCAATGCGATGATCGCCACCGAGACGCGCAGGAAGCGCGAGAGCAGTGGCACCAGGGTGCGCGCCTGCGGCTGCCCGGCGGCCCAGGGACCGGCCAGCAGTTGGTCCTGCACCAGCGTAATCACACGGAGGCCGGCCCAGAACAGGGACGCCAGCACCACACCACGGGCCGTGTCGGCCGCGAGGCCTGCCACGCGCGCGTTGAGGCCGAGCAGGCCGAACAGCGGCGTGGCGAGCATGCCCACCAGCCAGAGCCGGAAGGGGCCGCGCAGCCGCGCCACCAGCAGGTCATCCCATTCCGACGCTGTGCGCGCAGTTACGAGCGCCAGGAGAAACCGCATAGCCAGCGCGATCACCGCCGCGAGCACCACCGTGAGCACGATGGCCACCAGCATGCCCACCCACTGCCAGTAGTACACGCCGAACGGCCCTTCCGCGAGCAGCGGCGCGGGCAGGCGGCCGCGCATCCACGCGTCCGGCAGATTGCTCCACCAGACGTCGATGCTGCCCACCGTCTCGCGATCGAACACCCATCGACTCACCCGATCGCCGTCGAAGCGCCGCAGCATCACCGGCTCGGGCAACCCCGTGGCACCGGGCACCACGCCCAGCCGGTCGAACATCTCGCTGCCGTCGGTCGTGTCGCCAAGCGCGAGCGGCGAGACGCCGTCTATGCCGATCCAGAGCCGCTGATCAAGCACATCACGCAGTCGCCGCGCGAGTTCAGCGCCACGCCCGCGCTGATCGGCGGTGAGATCGAGGTATTGAGCCGCCTGCTCGTAGTCGTGATCCTTCGCGAGCTGCAGGAACGCCAGGATGGACGCTCGCGGCGACTCCGGGGACACTCGGGCCTGCACGCGGGCGGCCGAATCCGCCTGCGCAGCCCCGGCCGATGGGCGGAGGAATCCGAACTGGGCCGCCAGCGGCGTCGTGGAGAGCGCGGACAACACGCCCAAGAGCAGCAGGCACCACATGGGAACGCGGCGCGTCCGCCAGTTCGCGACCATCGTGCGCGCCTGCTCACGAGACCAATGGCGAGCGCCTGTGAAACCCGGCCGAGACCCGGCGGGCAGTGTCATCGTGAAAATCGTCGCGGTCCGGTGGAGAGTGGATGGCGTGACCGGAAAGAGTCGAGACCAAGCTGCGCCGCGGCCACGTGGAGCACCTTGAGCACGGCGCTGGTGCGCAGCGTCCCGCGCATCCACCAGCCAACGATCCGCCAGCTGAAGACGTCGAGCACGAAGGCCATTGAGTGGCGACCGACAGCCGTCAGGAAAATCTCAAAAGTCCGGAAGACCCCTAAAAACAGACAAACGGACTCAACCCAACCAGAGGTATAGGATGAGTCCGTTCTTTCGCCTGAGACCTCGTGCGAGGCTCGGGGCACCCTTCCCTTCAGTTCAGTGCCCGGGGTGGGACTCGAACCCACAACCTATAGCTTAAAAGGCTACTGCTCTACCATTGAGCTACCCGAGCATTTTCCTGCAACGCTGACCCTCGGCCGAGCCCCAGGGCCAGTTTCCTGCAGAGCTCTACCAGCTTGGCTACCAAGCCTCGCACTCGTGCCGAGGCAAAGCGCGAGAGGCACAAGAAGCGCAATATAGTGCGCTGTCACCGGCGAGCGAACGGTCAGGATGGGTCCGCGGCGAGCGCCGGCGAATAGCCCGCATCGGCGATCGCATCGAGTATCGCGTCCGTCCCCACCGCCGACGCATCGTAGCGCACGGTTGCCGAACCGATGGCCACGTCGCTCGACTCGACGCCGGTGAGCTCCTCCAGCGCCTGCTCCACCGCCCGCACACAGTGCTGGCAGGTCATTCCTTCAATGGAGACCACCGTGCGTTCCGACATCTCGTACTCCGTGTGCTGGTAGGTTGGTCCGCGCGAGCGCGGCCGGGAACTGTCGTAGCATCGCATACCCCCGCCCCCTATGTCAATGCGGCGGACGATTTGCCGCCGAGGCGCCAGAATGCACAACACCCGTGTCCGCCACTTGGGCAGACACGGGTGTCATGACATTGGGAACGGCGCGATTTAGCGCATCGAAATGGCGGCTACCGTAGCCTCTGAAGGCGTCTCGATCACGAACGACACACGGCGATTGAGCTCGGCACCCATTTCGTCCTTCATGGCGCCCGGACGAACCTGGCGATCACTGCCGTATCCAACACTGGCCACGAGCGACGGCGGCACGCCACGGCTCGCAAGAAACTCACGCACGGCGTCGGCGCGACGCTGGGAGAGCTCGAGGTTGTAGGCCTTGGAGCCCGAGGGATCCGCAAAGCCTTCCACCGTGATGGCCGCGCCGTTGTAGTACGTCCGTACCACCTCGGCAAACCGGTCAAGCGCGGCCTGATCGACTTCGCGCACGCTCGCGTCGTCAAACGCGAAATGCACCGGGAAGGCAAACTGTACCTTGCCTTCCATGGCCGTGATCTTGGCCCCGAACTCCGTGCGCAGCGCAGACAAGTCGGAGCGGAGCGCCGCCAGATCGCGGGTCATGTCCGCGCGAACCGTGCTGTCTCCGGACATCCGCGCAACCCGCTCTGCCTCGATGTCCGAGGACAGCGCAACACGCTGTGTCTCCAGTCCCTGACGAACAAATCCCTTCGTGGCGCAGGCGCTGAGCGACGCAGTCGCCAGCACGGCCATACCAATGAATCGCAGTTGACGCATTCTGCCTCCCACGTATGTGATGGTGCGCGGCGCCATGCCGGCACGCTCCATACAAGAAAGGGCAACAATCGTTACCGCGCAGTGACCTGGCTCACGACCGCGTTAAAGTCTTCCGACACGCCGCCGATACTCACGCTTTTGCCAACCATTCGCCGCCGTCCACCACGAAGACTGCACCCGTGATCCAGTCGCCGCCAGGCGAGGCGAGAAACGCGACCATGTTGGCGACGTCACGCGGGGTGCCCCAGCGTCCCAAAGGAATGCGCTCCCGCGCGTATGTCTCCATGGCCGCATCGGCCGCGGCAAAGCGATCGGGAATTCCGCTGTCCGGTGGTGGCGCAAAGGCCTTGCGCACGCCTTCCGTGGGAATGGGCCCCGGCGCGATCGCGTTCACCCGGATGCGGTCCGGTGCCCACTCCACGGCCAGCGTGCGCGTGAGCGCGTCCACACCGGCCTTGGCGGCCGTGGCATGCGCCATTTGCGGCCAACCGCGATAGTGCAGCGTCATGGACGTGCTCACGATGCGCCCCCCGCCCTGCTGCTTCATGATCTCGTACACGGACTGCGAACAGTGGAACGTGCCGAACAGGTCAATCTCGAGCACCGCACGCCACGCGTTGGCCGAGAGTGTCGCACTCGGCGCGTAGAAATTGCCGGCGGCGTTGTTCACGAGCAGGTCGAGACGGCCGTGGGTCTGCACCACGTCGTCCACCACCGTGCGCACGCGCTCAGGATCCCGCACATCGAGTGCCACACTGCTCACCGCCGCACCGCGCGCGGCAAGCTGCTCGCGCGCCGTCTCAAAATGCTCCGGCTTGCGGCTGGCAATGACCACGTGCATGCCGAGTGATGAGAGCAGGTCGGAGATGCCGAGGCCGATGCCGCTCCCGCCCCCGGTCACGAGGGCCACCTGTCCCTGCAGCAGGTCCGGGCGAAAGACGTCGAGTTCATCGGTCACGGGTGACGCTCCTCTGGAGTGTGCAGCAGGCAGACGGCGATCACGCCTCAAGCTCGAGCGACGTCTGCAGCGAGAGGCAGAAGCTACGTCGGTGATGTGGTGTGAGTCCATGCGTTGACACGGCCGATCGATGGGCCGGCGTGCCGTAGCCCATGTTGCGTTGCCAGCCATAGAGCGCGTAACGGACGTCGAGTCGCCGCATGAGGTCATCGCGCAGGACCTTGGCGACAATTGACGCGCAGGCAATGGAGTAGCAGGAGGCGTCGCCTTTCACGACGGCTGAATGTGGCCGGTCGAGCCAGCGAAGCGGCAGGCCGTCAATCAGAATATGGTCGGGCTGCCGCCCGAGCACGGACTGCAGCCGATCGATCGCGCGACGCATCGCAAGCACGGTGGCGTGCAGAACATTCAGTCGGTCCACCTCGCGGGCGGACGCGGCCCCGAGCCCGATGGCGACGGCGCGCGCGCGAATCTGCGCGTCCAGTCGTTCCCGCGTGGGTGCATCAAGCTGTTTGGAGTCGGCTACACCGGCAATCGCGCGCACGCCGGTCGGCATGACGATTGCGCATGCGACAACGGGGCCCGCAAGCGGGCCCCGTCCGACTTCATCCACGCCTGCCAGCAGCGACCCGTGCCGGGTGCGCAACGTTGCCTCGAGACGACTCCAGCGTCCCATCGGCGCGCGCGTTGGTACGGTGCGCGGGTAACTCAGCCCTTGGCGGGACCCTTGGGCGGACGCACGACCTTGCGCTCCTTGATGCGGGCAGCCTTGCCGACCACGTCGCGCAAGTAGTAAAGCTTGGCGCGACGCACCACACCACGGCGCACCACGATCAGGCTGCCGATCATGGGGCTGTGCAGCGGGAAGATGCGCTCCACGCCAATGCCGTTGGAAATCTTGCGCACCGTGAACGTCTCACTGACGCCACCACCGCGCTTGGCAATGCACACACCCTCGAACGCCTGCAGGCGCTCCTTCTCGCCTTCCTTCACGCGCACATTGACGCGCACGGTATCGCCCGGACGGAAGGCCGGCATGTCCGAGCGCAGCCACTCCTTTTGCGTTTCGATGAACGGATGCATCTGTAGCTCTCCCGGACGCGCGGCGTCCGCTTGCGTGAACAACGAAATCCAGATTCGCGCCGCACAGGTGGCGTGAAGCGTGCCACACCGCGCATCAGCAATCCTGGTGCGAGAGGCCGCGCCGTACGACCGGAGCTCTTCTCCGGCCGTGATCTCGACGTGGCATCGCCGCTGGCGGCATGCAGCACGCGAGCGCGCCATGGCCGACAGGGTATGCAGGCGTTTCCGCCCAGCCAAGCAACATAGTCGCGCCCGGTGCCTAGCCGCTAGTGCCGTGGGGACCGCCAGCTACTCTGTCGGCCTCCCCTCAGATGTCGCCACGCGTCACAAAAGCTAGATTGCTCCGGCATGACCCACCAGCACACTGCCGACGACGCCCCGCCGCGCGACGCCCGCCCCGCCGCGACACCGATCGGGTACCCGGTCAGCCGCACCGAGGACCAGATGGACCACTACCATGGCGTGGACGTGCCCGACCCGTACCGCTGGCTCGAGGACGATACGGCGACCGAAACCGAGGCGTGGGTCGCCTCCCAGAACGCCGTGACCGACACCTGGCTGGCCGCGCGACCGTGGCGAGATCGTCTGCGCGCGCGGATCACCGCGCTGGTCGATTATCCACGCATTGGGCAGCCACACGAGCAGGCTGGCTGGGTCCTCTTCGCCCGAAACGACGGCCTGCAGAATCAGAGCGTCTGGTACATCCAGCGTGGCGCCACCGGCGACCCGACCGTCCTGCTCGACCCCAATCTGCTCTCCGACGACGGTACCACACGCGTGGGCGCCCTCGCCATGAACCGGGCCGGCACGCATGTGGCCTACACGATCTCTCTCGCCGGCTCCGACTGGCAGGAAATCCGCGTGCGCGCCCTTGAGACCCGAGAGGACCTTCCGGACGCCATTGCGTGGGTGAAGGTCTCCGACATCGCGTGGTGGAACGACGGATTCTTCTACTCGCGCTATCCGGCGCCCGGCGCCCACGCGCTCAGCCAGGTCAATGAGCGCCATCAGGTGTGGTACCACCGGCTGGGTACCCCGCAACAGGATGACCGCCTCGTGTTCGAGGACGCCGAGCATCCGCAGCGCTTTCACACGGTCAGCACCACGCGTGATGAGCGCTACGCGGTGCTCTATATCTCCGATCGGGGTCAGGGCAAGGACGGCGACGCGTTCTCGATCCTGGATCTGGGCGCCGGCGACTCCGCATTCCGGCCAATCTGGACCGACTTCGACGACCAGTTTCGCGTCGTGGACAACGACGGCGACGCGCTGCTGGTGTTCACCACGCGCGACGCCCCGAATGGACGCGTGGTACGCATCGACCCAGCCGCTCCAGCCGAACCCGGCTGGAACACGGTGCTCCGCGAACGGCCACAACCGCTGCAGGACGCGGTCACCGGGGGCGCACGGCTCTTCGCGCTCTATCTGGAAGATGTGACCACCCGCGTGCACGAGAGCGCGCTCGACGGCAGTGGATCACACGAGGTCTCGCTGCCCGGCTTGGGCACAGCGGCCGGCTTTGACGGCGAGGCGGATGCGGGCCACGTGTACTTCACGTTCACGTCTTTCACCGCGCCGCCCACGGTGTACCGCTACGATCTCGCCACGCGCGCCTTCACGGTCTTTCAGGAACCGACGTTGTCGTTCGACCCGGACGACTACGAGACCCAGCAGGTGTTCGCCACGAGCCGCGACGGCACACGGGTGCCGATGTTTCTTGTGCACAAACGCGGCCTGCGCCCCGACCAGCGCCACCCCACCCTGCTCTATGGCTACGGTGGCTTCAACGTCACGTTGCTGCCGTCGTTCAGCGCCGCACGCGTGGCATTTCTCGAACAGGGCGGTGTCTACGTGCAAGCCAACCTGCGCGGCGGCGGCGAGTATGGCGACGCGTGGCACAAAGCCGGCACCAAGGCGCGCAAGCAGAATGTGTTCGACGACGCCATCGCGTGTGCCGAATGGCTCATCGACACCGGCTGGACCGCGCCGGATCGACTGGCGATTCAGGGCGGTTCGAACGGCGGATTGCTGGTGGGCGCACTCATGACGCAGCGGCCAGACCTGTTCGCGGTGGCGCTGCCATCCGTGGGCGTGATGGACATGCTGCGCTTCCACAAGTTCACCATTGGCTGGAACTGGATCGCCGACTACGGCTCGAGCGACAACGCGGAGGAGTTCGGCGTGCTGCACGCCTACTCGCCGTTGCACCGACTGGAGGACGGCGTGTCGTATCCGGCCACGCTGATCACCACAGGTGACCACGACGATCGGGTGGTACCGGCGCACTCCTTCAAGTTTGCGGCGCGCCTCCAAGCGGCACACGTCGGTGAGGCGCCGGTCCTCATCCGTGTGGAAACGCAATCCGGCCACGGCAGCTCGTCGCTCACCAAGGCGATTGAAGAGCTCACCGACGTCTACACGTTTCTCTTCGAGAACCTGGGCGTGACGCCGCGTTTTATACCGTCGGAGGCATCGGCCACAGCGCGCACGTAGCGCACACCATTCGCCTCGGCGGCCGGCAGCAGGTCCACCACGGGCGGGGGATAGGCGCCGTCCGCCTCGCTGTTTGGCGAAACGCCAAACACACGGCGTTCCTCGTCCGTGAGCAGATCGGGCCGGTAGATGCGAGCGTCCGGCACGCCCGCCAGTTCCGGTAGCCAGTGCCGAGCGAAGGCACCAGTCGGGTCGTAGTCGAGCGCCTGCTTGTGCACGTTGAAGAAACGGAAACCGCGCGCGTCCGTCCCCACGCCGGCGACGTACGACCAGTTCCCCCAGTTGCTGCAGACATCGTAGTCAATCAGCTGCGTCTCGAACCAGCTGGCGCCCAGGCGCCAGTCGATGCCGAGCACACGCGTCAGAAAGCTGGCAACGTTCTGTCGCGCCCGATTGGTGGTGTACCCGGTGGCGAGCAGTTCCCGCATGGCGGCGTCCACCAACGGAAATCCGGTGCGTCCCGTGCACCAGCGTTCGAATGCTTCGGCGACGTCAGGCTCCTCGAGCGTGCGCCACGCCAACGACAGGTTGGGCAATCCTCCGGCCCGGAAAAGTGCGACGCCGCGCTGCTCCGCGAGCCACCGAAAGTAGTCGCGCCAGTGCAACTCGTAGATCAACCACTCGGTGTCCGCGTTGCGTACCCGCTCGTCTTCGTAGCGACGAACTTCCGCGTGCACGACACGCGGCGAAAGGCAGCCAAGCGCGAGCCACGGTGACAGCTTGCTCGAATCGTCGGGGGCGAGCAGTCCGTTGCGCGTCTGCTTGTACTGTGACAGGCGATCACGGTCCCAGATCCATTCCTGCACGCGCCGAAGCCCCGCCGCTTCCCCGCCGTCAAACCGCATCGCGGCGCGCGGATCGTGCGGCGGCTCGGCCAGTCCGAGATCGTGCAACGTGGGCAGCACGCCCGCTTCGAGGGAGAGAGACGAGACAGACGGCAGCGTGTGCGGTGCCTCAAGCGGTGCGCGCACCGATACGTCATTCACGAGCCGGCGATACGGCGTGAAGACGTCGGGTAGATCACCCAATTCGAACGGCAGATCGCGCAACTCGAGCATGGTGTGGCTGCGGCAGGGCACCAGCGGTTCCGTCTCACCCGCGCGATGCAGCGCTACATCACGAAGGGCGTCCGACACCGCGCGGGCCTGTGCCAGTTCTTCAAACGTTGCTTCCTCATGATAGAACACGCGCCGTGCACCTATAGCGCGCGCGATCGAGGGAATCACGTCAGCCGCCCGCCCCATGCGGATCGTCAACTCACTCCCGCGCTCCCGACAGCTCGTGCGCAGCGCAGCCAGCGACTCGAGCAGGAACCGGGCACGATGCAGCCCGGTGCGCGGCGGCGCATCACGCGTGGCAACAAATTGCCCCGGATCCAGACAATACCGCGGCACCACGGGCGCGCCACACAAAGCGGCGGTGCGCACCGCGTCACGCAGCGCGGGGTGATCGTGCAGTCGCAGGTCGTTCCGAAACCACACAATGATCGGCGCACGCCCGCCCGATGGGGTTTCGCTCACGCGCTCAGTC
>JBBSPE010000077.1:0-20000 GCA_038259155.1 Gemmatimonadales bacterium
ACAGCCTCGACCTCTCCGGCTACCTCCCGCACCTCACGTCCGCCCCGGTGGTGTGCACCCACCACAACGTGGAATCCATTCTGCTGCGCCGCCGCGCCGGCGTGCAGAGCAATCCGGCCACCAGGCACTATCTGGCCTTTCAGGCCAACCTGATGGAGCGCGAGGAAGCCCGCTGGTGCCCACAGGTGGCGCTCAATGCGGTCTGCTCGCCGGAAGACGGGGAAGCCCTCGCGCGCATCGCACCGGGCTCGCGCATCGCGGTGGTCCCCAACGGCGTGGACATTCAAACTTTTCAGCCCACGGACCAGCTCGGGCGCGGCATCGTGTTCGTGGGTGGCATGACGTGGTTCCCCAATCTGGACGGCATGGAGTGGTTCGCGGACACCATCGTGCCCGAACTGCACACGCGCGGCGCCACCGAACCGGTCACCTGGATCGGACGCGCCGCCACCGGAGTCACCGCGCAATGGGCCCGGCGCGGCGTGGCGGTGACCGGCTATCTCGACGACATCCGACCCACCGTGCACGGCGCCCGCTGCTTCGTGGTGCCGCTCCGGGTGGGCGGGGGCACCCGCCTCAAGGTCCTGGACGCCTGGGCCATGGGCAAGGCCGTCGTGTCCACCTCGGTGGGCTGCGAAGGGCTCGACGCGCGCGACGGCTGGAACATCCTCATTCGCGACGACCCCAAGGCCTTCGCCGAGGCGGTGGTGCGGGTGCTGTCCGACGACGCCCTCGCCACGCAGCTCGGCGCCAACGCGCGCCGCACCGTTGAGGACACCTACAGCTGGGAAGGGATCGGGTCTGCCATGCGCGATGCGTACGCCGCGGTGTGTGCCGGCGATGGCGTGGCCAGCCGCGGCGTGAGATGACCCTCGCGGGCATCCGGTTCCACGAAGACGGCACGCCCGGCCATCTCCGTGCGCTCGACGCGCTCGAACGCGCCGGCTGCCCCGTGCCGGAAGGCTGGCGCGCGCGCGGCCCCTCGCCCACACCACTCGACGAACGCCGATGGTGGGTCTCCAACGACCAGCATCCCAGCACACTCGGCTTCCTGCTCCGCGTGTCCCAGAGCCGCCGCGTCCCGTGGGCCCAGATCGCCCGAGTGGACCAACTCGGCGGACCCTGTGTTGATGCCTTCGCGCCTGAAATCGCGCGGCTCATTCACGACGCCGTCACCAAAGTGGGCCGGGTCATGCGGGCCGAGGTGCGGGTGTTTCACCGCGAGGCGGCGGCGCGTGCGACGCATGCCCGCGCACTCGAAGCGGTGGGTTTTCAGCTCGCGTCCCGGTACACGCTGTACCGCTTCACCCACGCGCTGAACATTGCCGGCGACTCGGCAGCCATGCTCAAGGCGCTGCCGTCCGGCACGCGCCAGCGCATCCGGGAGCCCCAGAGGAAAGGCCTGGTGCTGCGCACCACGGCCAGCGTGCGGGACGTGCCGCGACTGCTCGCGCTCATGGACGGTGCCTTCAGTCGCACGGACGGCCGCCTGCAGCGCGAACTCGCCCAGCGCGATCTCACGCTGGCCGTGGAGGCGCCCACGTATCGGCCGCTTGTGACGCTGGAGCACGCCGGCGGGAGTGGTCCGGAGCGCATTGTGGCGTTTGCGCTCGGGGCGCACAACGGTGACCACGTGACCTACATGCACGGGGCGGCCGAGCGCGGCGGCGGGCTGGGCACAGTGAGCCTGGGCTACGCGCCGGTGTGGGAGCTGGTGCGCTGGGCCAGCGAGCACGGCGCCACGTGGTTCGACCTCGGCGGCGTGACCACGAGCGAAGATCCCAAGCACCCCATGGCTGGCATCGCCCACTTCAAGCGCCGCTTTGGTGGCACCGATATCGAGGTGGCCACGGAGCTGCAGCTCACCATCCGTCCCATGGAGACCCGCCTGGAGCGCCTGGTGGGGAGCCTGCTGCCGCAACAGCCAAGATAGGCCGGTACCGAACTATAGGAAAAGCAGGCGGGCCGTGACGCCGCGCCGCTCGTCGTAGCCGTAGCGCGGCACCTGCCAGCGCCAGTCTGCGCCCAGATCGTGCGTGATGCCGGGGTGCACCATGCCGGGCACGGCCGAAACGGCGGCCAACATGCCCGCCTGTTCCACCGCCGCCATTTCGCGAGGGCCGAAGTCCTGCGCGCGCCCCACCGGATAGCAGAACACGCGGGACGGATTCCCCAACTCGGCCTGCACCCGCACGATCGAGCCCGTGATTTCCTGTGCCGACTCCGGATCGGTGCACTGACTGAGCACCGGATGCGACAACGTGTGTGCCCCAAAGCGCATGCCGGCACGTTCAGCTGTACGCAGGGCGTCCCAGTGGGCCACCTGGAACTCTGCGGGAGGCGTCTCCGGAAGCGGGACGTCGGCCACGGTGGCGAGCTGCGCAATCGTGGCAATGCGATCGTGGGTGCTCACCCGCTTGATGCGCTCCACCAGATCGTGCCCGATCCGGTCGCGGCCCGCCGCGTCGGTCCACGCCAGCGAAACGGGTGTGCCCGCCAGCTCCACGGTGAGTGCGTGACGCGACGTCCACCGCAGAATCCATGCGATCTGGTCCCACCAGAACCAGTCGGTCCGCTCGATCATGTGCGGCACAATGAACCCCGTGGCCGGACAGTCGAACTCGCGAAAGATGGGCAGGCCCACGTCGAGTGCGTCCGGGTAGCAGTCGTCCACGGTGATCACGACGGCGGGCGGGCGGGGGGAGCCCGTGTGTTCGAGTGTGGCCTGGATGGCCTCATCCAGGTCGAGCAGTGCGACGCCGCACGAGCGCAGGTAGGCCAAGAGCGCGCGCAGACGTGCCGGATCATGACCCCGCCGGCTGCCGTCCGGCTCGGCGAAGCGATGCAGCATGAGAATCGCGGTGCGATCGGGACGCAAGCGGGCCAATAGTCGTCCCACCAGTGGCTGGTCGATCACCGCCAGCGCGGCCCGCTTTGTGAAAGTCCCCACACCCGACTCCTCAGTGCTGAAGGTTGGACAGCGACAACATGGTGCCGCCACCGGCGATCCTACTGGGCATGCTTCCGTGCGTCCAGTCCACCCTGCACATTGTGCGCTACATCACAATGCATACAGTACCGGACGGAGCGACACGTGAACGTATTCTCGATCAATGATGGACAGTGTGCACGCACGTCGGGCGGCGTGCGAGTGTGTGCTTCGGTGGACGGAACACCCACGTTCTTCGAGATCTCCGGGGACGTCCCGTTTGACGGCCTGTCGGGTGACCCGTTTGTCGCGCCGGCCATGGTGCACGCGATGGCGCGCAGGTTGCCGGTGCGCATTGCTCGGGAGCTGCCCGTGTCGCCCACACTGCTGGAAGGGCTTGCGACCTATCAGGACATCTACCGGCTCGCCCACCCGTCTTTGCAGGCGGTGGCGGTGTCAGCGGACGCATCGCGCCGGCCGATTCCGCCCACAGGTACCACGGCCGCTTTTTTCAGTGGGGGCGTGGACGGGCTGCATACGTTGTGGCGCAATCGCGATCGCATCAGCCACCTGCTGTTGTGCCGAGGACTGGATATCCCGTTCACCGAGACGGCGCGGTGGGAGCGCACGCTTGCCACGGCTCGCCGCACCGCAGCGCAGTTTGGTAAGCCCCTCTGCACGGTGGAAACGAATGTCAAGCAGACGCTGCGTTCGTGGGAGTTCGACAATCAGGGTGCGGTGCTCATCAGCGCGGCCCTCGCGGTGCCCTTTGACACGCTGCTGGTGCCGGCCTCGCACGATGAGCGGACGGGGTTTCCCTACTTGATCCACCCCACGACGGACGTGATGCTCAACACCGAGCGCACGCGCGTGGAACTGGACGGTGTCGTGCGGCGCACGCACAAGGTGCAGGAGCTGGTGGCGGCCGGCGTGGACCTGAGCATGCTGCGTGTGTGCAACCGCCACACGGACTTCAACTGCGGAACCTGCGAGAAGTGCCTGCGCATGATGGTGACGCTCGAGGCGCTTGGCGTGTCGGTTGCTGCGCTGCCGCGTCTCACGGACCTGTCGCTGATTGCTCGCATGGAACTCTGGGACGACGACTTTGTCACCTTCTGGGAGGACATCGCCGAGCTCACGCGGGAATGTGGGCGCGATGACCTCACCCGCGTGGTGGAGCGCCGCGTCGCGCGGTTTCATCGGCGCGATGCGCTGCGCCGAGCGGATCGTGCCCTGCTCGGCGGTCGGGTTTCACGGTGGCGCGGGACACTTCGCGAACTGCTCGGCCGCAGCGGCCGCGCAACTCGGTGACGCACGTCACGCGAGTGCTCGTGCGCGCATCAGCCGCGTGCCCGCCACCCGGCAAACGCGCAGGATGACATATTGTGGCTATGCGTCCTGAACATTCCCCGAGACCAATTGGCCCGAACGCCGCCACGCGCCGTTCCCGTGGCGTGATGGACGCATGACCGCGTTCCTGCTGGCCGTTCCGCGACGGTCCACACAGCCGGAGCTTGGGCAGGCTGAGCGTGTGTTGCGCTCCGCCGATGCTTCGGTGGTGGTGCAGGGGCGTTCGGCGGCGCAGGACGGGCAGCGTCCGGACGCGCAATGGGTCGCAGGTGTGACGGCGGCTTGCGTGCATCACGATGAGCGATTGGTCGTGCTGGTGGACGGCTTTCCCGAGCTGGTGCACCGTGCGAAGGGGGCGGCGGCCGTTTCGGCCGCGATCACTGCGGCGGACATCGCGTCGCGGTGGAACACCGATGCCATGGCCATGGACGGTGAACTGACGGATGCCTACGCGCTGGCCGTGTTTGACATCGCGGCGCAGCGTCTGGTGCTCGAAACCGACGCGTTCGGACTGGCCTCGCTGTTCTATCGCGTGACCGACGATGCGGTGCTCGTGAGCAGCGAAGTCGCACCACTGCTGGCAGTGGGTGCTCCCAGCGCGTTGGATCTCGAGGCGCTGCCTGATGTGTTTGCAACGCGATTCTTGGCATCGTCTCGTACAGTCTGGGCCGGCGTGCGGCAGGTAACCCAGGGGACGCGGCTGATGATTGGCACGGACGGCGTGGTGCACACGCTGCACAGCCGACGGTTCGCCTATAAGGGCACGCCGCGGTCGCCTTCCATTGACGACGCGGCCACACGCATGCGGGCCGCTATTCACGCGCGATTCGAACGCATGCGTGACCGCGGTGTGCACGAGGTGGTGGTACCCGTGAGCGGCGGTGTGGATTCGGCCATTCTCGCCGGTATTGCCGTGCAGGTGTTTCCCGTGTGCCATGCGGTGACGTTCAGCATTGATGACTTCCCCAACCCCGAGCTCGAACGCGCGCACACGGTGGCGCGCATCCTCGGCATGGATCTGCGGGTGGTGCGCGTGACCACCGCCGATGTGGCGCGCCTGCACCCATGGATCATTGGCCGGCTGCAGGAGCCACCGCTGCACTACAACAACCCGGCGCTCGTGCGCATGCTCGAGGAGATCCGTGAGCTTTCACCCCACGTGATCTCGGGGGATTTCGGATCGTTGTACGGCTCCGGGACGTTGCCCATGGTACAGCGGCAGTTGGCGCGCAAGGCACGGGTGGACTGGATTCCCGGCCCGGTGCTCGCCCTGCTGGCGTCGGCGCTCGACCGGTCGGGTCAGGCGCGTCTGCGTCGCGCCGCTCGGCTGCTCCGGCTCTCGGTCCCTGAGTTGGTGCAGCGCAGTCGTGCCCTGCCCATTTCACCGGCGGCCGCTCGTGCGCTGCCCGAGATCGCATCGCACGGCGTGCCCACCGACGAGTTCGTTCGTGAGGTGTTCGACCACGACATGCCGCTCGGCGACGCCGGGCAGCTCTGGGTGACACGCTTCGTGACCAATCCCGTGGTGCGCCGCAACGCGCGCTTTGCCTCGGCGCTGGGACTGCGGTTCCACTATCCGCTCGTGGACGTGGCGGCACTCGACGTTGCCTCGTCGCTGCCTGTGGAGCAGCGGTTTGATCCCGTGAAGGGCAAGGGCAAGCCGGTGTTGATCAAGTTGTGCGCCGAGCTGGTGGGAGAGGAGGTGGCGAACTGGCCCAAGATCGGCTTCCCCACGCCCGAACTCGCCTGGATGGAGGGTCCGCTGCTCGATCGCCTCACCGCGAGTCTGGCTGATGATGCGCCGCTCGCGAAGTACATGGACGTGGCGGCACTGCGCGCCTTGCCGCGCGGACCCAATCAGCAGACACTCTGGACGGTGATGACGCTCGACGAGGTGCTGCGACAGGGCGCGGCGGTGATGGCGGAGCAGCAGCCCGCATGAGTGCTGCGCGCGCCGATGTGCACGCCGTCGTGCTCGCGACGGGCATCAACGGCCTCGGCGCCACGCGCTCGCTGGGGCGCGCCGGTATTCCGCACGTGGTGGTGTTTGCGGGGCAGGGCAACCCCGCACGCTATTCACGTCATGCGCGCCACGCGGTGCAGGTGGATCAGGGGGCCAGCGACGAGGTGTTGACCGCGGCGATCACGCAGGCTGCGGGGCCGGGCGCCGCGATCATCGGGTGCTCCGACGCGCACATCGACTATCTCGCACGGCAGCGTGACGCGCTCACACACGCCGGCTACGCCGTGGTGTGCCCGCCGGGCGATGTGAGCGAGGTGCTCAACGACAAGGCGCGTGAACTGGCGGTGATGCAGGACCTTGCCGTTGACCTTCCACGATCGCTGCAGGCACTGCTCCCCGATGCACAGGCCATGGTGGAGGCCCTGGGCCTGCCCATCATCATCAAGCCGCGCTCCTACAAGTTCGCATCGCTCATTCGCGGCAAGAACGTGATCGTGCAGGAACGCGCCGAGCTGGCGGCGTTTCTGCAGGATCAGGCGGCGCATCTCGATGGCTTCGTGGCGCAGGAAGTCATTGAGGGGCCGGACGACGCGCTCTGGGTGTGCAACTGCCTGTTTGGCGCGAATGGCGAGCTGCAGCAGGCGTTCACCTTTCAGCGACTGCGCACGTCGCCGCCGCACTTCGGGGTGACGTCGTTTGCCGTGGGACGCGACAATCCGGAGATCAAGCGCATGGTGGCGTCCATTGGACAGGCGCTGCAGTACACAGGGCCGGCCATGATCGAGTTCAAGTTCGACGCGGCCACCAATCGCTATTGCTACATCGAAACCAACCCGCGGCTCGGCATGTGCAACATCCTCGACACGAAGAGCGGTGTGAACAACGTGGCCAACGCGGTGCGTGTGGCGCGCGGAGAGGCCCTGCCCACCCGGAGTGAATCGTCGGCCGCGCTGGCGCAAACGGACGGCGTGTACTTCATCAACTTTCTGGGTGATCTCGAGTCGCGGTTGAGCGACGGCGAGGGCTTGTTCACGGTGCTGGGTTCACACCTGGCCACCGCGGGTTCGCCGCACGCATGGGCGTTCTTTGCGTGGGATGATCCGTGGCCGTGGGTGCGCACGGTGCTGCAGCAGACAGTGAGCACCTCACGCCGCATCGTGCGTCGCCTCACGCGGTGAACGCGCGCGCCACGTTGCGAATTCTCCAGGTCATCGAGACCGGCGGACCGGGCGGTGCGGAAACCGTGTTCGCACGCTTGTCCAGCGGACTGCGCGATCGTGGGCACGACGTGCACTGCCTGGCCGGCGATGGCGACTGGTTGCCGGACGAGTTGCGGCGCCGCAGCCTTCCGGTGGAGGTGCTGCCCCGCACGTCACGGTCGCTCGACGTACCCCTGCTGCAGCGATTGCGCACGGCGATACGCACGACACGGGCCGAGGTGGTGCACGCCCACCTTTTCGAGGGCGCGCTCTATGCGGCGCTCGCCGCGCGGCTGGAAGGCGTGCCGTGTGTGGCCACGCTGCACGGCCAGGTGGATGTGGGACGTGCTGGGCTCAAAGGGCGCGTCAAGCAGTGGTTGTTCGCGCGCACGGTGCACCGCGTGGTGGCGGTGTCCGAGGCGTTGCGGCGTGACCTGCAGGCGGGGCTGCAACTTCCGGAGCGCGCGTTCGTGGTGGTGCCCAACGGCGTGCCGGTGGCGCACGATGAGCAAGCCGCGGTGGCCGTGACACGCGAGCACTCGGCGCGGCACCGCATCATTGCCATTGGCAACATCCGTAAACCCAAGGACTACCCCACGCTGCTCAATGCCATGGCGCATGTGCGCACGCAGGTGCCCGACGTGCAGCTCGACATCGTGGGGCAGCCTGATCGGGAAGGGCTGTACGAGGCGCTGCAGGCGCAGGTGGCGACACTGGATCTCGGGGCGCACGTCACGTTCCGCGGATTCGTGCCCGACCCTGCCGCCCTGCTGCGCGACGCCGACGTGTTCGTTCTGAGTTCGTCGCAGGAGGGGTTCTCGCTCGCGACCATTGAAGCGATGCTTGCTGGCGTGCCGGTGGTGGCCACTCGCAGCGGCGGTCCACAGGAAATTCTCGAGCACGAAGTGACGGGCCTGCTCGTGCCGGTGCGCGATCCTGAAGCGCTCGGCGCGGCGCTGGTACGCCTGCTGCGCGGTGATCCGGCGTTGGCCGCTCGGCTCGCCACGGCAGCGGGCACGACAGCCCGCGTGAAGTACAGCGAGGCCGGCATGGTGGACGCCTATCTGGCGCTGTACCGCGAGCTCACCGAGCGCTGACGGCCGCTCGCAGTAGCGCGTCCATCATCCGTGCGCGATCCGCACGCCGCAGCAGACCGTGCGTGGGCAGCGTGTGTACGGCGCGCGCGAGTTCCGTGGCGCCCGGTGTGGGCTCGCGACCGAGCAGTTGTCCCGCGATCTCCGGATACGCGTCGAGTGTGCGCGGATACGAGCGGGCCACACCAAACGGCGCCAGCGATCGGGCGTGCTCGGGTGCGAGCCGCACCGGGAATCGCAGCGCGCCCGATTGCATGCCGGAAAGCGTGTGGAACAGCAGTTGCGGCGCATGTTGCGTGAGCTGTGTCACATACCACGCCTCCACCTCGCGGCGTTGCGCGAGGTCGCGCGGTTCCGCCCGCAGCGCGTGCACAAGGAACGTGGCACTGGCGGCCGACATCTGTGCTGCGCCGCTGGGCGCGTGATAGACGGTGTCGCCCAGCGCGAGTCCCGGCACACTGCTGGGCAGCCAGTACAGCAACGGATTGGACAGGATATCCGCGGCAGCGGTGGCCAGCACTATCTTGAATCCCGACGTAGCGGTGGTCTCGAGCAACGGGACATCCGCCGAGGCCACCGACGCGTCGCACAGCAGTGCGCCACCTCCACCCGCATTGATGCCCTTGCCCCGCCCGAAGCTGAGGATGCTGCGCGCCGCGAGTGCGCCGCCGCGCACGCCGCCAAGCGTGCCGCCGGCATGCTGCGCCGCGTCCTCGATCACGGTCACCCCCAAGCGCGTGGCGAGTGCGTGCAGCGTGGGCATGTCCACCAGCCGGCCGTACAGGTGCGTGGCCACCACGTGCGACACGCCATGAGCCAGCACACGCTCGAGCGAGCCCCAGTCGGGCTGCAGCGTGTGCGGATCTACGTCGTACAGGCGGATGCCAAACTGCGCGCCAATGGCGGCCGCCCCGATGTCCGGGCACGCATAGGCGGGCAGGGCGACGCACGGGGGCTGCGCGCCGTCCACGCGCGACGACGTGTTCAGGGCCAGCTGCAGGGCGGTGGTGCCGCTGTTGGTGAGCAGCACGTGGCGGTCGGCGTAAGCGGCCTGCAGCGCCTCGCCGGCCTGCGCTCGCGCACCGTCGCCGTCCGTGAGTGCACCGGCGGCGCGGAAGAGCGCGGCCGCCGAGACCGAGGCATGCACGGGGGGAAAGCGGCGCCAGAAAGTCATGGACGGGCGAGGGGTGGTCGAGGGCAAGACGCAATCTCAGCCGCCACGCGGGTCATGGCAACGCGTTGCGGCGCACCTCGGCACGGCGTCCACAAGGATATGCCCGCTTGCACTCCCGCCCCGATCCCCGTCGCCCAATTGAGACCGTGAGCGTGGTCCTGCTCACCGACCCCGAGCAGCGTGCCTCACTGGCCGCGGCCCGGGCGCTCTGGCGTACCGGTCACCGGGTGCTCACCATTGGTGCGTCGCGCGGTCTGGCCGGGGTCTCGCGCGCCGTGTCGCGTCACGTGCCGGTCATGGTTGACGACGCGCGTCAGCATGGCACGTTTGCGGAACGGGTGGCGGCCGTGGTGGCCCGGGAGCAGGTGCAGGTGGTGATTCCGGTCTCCGATTTTGCCTCGGCATCACTGTTGGGGCGCGACGCGCAGCTCGGCGCGCGAGTGGCCGGTCCCACGGCCGAGGCCTACCGGCGGGCGAGTGACAAGGCCGCGCTTTTGCAGGTGGCGGCCGAGTGCGGTGTGCGTGTGCCGCGACAGTTTCGGTTGGAGCAGGCGTCGGCACCGCTGCCCGAGGCCGCGGCGCTGCAGGGGCAGATGGTGATCAAGCCCACGCGGTCGGAAATCTCGGTGAAGGGACGTTCGCAGAAAGTGGGTGTGCGCTTTGTAAACGGCGCAGACGGTGTGGCGAAGGGCGTGGCCGGCTATCCCGCCGAGGCCTACCCGCTGCTGCTGCAGGAGCGGACGATGGGCGACGGCATCGGGCTCTTTTTGCTGCGTGCGGCCGGAGCCACGCGGCTGTCCTTTGCCCATCGACGGTTGCGCGAGAAGCCGCCAGCGGGCGGGGTGAGCACGTATCGTGAAGCCATTGCCGTACCACCCGCGTTGCAGGCGAACTGCGAAAAGCTGCTGGATCGGTTGGCGTACGAAGGGGCGGCCATGCTGGAGTTCAAGCACGACCGTGACTCCGGCGAGTACGTGCTCATGGAAATCAACGCACGCCTGTGGGGCTCGCTGCAGCTGGCCGTGGACGCCGGCGTGGACTTCCCCTCGGCGCTGGTGGCGTTCACTCTTGGTGAGCCGCTGCCACCGGCGCGGATTCCCCAGGCGGGTGTGCGTACCGTGTGGGAATTCGGCGAGATTGACCACGCGCTGGCGCTCGCACGTCGCAGCCGAGCAGCGTTGCATCTCCCGCCGGAAGTAGCGGTGGGTCCGGGCGCCGCGTTGCGCGCGCTGTTCGATCACAGGTGGAGCGACCGATCAGAGGTGTTCCGCTGGTCCGACCCGCTTCCGTTTGCAGCCGAAGCGCTGCGCTGGCTCAGAAAGGCCTGATATGACCCTGTCTGGTGTGCTTGCCCTGCTCGGCTGGTTGCTGGTGGCGGCTCCGCTGCTGCTCGGCGTGTACGCGTTTGGCGTGTATCCCGCGCTGGTGTGGGTGTGGTCGCGTTTTCGTCCGCCGTTCACGCTCGCGCCCGATCCGGCCGAGTGGCCGCGGGTGACCGTGCTCATTGTGGCCTACAACGAGGAACGGCGTTTGCGCCCCACCATTGAGCAGGCGCTCAAGGTGGACTATCCGGCGGACCGGCTCGATATCCTGGTGGTGAGTGATGCGTCCACCGACGGCACCGACGACATCGTGCGCAGCTTTGACGACTCGCGGGTGCGCCTGCTGCGCCAGCCCGAGCGGCGCGGCAAGCCAGCGGGCGAGAACGCGTCCGGCGCGCACGTGCGCGGCGAGTTCGTGGTGTCCATTGACGCGTCCATTCTGATTCCGCGTGACTCGCTCAAGCCGCTGGTGCGTGCGCTGCTGGTGCCGGGTGTGGGGCTCGCGTCGGGGCGGGACATCAGCGTGGGAGACGAGGCGCGTGAGGGCAACCGCACCGAGTCCAGCTATGTGGGCCTGGAAATGACGCTGCGCCACTTCGAAACGCGGGTGCACAGCATTGTGGGGGCGAGCGGCTGTTTTTACGCGGCGCGCGCCGAGTTGCACAAACTGCCATTGCCCGAGGAGCTGTCGCGGGATTTTGCGGCCGCCAGTGTGGCCCGCTCGCACGGCTATCGCGCCGTGTCGGTGGACGACGCCACGTGCCTGGTTCCGCGCACGCCCACGCTCAAGGCGGAGCTGCGGCGCAAGAGCCGCACCATGGGCCGTGGTCTCGACACGCTCGTCTATCTGCGCCGCATGCTCAACCCGTTTGCATACGGCAGCTACGCGTTCATGATGTTTTCGCACAAGCTCGCGCGCTGGCTGCTGTTCCCGGCGTTCCTGGGGTGGATCGTGGGTCCACTGCTGCTCATTCCAACCGCGCCGTACACGTTGGTGCTTGCGGTGGGCATGGCATGCGGTCTGGTGCTGGCGCGTCTCACGATCACCTGGCCTGACGGGAAGCGTCTGCCGCGCATCGTGGCCGTGCCGGGTTATGTGTTCGTGAGCATCGTGGCCGGCTGGATGGCGTGGTTCCACCTGTTGCGCAACGAGAAACACGCCATGTGGGAGCCCACGCAGCGGCCGGCCACGGAGTTGCCCACGAACAGCGGAAACGTGGCCTGAATGACATTCCCTTTGGCGGTTACCGCCGTTACGGTGCTGCTGGCCCTCGTCGCGCTCATTCGCGAATGGGCCGCGCCTGCGCTCGTGATCACCGGGGCCATGGTCCTGCTGCTCGTGGTGGGCGTGATCACCCCCGGTGAGGCGCTGGCCGGCTTTTCCAATCCGGCGCCCATCACGGTGGCCGCGCTGTTCGTGATTGCGCGCGCGGTGGAACGCACCGGAGCGCTGCGTCCCTTGCTGTCGCAGGCCATGCGGCCCGACCGCTCGGAGCGCGCCAACCTGCTGCGCCTGCTGCCGCCCGTGGGCGTGGCCTCGGCCTTTTTCAACAACACGCCTATCGTGGCCATGCTCATCGCACCGGTGAGCGCGTCGGCTGAGCGACAGGGACGCAGCCCGTCGCGGTTTCTCATGCCGATCTCGTTTGCCACCATGCTGGGTGGCACCGTCACGCTGATTGGCACGTCCACCAACCTTGTGGTGTCCGGACTCATGGTGCAGGGCGGCATGGCGCCACTCGGCATGTTCGAGATGTCGTCGATTGGCCTGCCGCTGGCGATCATTGGTGTGGTGCTGCTGGCGCTGACCGCGCCCAAACTCCTGCCCGCGCGCCGCGGCATTCGCGAGCGCTTCAGCGCCGAGTTCCGCGAGTTCACGCTCGAGATGGAAGTGGAGAGCGGGGGCGCCGTTGCCGGCACGTCGGTGGCGTCGGCCGGTCTGCGACATCTGCAGGGGGTATTTCTGGCGTGGATCCGGCGCGGCGACGCGCTCATCACCCCGGTGGGACCGGAGCAGCAACTGCTCGCCGGTGACCGTTTGGGTTTTGTGGGGGGCGTGGATCGCGTGATGGACCTGCAGTCCATGCCGGGGCTGCGCACCGCCGCCCACAAGCACGTGCGCGGCCTCGACGTGGGCGACCACCGGTTCGTGGAAGTCGTCATTGCCACGCTCTCGCCGCTGGTGGGTCGCACGCTCAAATCGGCCGATTTTCGTGAGCAATACCAGTCCACCGTGCTCGCGTTGCACCGTTCGGGCGAGCGGGTGGCCGGCAAGCTGGGCGACGTCGCGCTCGAAGCCGGCGATACGCTGCTGCTGCTGGCCGATCGTGGCTTCGCGGCGCGCTGGCGTGACCGGCGCGATTTCCTGCTCGTCTCCGAACTGGACGGGGCGCTGCCGGTGCGCGGTGCCAAGTCCTGGCTGGTGCTGGCAATTGCGGCCGCCATGATTGCCGCGGCGGCGTTTGATGTGATGCCCATTCTGCAGGGCTCGCTGATTGCGGCGCTGCTCGTCGTGGCCACGCGGGTGATCACAGCGGCCGAGGCGCGCAACGCGGTCGATCTGGACGTGCTGCTGCTCATCGCCGCGTCGTTCGGGATTGGTGCGGCCATCGAGAAATCGGGGCTGGCGGCGCTGCTGGCCGACTGGATTGTGGGCTGGGCCATGCCGATTGGGCCGGTGGCGGTGCTCGCGTCCATCGTGCTCGCTACACTCATCGTGACGGAACTGATTACCAACAACGCGGCGGTGGTGCTCATCTTTCCCATTGCGGCGGCCGCGGCGGCGCGCATTGGCGCGGACCCGCGCGCCTTCGGGATCGCCATCGCCATTGCGGCGTCGGCGTCCTTTCTCACCCCCATTGGCTACCAGACCAACACCATGGTACTGGGCCCGGGGGGCTATCGGTTTGGCGACTACGTGCGGTTGGGATTGCCGCTCACGCTGCTGATGTTTGCGGGCGTGGTGGGGCTCACGGCACTTCAATGGGGGATGTGGTGATCGATCGGAATGCACTGGCGGCGCTGGCGCACAAAGCGGGCGCGGCCATTCTCGAGGTGTACCATCGCGAGGGGGACATCGTGGTGGAGCAGAAGGGTGACCAATCGCCGCTCACCGAAGCCGATCGTGCGAGCCACGAGGTGATCGTGGCCGGTTTGGCCGCGCTCACGCCTGCCGTCCCCATCGTGTCGGAGGAAGACTCCGGCAGCGCCGATCCCTCGGCCACGGTGCACGGCGACTACTGGCTCGTGGATCCGCTCGACGGCACCAAGGAGTTCGTGAAACGGACGGGCGAGTTTACGGTGAACATTGCGCTCATCCGTGACGGCGTGCCGGTGGCGGGTGTGGTGTACGCACCAGTGCTCGGCATCACCTGGTTGGGCACGGCTGAGGTCGCCGAACGGTGGGAGGGCGAGGCGCGCGAGCGATTGCACGTGACCAGCCCGGCCAACGCCGAATCCATGCGTGTGGTGGCCAGTCGCGATCACGCGGGGCCCGCCGTGAAGGCGCTGCTCGAACGCCTGCCGGGCGCCACCACGCTCAGCATGGGCAGCTCCCTCAAGTTCTGCCTCATCGCCGACGGGCGCGCCGATCTCTACTATCGCGATGGTCCCACGTTTCCGTGGGACACCGGCGCGGCGCATGCCGTGCTCTCGGCGGCCGGCGGCGAGGTGTACGCTCCCACCGGCGAGCCGCTGCGATACCTTACGCCTCGGGTCCGCAACCCGCACTTCGTGGCCATCGGAGACACGCAGTTTCCGTGGGCCTCGTTCATCTCCACCGGCGAGACGCAATGAAGGCTGACGTCCGCGGGCATCTGTACGCCCTCGAAAACGAATCCATCCACGTGCTGCGCGAAGTGGCCGCGCAGTTCGAGCGCCCGGTGCTGCTGTTTTCGGGCGGCAAGGACTCCATTGTGGTGGCGTGGCTGGCGCGCAAGGCGTTCCATCCGGCGCCCATTCCCTTCCCGCTGCTGCACATCGACACGGGGCACAACTTCGCCGAGACCATCAGCTTTCGCGATGAGTATGTGAAGCTGCTGGGCTGCGACCTGCGCGTGGCGCTGGTGCAGGACTCCATTGATCAGGGGCGCGTGGTGGAGGAGACCGGCCCGCTGGCGAGCCGGAATGCCCTGCAGACCGTGACGCTGCTGGACGGACTGCGCGACCTCAAGGCCGACGCGGCCATTGGTGGTGCGCGTCGTGACGAAGAGAAGGCGCGTGCGAAGGAACGCATGTTCTCGCACCGCGATCGCTTCGGGCAGTGGGATCCCAAGAACCAGCGTCCGGAACTGTGGAGCCTGTACAACGGCCGCAAGATTCAGGGTGAACATTTTCGCGTGTTCCCCATTTCCAACTGGACCGAAATGGACATCTGGCAGTACATCGCGCTCGAAGAGATTCCCATGCCGTCGCTGTACTTCGCGCATGAGCGCGAGGTGTTCGTGCGTGACGGCATCCATCTCGCCAAGACCGACTTCATGTCGCTGGTGGAGGGAGAGGAGTTGGAGCGCAAGGTGGTGCGGTTTCGCACCATTGGCGACGCGACGTGCACGGGCGCGGTGCTGTCCACGGCGTCCACGATCGACGACATCATCCTCGAGACGGCGGCCGCCCGGCTCACTGAACGCGGGGGGCGGAGCGATGACAAGCGCTCCGAGGCCGCCATGGAAGATCGCAAGAAGGCGGGGTACTTCTGATGGCTGATTCCACGGCGAGCGCCAACGCCTACGCGGGCATGGACCTGTTGCGCATTGCCACGGCCGGCAGTGTGGACGACGGCAAGAGCACGCTCATTGGCCGGTTGCTGTACGACACGAAGTCCATTTTTGAAGACCAGATGGAGCAGATCGAGGGCGCCAGCCGGCGACTCGGTGAGGTGGGTGTGAACCTCGCGCTGCTCACAGATGGTCTGCGCGCGGAGCGCGAACAAAAGATCACTATTGATGTGGCGTATCGCTATTTCGCGACGCCGCGCCGCAAGTTCATCCTGGCCGATACACCGGGCCACGTGCAGTACACGCGCAACATGGTGACCGGTGCGTCCACCGCTGACGTGGCCATCGTGCTGCTCGACGCGCGCAAGGGCGTGCTCACGCAGTCGCGGCGCCACTCGTTCATTGCGTCGCTGCTGGGCATTCCGCACATCGTGGTGGCCGTGAACAAGATGGATCTTGTGGACTGGTCGGAAGACGTGTTCCGCACCATTGTGGCCGACTACACGGCGTTCGCGAGCAAGCTCACGGTGGCCGACATCACCTTTGTGCCCATGTCGGCGCTCGAGGGGGACAACGTGGTCACGTCGTCCACGCGCATGCCGTGGTACCAGGGTGGGCCGCTGCTGCACATGCTGGAAAGCATCTCGCCGGGCCGTCGCCGCAACACCATTGATGCGCGTTTTCCGGTGCAGTACGTGGTGCGTCCCAACCAGTCGTTCCGCGGGTACGCGGGCACGCTGGCCTCGGGCTCGCTGCGTGTGGGCGACGAAGTGCTGTCGCTGCCGTCCGGCGTGAGCTCCAACATCAAGAGCATCGAAACGTTTGACGGCACGCGTGACGAGGCGCTGGCCGGTGATGCGGTGGTGCTCACGCTCACCAGCGAAATTGACGTGTCGCGTGGCGACATGATCGTGCGCCGCAAGAACGTGCCCACAGTGTCGGACAAGTTCGACGCGTACATCTGCTGGATGAACGAGGCGCCGCTGGAAGTGGGCCGCTCGTACGTGCTGCTGCACACGTCACGCGAGGTGCAGGCGTTCGTGGAGCGCATTGAGTACAAGGTGGACATCGACACGTTGCACCGCGAACCGGCGGACACCCTCGGCGTCAACGAGATCGGGCGGGTGGAGCTGGTCACGGCCAAGCCGCTCAGCTTTGACAGCTATCGGGTGAACAGTGCCACGGGCAGCTTCGTCCTCATTGACGCGGCCACCAATGTGACGGTGGGCGCGGGCATGATTCGCGGCGAGACCAATCCGCTGGAGCAGGACGAGCGGCCCAAGGCGTCGCCCAACGTGACGTGGGATGGGTGGAACATCACGCGGGCCGAGCGAGAGCAGGCCCAGGGGCACGCGGCGGGCGTGGTGTGGCTCACGGGCTTGTCGGGTGCCGGCAAGAGCACCATCGCGCGCGAGGTGGAGCGACGTCTGTTTGCCGAGGGGTACCGCACCATGCTGCTCGATGGCGATCAGCTGCGCCACGGGCTCAACGGCGACCTGGGCTTCAGCCCGGCTGATCGCGCGGAGAACGTGCGGCGGGTGGGGGCGGTGGCGCAGCTGTTCTACGAGGCGGGGCACATTGTGCTGTGCACGTTCGTGTCGCCGTTCCGTCGTGATCGCGATGCCGTGCGGGCACTGTTCCCGGAGGGCCGCTTTGCCGAGGTGCATGTGGACGCGCCGCTCGACGTGCTTACGTCGCGTGATGTGAAGGGGTTGTACCGCAAGCAGGCTGCGGGCAGCGACGTGGGGTTGTCGGGTGTGTCCACGCCGTACGAAGCGCCGGCGAAGGCTGAGCTCACTCTCGACACCGCCGCGCTGTCGGTGGAGGATGCCGTGGCGCAGGTGCTGGCCATGGTGCGCGAGCGGTCGCCGAAGGGTTCGATCACCGGGGGATAGAGTGACGCGTTTGCGGCAGGCAACCGATCGCCAGGGTGCGCGTTGAGCACGAATCGAACACGAACTGCGGTCGCGGTGACTGCGGCCGCATCCGCGATGCTTGGTACGGCCTACGGCATGGCCGCCGCGCGATATGAGCTGTTCCCGTTCGCCCTGGCGCAGTCGGCGTGGCGGCTGGCTTCCGGTGCGCCGGATACCGGGGTCTCCGGCGCCGGGGCGGGCGCAAGTCTGCTGGAATCCGAGCTCGTGTCATTCGATCGCGAATCCTTTCTGCTCTCCGAGCCGACGAGATATGATCGTCGTGGCGGTGGGGCGATCGCGTACGTGGACTCGAGTGTTCTGGGCGTGGACAAGTGGGGCGAGTTCTTTGTCTGGACCCGCGCGGACGGCTTGCGATCACTCGGCCGCAAGCTTGAGACCGGTGTTGAGCCGCTGAAAGAGAAGCAGCTTTCGGCCTCACTCGGCGAGGGCGAGGCAGAGTTTGTCGTGGAGCGGCGACGAGGTCTGTCGGCTGACGATCCCGCTGCGTGGAATCTGCGATCGTTCCGGGTGACCGATCTGCATGTCGAGCCGGCGGGAGCTGACGGCACCGGTGCCCGGCTGTTCGTGGCCTACTCGTACTGGAACGAGGCTCGTCAGTGCAAGACACTGCGCGTGGCTACGCACACTGCACAATCCGGCCAGTCGGCGACCGACGCGGTTCGCACCATGCTGGTCTCGGACTGGCGGCCGATTTACGAGACGCAGCCGTGCATCCCGTTCAGCTACACCTACAACTCCGCGTTTCAGAGCACGAACACGGGGGGGCGACTGCTGCTGCTCGATCCGAGCACGCTGCTTCTCACCGTGGGCGACCATCACCTTGACGGCTTCAACAATCCCGAGGCCGTATCGCAGGACAGTACATCGGACTACGGGAAGGTACTGGCCATCGATCCCTCCACGGGTGCGCGTTCGATCTTCGCAATGGGCGTGCGGAATCCTCAGGGGTTGTTTCGCGATGCATCCGGGAAGGTTTGGGAAACGGAGCACGGACCCGAGGGCGGCGACGAGCTCAACCTGCTGTCTCGCGGGACAAACTATGGATGGCCTCTCTCCACGTTTGGCAGCCAGTACAATGCCGACGGATGGCCGCTGAACGTCACCCCTGGTTGGCACGACCGCTTCACCCCACCGGTGTTTTCATGGGTTCCCTCCATCGCGCCGTCGAATCTCGTGCGCATTGTCGATCAACCAACACGATGGTCCGGCGACCTGATCGTCTCATCGTTGCGTGCGTCGTCGCTCTTCCGCGTGCGACTGCTGGATGAGCGTGTGGCGCACGTGGAGCAGATTCGAATCGGCGAGCGCATTCGCGACTTTGTGCAGCTCCCCTCCGGTGAGCTTGCCCTGTGGCTCGATAGCCGAAGGCTCATGATCCTGCGAGAGGCGAGGTCGGAGGCGGGCACGGATCGTCGGTTTCCGGTGGCGTTCACGGCGAGCGAACGTGAAAGCGGCCTGCCCGAGGTGCTTGGCGTTTGCGCGTCGTGCCACAGCTTCCAGCCCGGTCAGTCATCCGTCGCCGCGCCCGCGCTGTACAGCGTGGTGGGACGCGACGTCGCGAGCACGGCGTTCGCCGGATATTCACAAGCGCTCAGCACGCTCGGGGGCAGCTGGACGCCACAACGGTTGCGGGATTTCCTTCAGTCGCCGGAGCGCATTGCGCCGGGCACCAATATGGCGTCACAAGACCTGCAGGATGCCGAACTCGCGAATCGTGTCGTTCAGTACATCGCGCGCCTTACGCCATGACGTTCACGCCACGCCGCAAGAGCTCCGCGACCCTGCGATTGCTTGCGCCATTTCGTCGTGCGCAACGCAAGTTGTACCGTCTGGCGCGCCGGTTGGCCTTCATCTTCAGTGGCCGGACGCCCACGGCGGTATTCGTCGTTGGCAGCGGTCGCTCGGGTACGGACCTGCTCGTGTACTGTCTGGGCCAGTCGATGGACGTGGCGGTGTTCAACGAGGACAACCCGGACGCGTTCGTGAAGTGGAAGCTGCGCGAGCTGGAGACCGTGCGCGCGGTGGTGCAGAGAGCAGGCGCGCCGCGCGCATTGTTCAAGCCCATTGTAGAGACCGATCGCACACGCGAGCTGCTGGACGCATTCCCGGACAGCCGCGCGGTGTTCATCATTCGGCACTATCACAACACGATTACGTCGCGCGCCAAGTTCTTCGCCGACGGGCAGCTCGAAACGGTGAGCCGCTGGATCGAGGGCGATTTCAAGCGGTTCCCGAATCTTCCGTCGTCAGTGGCCGACGTGGCGCGGCAGGCATGGGCACTCTCGCCAACCATTACCACGGCTGCGGGCATTGGCTG
>JBBSPE010000078.1:0-19945 GCA_038259155.1 Gemmatimonadales bacterium
CATGCCGGTCTCACGCCGGAATGCACGGTCAATACCCACACTCGGGATCGCGTTCATGATCTCGGCGATCACGTCGTCGCCCCACCGCTCGCCCACGTACTGCCACACCGACAGTCCGTAGCGATACGGGAAGTAGAGGTCGGGGCGAAGCGTCATCTGCTCGATGCTGGGCAGCGTGTTGTTCAGCACCGCGTCGCGCACCCACGCGTTCGTCCACGGATGGTACGGCCCGATCGAGAAATACTCGGCCATGCCTTCCATCATCCACAGCGGCGGCTGCGCCTGCGCCAACGCGCCGAGATTCGCACCGGCCCGGCCGCGCGAAAATATGTCGTACTGGAACACGTGCGTCATTTCGTGCTGGAACACGTGCTCAAAGCTGCCCATATCGCCGGTGAAGAACTGCGCCATGCGCTGCCGCAAAAAGTCGGTCACACCGCCGGTGCCTTCGCCCAGGTCGCCAAACACATTGCTCTGCGCAAAGTCCGCCGAGCTGCCGTACAGCAGAATCGGCTTCTTCTCGGCGAACTCGTGGCCCATGAGAATGGACAGGCGCGCATAGGAACGCTCCGACATGCGCGCGGCGTCCTGCGCGACTTCTTCGATTTCCGGGTAATAATGGACCTTGAAATGGTCCGTCTCGATCACGCGCCAGCGGAACTTGTCGTACTGGACTTGGTTCTGGCCAAAGTACATCTGGGCTTCCAGCGAGCCGGTGCAAACCAGCGTCGCCAGCAGTGCGCCAAGTGCGGCGCCTGCCCTCATGACCTGCGTGATCGATTGCTTCATGTTATCCAGCCCCCTCGGGCACGGGCCCCAACGTCAATGGCACCGCGTCACTCCACAGCCGCTCAAGCTGGTAGTACTGACGCATGGCCGGGTGAAAGACATGTACCACGCAGTCCACGAAATCGAGCAGCGCCCAGCGTCCCTGCTGGAGACCCTCGCTCTGATGGGCGGGCATGCCCTCGTGCTTCATCTCTTCCAATACGTGCTGGGCGACCGATCGGACGTGTGTATCTGACGTTCCGCTGGCGATCACGAAAAAGTCCGCCATGTCCGTTACCCCACGGAGGTCGAGAATGACTACATCGTTCGCCTTGAGGTCGGTGGCCAGTGTGGCCGCGCGGCGGGCGAGGTGTTCCGAGGACGACGGTGAGGACATGACCATGAGCTGACGTGGATGACTGCCGGATATACCCGGCGGTACGATGATTAGTGCCCCAGCCGGCCGCAGCCTGCGTCAGTGCCACCCACGAGAGCAACACGCCGAGGGGCGAATACCCTACGTGGAGCGGGGAACGGACGGAACGGCGCGGTGGACGGGCTGGGAGGGTGGTCGAAAGATAGCCTGATTCCGGGACCCCTACGCCAAATGCCGCCCATGGACAGGGGCGGCATTCAGTCACAGCTGCATTCGCGGTGATTCTCGCCGAGGATGCCGCGGGTCAGCGGCGCCGCAGCGGGAGTGGTGCGACTACTGCTTGATCACCCACACCTTGATCTCGGGCTTCACGTCGGCGTGCAGCCGCACTTCCACGCGATACACACCGAGCGCCTTGATGGGCTCGAGCAGTTCGATCTGGCGACGCTCGATTTTGAAGCCCTGCGCCTCCAGCTGGTGCGCCACGTCGGCCGCCGTCACGGAGCCGAACAGCCGGCCGTCATCGCCCACGCGCGCCGCGAAGGTCACGGAGACTTCGGCGAGCTTGTCCGCGATTTCCTGCGCCGCCGCGACGCGCTCGGACTCAGCGGCTTCCAGACGCGTGCGCTCCTGCGCGATGCGCTTGAGGTTGCCCGGCGTGGCCTGATACGCGAAACCGCGCGGCAGCAGGTAGTTGCGGGCGTAGCCCGGCGAGACGGTCACGACATCACCCGGATGGCCGAGCTTGTCGATGGCATTGCGAAGGATGACTTCCATGGGAACTCCGGGTCGACGGCAGCCGACCGATCAAGGGCGAACGTCCGGACGCAACGGACGCGCCGTGCGACGGAAATCTCGCCAAGTGTCACCCAGCCCCACGCCAAACGCCAGAACGGCGACGGTCGCGAGGACCTGGACAGGACCGAGCAGTGGAATACACACGAGCAACAGCAAGAGCGGAAGCCACGCCCAGCGGTCGGGAAGCCACCACAGCAGCACTCCCACCCCACGCAGCGCGTACAACGCTCCGAACAGCAGCAACAGATTCACGCCCACCCCGCGCCACGCTGACAGCGTGGGCAGCAGCACCAGCGTGGCTCCAGCCACCAGCCCCCACACGAGCTGATCGTTGAAGCGAAACTCCGACAGTGGTGACAACGGCGGGCCCAACCGAAACCGGGCCAATCGATGCCACAAGGCCCACGCCATGGCGAGGGCCGCCAACGACTCGATCAGCAGCAAGGCCGGCACCAGCACCGTGGGCGTGGGCACCGTCTCCATCCAGCGCGCCACCGCATCTGCACTGCGCACCACTGATGGAAACCGCACGTCCATCGCCGTCCACGACGGCGCCGCGCGACGTTCATCCCACTGCGCTAACGCGACCCCGCGACGCCGATCCAGTTCCTGGTCGAACACCTGACTCATTTGCGCGACGCCGCTGGAGCCGCCGTCGGAACGAAACGCGAGCACCAGCAACGTGAGCGTACCGGCGATCAGAACCGCCGCCAGCGCCCGGCCGAGGAACGCCCGGTTGCCCGAGGCCACACTCAACCAACCAAATGTCGCGGCGACCAGCAGTACCCAGCCGATGGAAAACGGGAAGAGCGCCGTCGTACTCACCGCCGTGAAACCAGCTGCGCGCCACAGCACCATGCACAAAACCAGCACCGCGAGGGCCGCCGATACGAACGATCCCCCGCGAGCCCAGCCAGCCACCGCACAACCAGCCACGCCGGCCAGCACCAACCACGAAAAGGGATGCACCGGAAGCGCCAACCGTACCACCACCGCCAGCAGCGCGAGCGACGCCGGCCACAGGGCCACCGACGACACCGCCGTTCCCGCGACGAGCGCAAGCACCAACCATCGCCAACCGCGCTCTCGCGGCGCGGTGGTGACTGTCGGGTTCGCGCCCGCCGACGTCACCTCAACCCGTCTGCCCCTTGACGTACGGCAGCAGCGCGAGGAAGCGGGCCTTCTTCACCGCCTTGGACAGCTGACGCTGATGCCGCGCATCCACACCGCTCAGCCGGCTCGGCAGAATCTTGCCGTAGTCGGTGATGAAGCGGGCGAGCAGGCGGTCATCCTTGTAATCCACGAACCGGATACCAGCTTCCGTGATCGGGCAGGGCTTCTTGGGGCGGCGCATTATTCGTCATCCTCATCGTCGTCGTCATCGGCGGCGGCACGCGCCGCCAGCTCTTCGTCGCTCAGCTTGGGAGCACCCAGCACGTGCTCCACGATGGAGACCATGTAGCGGATGATGCTCTCGTCGAGCTTGAGCGAGCGCTCGAATTCCGGGAGCGTACTCGGCGCGGCCTGAACGGTCGCAATGGCGTAGTAGGCCGCTTCGTGCCGGCCAATCTTGTAGGCCAGCTGGCGACGGCCCCAGTGCTCGATCTCGGCCGGCTCGGCCAGCTCGAGGAGCGCCTGATGCTTCTCCAGCTTCTCGGCGATTGCCGCGTCTTCGAGCGCGGAATCAATGATGTACACGATCTCATACGGGCGCGTGGGCGCCAGTCGCATCTTGAGTGTAGCCACTCGGCAGTTCTCCCTGTGGTCGTGACCTGTTGGTCGGTGTGCCCCCCGGGGCTGCCGGATTCCGGGAGGAGGGCAGGGCGCGGTATGCGCCCGGTAACCAATAGCCCATAAAGCTAGGCAGCCCGGTTGCCGCGCACAAGGCGACCCCCACGGGTAACCGGGTAACCGGTCGGGGAATCCGCGGCGCACCCCACACGCAGCCTCCCGGCCCGCTCCCGGCAGAACCGCGCGCCGCCGACCACATTCCACGCATGTGTGGACGCTACGGACTCGCCGTGCCAGGACGCCTTGCCGAACTCCCGGTGGGCAGTGCGCTGCTCACCGACGCGCTGCTCGACCCCGCGCGACACGCGAGCGCGCGCTACAACATCACACCCTCACAACGCCTGCACGCCGTCGCGGCCGACGCCGATGGCGTGCGGTCCGCACGATTGCGCTGGGGCCTGATTCCGTCGTGGGCAAAGGACGCCTCCATTGGACAGCGCCTGGCCAACGCGCGAGGAGAGACGGTCCGCACCAAGCCTGCGTTTCGACAGGCCTTCGCCGCGCGTCGCGCACTCGTTCCGGCCGACCTGTTCTATGAGTGGCAACCACTCGAGGGGTCGCGGCGCAAACAACCGTGGTGCATCCGCATGCACGACGCGGCGCCATTCGCGTTCGCGGCCCTGTGGGAACGCTGGACGCCGCCACCCGCCCAGCACGCAACGGAGGACAGCAGCGAGGAAGCGACCGTGTGGGAGACCTGCACGCTCATCACGACCGATGCCAACGAGCTGATGGCGACCATTCACCACCGCATGCCGGTCATCCTGGCCGCTGCCGACTACGACACCTGGCTGGACGTGCACGCTCCGCACGATGCGGTAGAGCAGCTGCTCAGGCCGTACTCGGCGTCAGCCATGCAGGCCTTCCGGGTCTCCGCGTACGTGAACGCGCCGGCACACGATGACGCACAGTGCATCGCGCCGCTCGAGAACGACGCGATGTCCTGACGCTACACGTTGAACCGGAACAGCAGCACGTCGCCGTCCTTCACGAGATATTCCTTGCCCTCGCTGCGGACCACGCCCTTTTCGCGCGCACCTTTCCAGCCGCTGTGGCCCACGAACTCGTCGAAACCCACCGTCTCCGCGCGAATGAAACCGCGCTCGAAGTCGCTGTGGATCACGCCCGCAGCCACCGGCGCCGAGTCGCCGTGATGGATCGTCCACGCGCGCACTTCCTGCTCGCCCGCCGTGAAGTACGTCTGCAGGCCGAGCAGCTGATAGCCGGCCAGAATCAGCCGATCGAGACCAGCGCTATCGATTCCGAGTGACGCCAGAAACTCGGCGCGCTCCTCAGGATCAAGCTCGGCGAGTTCGGACTCGATCTTCGCGGAGAACGGCACAATTTCGGCGTGCTCGTTGCCGGCCGCGACGGCTGCACGCAGCGCCTTGAGCAGCCGTCCCTCCTCGCCCGACAGCTCGGCATCCGTCACGTTGGCTGCATACAGCACGGGCTTGGCCGTGAGCAGCTGCAGCCCATCGAGCTGCGCCAGTTCCTCGGTGGTGAGACCCGCACGCCAGAGCGGCGTGCCGGCGCTCAGCGCCTCGTTGGCTCGCTCAAGGGCCGGCAACTCCGCCAGGGCGTCCTTGTCATTCGTGCGCGCGGCACGCCTGCTCTTGTCGAGGCGCTTCTCCACCTGGGCCAAGTCAGACAGCGCCAGTTCGAGTTCAATGATCTCCTTGTCGCGCACCGGATCGGGATCACCCATCACGTGCGTGACATCAGGGTCCTCGAAACAGCGGATCACGTGCACAATGGCATCGGTCTCGCGGATGTTCTGCAGAAACTTGTTGCCGAGCCCTTCGCCCTGCGCCGCACCCTTGACCAAGCCGGCGATGTCCACGAACTTCACCGCGGCCGGTACCGTACGCTTGGGCTGCACGATCTTGGCCAGTGCATCGAGCCGACGATCCGGCACCTCCACCATGCCGATGTTCGGGTCAACGGTGCAGAACGGATAGTTCGCCGCTTCGGCCTTGGCGGCCGTGAGCGCGTTGAAGAGCGTGGACTTGCCGACGTTTGGAAGGCCGACGATACCGAGTTTGAGCATGCGCGGGAGAATGCGGGAGGTCGAGGAAACGCGTCGCGGAAATCTAATCCGTCGGACTGTCCCCCGAACCCCGTCCCGTACTGCTCAGGCCGAGCGGCGCCTCCGTGGCGCCAGCGCGAGTGCCGCGAGTCCGGCGCCCAGGCAACCCACCATACACCACGCCCGCTTGGCAGCCGCTGGAGCAATTGATCGTGGCCCACTTGCTTCAGGGTCAGCCAGTGCGTTTCGCGTGAAAACGCGGTAGAAATTATTGTTGTCGAAGGCGAGCGCGCGTAGCCGGTCAGGGTGAATCGCGGACGACCAACGCATGCAGCCTCCAACGGCGCAGGTAACGGGACGACCGAACGCGAGAATATGCAGCCGGGTTCCCGACGGTCAGGGTGAGCGGCCTCACACGATGCACAAACGCCCCCCGCTCGCTGAGGAGCAGGGGGCGTTTTGTGGGACGCAGCGGGAGGGACGCGGCGCGCGCCCCCCGGCTCAACGCATCACGCCAGAAACCACGGCGCGAGCACCAGGCTCACCACACTCATCAACTTGATGAGAATGTTCATGGCCGGTCCGCTGGTGTCCTTGAACGGGTCACCTACCGTATCGCCAACCACCGCGGCCTTGTGGGGGTCGCTGCCCTTGCCGCCCGCCAGGCCACCTTCGATGGCCTTCTTGGCGTTGTCCCAGGCACCACCGGCGTTGGCCATGAAGAGCGCCATCATGACACCTGTGACCGTGGCACCGGCGAGTACGCCGCCCAGCGCCGCCGTGCCCACGAACTTGCCGACAATCACCGGCACCAAAATCGCCACAACACCCGGCAGCACCATTTCGCGCAGCGCCGCCTTGGTGGAGATGTCCACGCAGCGGGCCGAGTCCGGCTTCACGCCGGGCTTGCCCTCAAGCAGACCGGGAATCTCGCGGAACTGGCGCCGCACCTCTTCCACCATGCCCTGCGCCGCACGACCCACGGCGGTCATGGTCTGCGCGCCCACGAAAAACGGCATCACACCGCCAATGAACAGCCCGATCACGACCATGGGGTCGATCAGGTTGAGCGTGTCGAGATTCACGGCCTTGGCGTACGCCGAGAACAGTGCGAGCGCGGTGAGCGCCGCCGACCCGATGGCAAAACCCTTGCCGATCGCGGCGGTGGTGTTGCCGAGCGCGTCGAGGCCATCGGTGATTGCCCGGACTTCCTTGCCCAGATGGCTCATCTCGGCAATGCCACCGGCGTTGTCCGAGATGGGGCCGTAGGCGTCCACCGACATGGTGACACCGACCGTGGCCAGCATGCCCACCGACGCGATGGCGATGCCGTACAGGCCCGCGAGCGAGAAGGCGGTGAAGATGGCCGCGCAGATGAGCACGACGGGAATGATGCAGCTTTCCATGCCGATCGCGAGACCAGCAATGATGTTCGTGGCCGGTCCGGTCTTGGACGACTCCACGATGCGGCGCACCGGGCCCATCGCAGTGTAGTACTCGGTGACCAAACCGATCGCGATGCCCGAGATGCTGCCGGCCACCACGGCCCAGAACGGTCCAAGCGCCGGCAACAGCGTCCCGTCTTCGCGCGTCATGCCAAGGGGGAACGCGTCGGTGATGAGGTAGGCGAACACGAGGAACAAGCCGGCCGCGATGAACGTCACCAGACGCAGCGCGTTGGCCGGATCGCCCTTGGCGAGGATGCGCATCGCGAGAATGCCGATCAGCGACGCCACGAGGCCAGCCACGGTGTACGCGATCGGGAGCAACATCGCCGTGAGGCGGAGCGACGGATCGAGAATCAGCGATGACGTGGCAGCGAGTGCGATGGTGGCGATGATGCCGCCCACGTAGCTCTCGAAAATGTCGGCGCCGAGTCCGGCCACGTCACCAACGTTGTCTCCGACATTGTCCGCAATCGTTGCGGGGTTGCGCGGATCGTCTTCGGGAATGCCCGCTTCCACCTTGCCCACGAGGTCGGCACCAACGTCGGCCGCCTTGGTGTAGATGCCGCCGCCAACGCGCGCAAACAGCGCGATGCTCGACGCACCCATGGCGAAGCCGGAGATGATCTCCGAGAACAGCTTCGCGTCTGAGGTGAGCTCGACCTTGCCGATGGCGATGAACACCAAGGCGATTCCCACGAGTCCGAGCGAGGCGACCGCGAGTCCCATGATCGACCCGCCGCCAAAGGCGATGCGGAGCGCCGCCGCCTGACCGGAAGAGCGGGCGGCCTCGGCGGTGCGCACGTTGGCCGCCGTGGCGCCCTGCATGCCGATCCAGCCCGCCGCGATGGAGCACAGGCCACCGAGCACGTAGGCGATGGCCGTCTTCACGCCGATCGCCCAGCCGAGCAGGCCGGCCACAACGAGCAGGAACGGCACGAGCACCACATACTCGGCGCGCAGGAACGCCATGGCGCCAACGTGAATTTCGGTGGCCAGATCCTGCATGGCCTGCGTACCGGGAGACGAGCGCTTGACCGAGAAGAAGGTCAGCAGCATGGCGATCAGGCCGACTGCGCCGGCACCGAGCGCGATCAGCGGGAGATTGTCGAGCATGGGCGAGTGGTGAGAGGGAGTCCAGTGTTCGCGACCACAGCCCCCAAAGGTAGCGCCTTCGGCCTGTCGCGGCGACTGCCGCTCCCGACTTTTCGCGAGCGCCGCGCACCCCTACCAGGTGGCGATGAGCCCCAGCAGCAGCTGGCCGTCATTGTAGCTGCGCGCCCCGCGACTCACGGCCTCGCTATCATAGTTGTCGAGGAAGGTCACGCTCAGCGCGGTGCGACGCGTCAGGCCGAGCGCCAGCTCCGTGGAGCTCTGCACGATGAAGCGGTCCAGCGCCGAGGCGCTCGGACGCCAGAACGTGGTGTGCGACAGGCGCGTTCGGTCGTTGAAGGCGTAGCTCCCTCGCGCGCGCGTGGACCAGCGGGTGAGACGAGTGGAGGGCACATCGATGCCGATGCGGCGCACCCGTTCATCGAGCAGGGCGACACTCAGGCTGACGTCGGCTTGCGCCGTGCGCAGTGCGGTGTACTTCACGCCAACGCCCGCATTGTACCGCGACGCGATCCGCTTCTCGAGACTGGTTTCAGCGGTCAGCAGGACAAACGGCGACCAAATCGCATGGGGCCGCCAATCGGCGGTGATCGCGCCCAACCACAGACGCTTGACGACGGCGCGGCCGCTGTCCGCCAGCGACGCCTCGCCGTACAGCGCCTGCACATTGCCGCTGAACTCGAGCGTGGAGTCGGCACGCTGCAGTGAGGCACGCGCGCCAAACGCTCGCTGCTCGGTCTCACCGAAGAACAGGCTTCCGTTGCCCTGGGCGCTGCCCGACCAACGGGACGGAGCAGCGCCCTGCGCCAGTGCGACCGGCGGGGTCATGGCGAGAGCGAGTGTGAGCAGCAAGGCCAGCCGCACGATCGGCGTGATCGGGCGCCGCGCGTCCCGAAGGGACGGACTCGGCGTCCTCAGCGCGCCCCGTCCCTCTGATCGCGCACGTTCACCGGATCGCCCACGCGCGCGGGGGCGAAGTCGGGGACTGGCTGGCCTTCACGCAGCAGCTTGGAGACAAACCGCTGTCCTTCGGCGACCCGCTCGATTTCCACGGCGACCGTGTCGATGGCCTGCTCCATTTCCGCAAATCGCGCATCGATCGCCGGCGACGCTTTGGTCGCCGGCGGCTTTCGTGTGCCCCACCAGATGAGGCGCGTGAAACACACCGCCGCAAAGAAGACGGCAATCAACGCCAGCGGGGACGTGCCGCCGTCATTGCTGGAGCGGCCGGGAGCCGACGGCGCGTCGGCGGTGACAGAACCGAGTTTGGCGCCAATGGAAGACTTGAGCGCCCCGTTGGACGCAATGTCCTGCTCGAGCGACACGAGCCGAGCATCGAGCACGCCGATTCGCGCTTCCAGACCGGAGATCACCACTGGCGAGGTCGTCTGCGCCAACTCCTCGACCAGGTCGGCGCGTCGGTCACGCGCCGACTCCCACTGATTGGAGAGTTCGCTGGTGCGGCGATCAAGGGCCCGGAGCTGGTCGCGCGTCATCGGCACCACATTGCCGATGCCGGGCACGTTCACGCCTGTCGCAGCCCCGCCCGCGATCGCGGGTGCACCCTGACCCACCACGGCCGGCACGGGTGGAATCGGCGCGGGCGAGGGCACCGGCACTGGCTGCACGGCCGCCGGCGCGGCAGCGGGCTGTGCCGATGGCAGCGCGGAAAACTCGGGGGCAGGCGAAGTGACCATGGTGTGCAATACGTGCCAAGAGCCCGAGAGTTGCAAGTGCTGGTTACCGACCGTGCGTACTCGCCGTCTTCTGTGTCCCCTCGCGCAGCCAGCTGTCGGTGACGCCGGTGAGCCGCTCGAAGGTACCCTCTACGAGCTCCCGCTCATCGCGGGGCATCACGCGCAGGACAAAATCAGCGAGGTTGCCGATCACCCGCCGCTCGTCCACGGGCCGGATGCCGATGCGCAGGCGCGGGTACTCGGGCGACCCGAGTTGCGACTGGATGGATTTCAGTCCGTTGTGTCCGCCGGCCGAACCGCCGGCGCGGAACCGATGCTCGCCCACCGGAATGGCGATGTCATCCACGACGACCATCAGATCCTCGGTTGCATCGAATCCGGCGCGTCCCATGTAGGAGCGCAGCGTGCCGCCCGAGAGATTCATGTAGGTCTGTGGCTTGACCAAGCGCACCCGGAGCGGACCGAGGTATGCGTCGGCCACATGCGTGTCGCGGTCCTTGCGCCACGGCTCGCAAGGCCACGCGCGCGCGAGGTGGTCAAGAAACCACCAGGCGGCGTTGTGGCGCGTGCCCTCGTATTCTCGCCCCGGATTGCCGAGGCCCATGATGAGTTTCACATCAACTCGCGCGGAGGGGTCGGAGGCGGGGTGGGGCTGACCACCGGAAATGCGAAGGGCGCGCGCATGATCCGGAGATCACGCGCGCGCCCCCATGCGAACTCGCCACTACGCGTCGTCTTCCTTGACCTTGCGGATGACTTCAGGCTCGGCCACGGCCTCGGTGGTCTCCACCGGCGCCGTCTTGGGCGGCTGCACCAGGCAGACGGTGATGCCGGCATCGTCCATCGCCTTGACGCCTGCAGGCAGGACGAGATCGCCCACGTGGAGCGACTTGCCGACGTGCAGTTCACTCACGTCCACATTGATGTGGTCGGGACTGGCGGACGGCAGCGTCTCGATGGTGAGCTCGTGCATGATCTGGTCGAGCATGCCGCCGTCGGCGCGCACGCCAATCGGGGTGCCAACGTAAACGATCGGGCACTTGAGCGTCATGGTCTCACCCGCCACGACTTCCTGGAAGTCCACGTGCATGATGAGCTTCTTGAACGGATGCCGCTGGATCTCGCGGATGAGCGCGCGCGCCGGCGAGCCGCCGAGGTCGAGCTCGATCACGGTGCTCGCGGCAGAGACGCGGTGGATGAGCCGTTCAAATTCACGGGCGTTGACGACGAGCGACTGTGGCTCGCGGCCGTGGCCGTAGATCACAGCGGGAATGTCGCCGTTCTGGCGGATCTTGCGCGCGACGCCCTTGCCGGTGTCGGAACGAAGGGTCGCGGAAAGGTTTGCGGATGCCATGGGAAGACTCTGGGAAAACGCGTGGACAACAGAATGAAGTGCGCGCCGTCAGTCGAAGAGCGAACTCACCGACTGGTCGGAGTGCGTGAAGCGGATCGCCTTGGCCACCAGCTCTCCGACGGAGAGGATGGTGAGCGCGGGGAACCGCCGCTCCGGCGGAACGGCGATGGTGTCGGTCAACACCACCTCCGTGATGGGCGCCGCTGAGAGACGCTCCACGGCCGGGCCGGAGAGCAGCGCATGCGTGGCGCATACATAGATGTCATTGGCGCCGAGCTGTTTGAGCGCTCGGGCCGCCTCGGACACGGTCCCCGCAGTGTCGATCATGTCGTCGGGAATGATGCAATCCCGGCCGGCCACCTCGCCCACCACGTTGACCACTTCTGCAACATTCGCCTTGGGGCGACGCTTGTCGATGATGGCCAAGGAGGCGTCGAGTCGCTTTGCGAACCCGCGCGCCATCTTGGCCGACCCGACATCCGGCGCCACCACGACGAGGTCCTTCAGATTCTTCTTGCGAAAGTGCGAGACGAACACCGGTGCCGCATACAGGTGATCGACCGGAATATCGAAGAAGCCCTGCAACTGATGTTGATGGAAATCGAGGCCGAGCAGGCGATCAGCCCCCGCGGTCTCGATGAGATTGGCCACCAACTTGGCCCCGATCGCCACACGCGGCTGGTCCTTGCGGTCCTGCCGTGCGTACCCGAAGTAGGGCAACACACAGGTGATACGCGCTGCTGATGCCCGACGCGCCGCGTCGATCAACAGCAGCAACTCCAACACATTCTCGGCAGGCGGATTGGTGGGTTGCACGATGAACACGTCGGCGCCGCGGATATTCTCGTCGATGCGCACGAACACCTCACCATCTGCGAAGCGCGATACCGCCACGCGACACAGTTCCGTGCCAAGGTGCCGGGCAATCTCCTCCGCCAGAGCCGGATTGGCCGTACCGGACAGAATCTTGAACCCACTCTTGGACACAGCCAGCCGATCCATCAACCGCAGCCTTGAAAATTAGCGGAAACAGGAGAACCAGAACAAGGGCAGAGCCGTCGTCCGGAACGAGCCATTCTGTAACAGTATTCCTACCAAGCCTCAAAACATAACTGGTCCGGGCCGAAAGCGGAGCCCCCGTCGTGCACCGAAGCCGTGCGGATGTTGCCCGCACCCGATCGCCCCCTCGCACAACGCCCGCCAACCCGGCACCGGGTTGGCGGGCGTTTGAATTGCCCCGCTAGGATTCGAACCTAGATAGCCACATCCAAAGTGTGGAGTCCTGCCATTGGACGACGGGGCAGTACCGGCGCCACCCGAAGAATGGCGCCACATCGGGAAAACTAGAAGATCGGCTCCGGCGCGACAATTGCCTGCGCGGTCTCGGTGTGCAGCAGTGACGACGCACCCGGCCGGACGAGCGGCACCTCGTCCGGCGACGGCCCCGATGGTGGGGCGCCCGTCGCGTCCGGTGACAGGTCACGGACGGGAGGTCCGTGCGGGGCCAGCGCAAAACAGGTCGCGCCGCTTCCGGAGAGCAGGCCGATGGCCGGCCCCGAGCGCCCGGCCTCCGCAGCCGACCGGCGCACGAAGGCAAGTCCAGCGCCAACGTCCGCGTGCAGCGCGGGTACCACCGCCTCAAAGTCGTTCGTGGCGAGCGCCGCAACTTGCGCCCAACTCGCGAAGGCGTCGGGCGGATAGCACAGGGCCGGCGCGGCCGGCTGCCCTTCGCGTTGGGCCGAAAGCGCGGCGTACGCAGCGCCAGTGTTCACGCCCTCGCGAAACGTCAGCAGCGTCACGGCCGCCGCGGGCAACGCGGGGAGCGTCAGCAGCCGATCGCCTCGCCCCCAGGCCCACGCGAGAAGCGCATCGCTCACGAGAAACGGCACGTCGGAACCCAGCGTGCCGGCCAGCGCCAGCAGCGCCGCCGCTTCGAGCGGCGCCGGCGCGATGGCATTCAATCCTCGCAGCACCGCCGCCGCATCGGCACTGCCGCCGCCCAGTCCACCGCCAACCGGAATGTGCTTCTCGATTGTGATGTCCCAGCCCGTCGGCCACCCGGTGGCCTCGGCGAACCCCGCCGCCGCCCGCCACGCCAGATTCTCCTCTGGTGCGCCCAGCCCGTGGTCCGGCAGGCGAGGACCGTGGCAGCGCAGCGTCCGCCGCGCGGTGTCCACGTGCATCGTCACCTGGTCGTGCAGCGCCAACTTCACGAACAACGATTCTATGGAATGAAAGCCATTGACTTCACGCGCCAGCACCCGAAGCAGCAGGTTCAGTTTGGCGGGCGCGAGTACCCGCACCCCGCGCGGCGCTGTGGAACCTGTTCGACGTGGCCCCACGCTCATGGTGCGCTCGGACGCTGTTCGGAATCGTTGGGCGCGCGCTCGCCAGTCGGCGCGGCCCGCGTCGGATCCAGCGATGGCTCCAACGCCATCGCGCTCGCCGCGTCGGTGACATGCGCCCCCCGTTCAGCGGCTCCACCGATGTCGCCAAACGACAGACCCAGGCGGAAGAGATAGAACACGCCGAATGCCGTGATGGGAATGAAGGAGAGCACGTGGTAACCAAGTGCCCAACTCAAGGCGAGCGATTCGCTCACGCCGTACACGGCCAGACCAACCTGCGCCCCCTTTTCGAACACCCCCACGAAACCGGGTGACGATGGCAGCGCGACCGCGAATCCGAGGACGCCCTGCACGAACAGCGCGGCACTGAACGGCGCGTCCATGCCCACCGCGCGGAAGCCGATCCACAGTCCGAGTGCGTGTACCAGCCAGTGCGCCGTGGCCCACCACAACACGGCCAGAAAGCGTCGCGTGTCGCGCAGGACCGCGAGTCCGCCGAGCGCCTGCTCCACGAGGCCCACCACGCGTTCCGCAAATCGCGGCACCACCCGCACGGCGACAACGCGACTGAGACCGACCACGCGCGTCGGCATCAGCACGGCGGCGTAGCACAGCGCGAGCAGTACGACCACGGCCGACATGCCGGACACGGCCAACTGGGGCACCGTGATCCCGAGGAGGCGTGCGTCATCGGGGAAAATCGGGAACAGCATGGCGCTGAACATCAGGGCGAGCAGCACGATCGCATCAAAAATGCGGTCGACGGCCAGCGAGGCCAGCGCGGTGGTGAAGGGCACGCGCGGCACCTCGCGCGTGAGGGCGAAGGGACGTGCGAACTCGCCGGCGCGAGCGGGCGCCACGTTGTTCACCATCATGCCGATGGCCGTGCTTCGCCAGAGCGGTCCGAACGGAATTTTTCCGGCGACCGGTTCGAGGATTGTCTGCCAACGGCGCGCGCGGAGCGGGAAGATGCAGGTCGCCACCACCGCGCACAGGCCAAACAGCCACGGATTGGAGTTCCGCAACACGGTGACCACGTCACCGAGGTCCACGTTGCGCACGGCCAGCCAGAGCGCGCCGGCACTCAGTGCAAAGCCGAGCGCAGATTTCCAGTTGAAGGTCACGGGCGCAGTCTAACGGGCGCTGGCCAGATCAAGCAGGTCGCTAAGTTCGTCGATGAGGGCGGCTGTGATGGGGTCGAGCGCGGCGCCGCCCGCGTTTTCCCACGCGCGTCGCAGTTCGTCGCGCACCGCGCGGGCCCGCACGAGCGCCTCCGTTCCGGAGTAGAGCAGCGACTCGATGGCCACAACGCCGGTGGGTTCCGTGTCCGACGTGCTCGCTGCCGGCGTCGGCGTCGGTGCGAGTGGCATGGCGGCGCGGACCAACGGCAGCGCGCCCGGTGTTCGTTTGACGGCCGCAGCCCCGGCGTGCGGTGCACTTGGCGCGGACAGACTCGGCGCGGCCACAGCTGGCGCGGCGGCGTACGGCTGCAGCACCGGCGGTGTCTGCGCGCGCGGCACGGAGAGGCGCGGCGAATTGGCCGGCGTGACATCCCCTCCGGGCCAGGTCGTGCCGTGCTCTCGCACGCGAGCGGCCAGCTCGTGGTCGCTCAACTCGCGATCCATGAGCAACTGCGCGAACGCCTGAATGGCAATGCGCTCGGCTGGCCGGTCCATGGCCGACCGCGCCATGCGCATGCTCAGACTGGCAATGGACGTGGCGCCAAAGCTTTCGGCGACGTCGGACAGCCCGAGCAGGGTGCGGCGGAGCGCGTCGGTGAGCGCGAGTTGCTGGGCGCCGCGCTCGCCAGCAGCCAGATTGGCGGACTCGCGCGCCACGCCGTCGGCGGCGGCGGCCATGTCGTTCCGGAAACGCTCGGCCAGACTGACCGGGGGATTGGGCGCCCGTTCCACCAATCCCGGCGCGCCATCGTCCGGAAACAGTCGCGCGATCGGAATGACGGCACTCGCAGGCGACGCGGGCGGGGCGAGCGAGGCCAGATATCCGGCGGCCACGGCGGCCAACGCCACCGAATGCGTGCGGGCCTGTCGCTGGTCGGCATCGGTCCATCGCTCCACCTTGGCAATGAGCGCGCGGAGCTCGACCACCGCGCCGCGCACGGCGAAGTGCAGGCGTTGATCCCAACGCAGCTCGGCGTCGCGCAGGCCGGCGGCCACGCGCTCCAGGGTGGACGTGAGCTCCGGGAGTCCACCCAGCCGTGTCATGGTCGCTGCGCCACGCAGCGCACGTGCTTGGGCCAGGAAGGTGGCACCGTCCGGGGCGCGCAGTCCGTCGCCGGCCAGCAGCAGATCCAGGCCATCGAGATACTCGCCGGCTTCCTGGCGAAAGAATCCGAGCAGGGCGGAGGGAGTGCTCATGGTCGGGGGGCGCGGGCGAGATTCATGGCGTCGCGGATTTCCGCGACGGCGGCGGCGAGGCCGATAAAGACGGCACGACTGATGATCGAATGTCCGATGTTGAGCTCCTCGATGCCAGCGATCGCGGCGATCGGTCCCACGTTGTCCACCGTGAGGCCGTGACCGGCGTGCACGGCCAGGCCGAGTGACCGACCGAGGTCCGTGCTGTCGCGCAGCGCGGCCAGCGTGGCCGGGTCGTCCGGGTGATGGGCATAGCTGCCGGTGTGCAGTTCAATGGCGTCCGCTCCCAACTCGTGGGCGCGGCGAATGCTCGCCGAATCGGGGTCGATGAACAGACTGCTGCGCACGCCGGCGCGTTTCAGTCGCTCGATCGCCTGTGCCAGCAGTGTGACGTTTCGCACCACATCGAGTCCTCCCTCTGTGGTTACTTCCTCCCGACGCTCCGGCACGAGGGTGACCTCGTGTGGCCGGAGTTGTTCCGCCAGCGACAGCATCTCGTCGAGGGCTGCACACTCCAGGTTCAATGGGGTATGCAGCTCCCGGGCGAGGCGCGTCACATCATGGTCCTGAATGTGTCGGCGGTCCTCGCGCAGGTGCGCCGTGATACCGTCTGCGCCGGCCGTCTCGCAGAGGAGCGCACCAGCGACCGGGTCGGGGTAGGGCGAACGCCGCGCCTGACGGAGCGTGGCTACGTGGTCGATGTTCACGAACAGGCGCAGATGCGAGGCGCCGCGATTGTTGGTCGGGTCGGGAGCCGTTACGTTCGCGGTCATGGGCGTTGCGGGATCTCGGGCGTCATTCATGCAGGTCATGCAGCGGAGGAGGTCGTGTTGCGCAAGCGGATCGTGTGGGCAGGAATTGTGACGATGGCCCTGATCGGAAGTGGCTGCTCGTCCGGAGCACGGGCGTCCGGTGGCAGCAGTGCGCCGGCGCCGCTGACCGGTGCCACGGCGGGTGCGTCTGGTTCCAAGGAAGCGGTCGAGTCGTTCATGCGGGCGGTCAAGCAGCAGGATCTCCAGACCATGTCGGCCATCTGGGGCACTTCGCGCGGTCCAGCGCGTGAACAGATTGAACGCGAGGAGCTCGAGAAGCGACTGGTGATCATCCAGTGCAAGCTCGACCACGAATCGTGGGAATATGCCGAAGACCGTCCACGATTGCTGGCGGGCGGCAAACAGGACTTCCGGCTGCGCCTGACGCAGAAATCGGCCACCGCGGTCACGTCGTTCACCACTATTCTGGGTCCGGCGGGTCGGTGGTTTGTGGAAATCGTGGATCTGGAGCCGTTGCGGGACTTCTGCCGATAGGCCTGGCCGACGCCGGCGTGAATGTCCGGCCGGGAACCATTGCCGCGCGATCGGGCTAGGTCTGATCGCAGGGGTGATGCACGAGAGGGCCGTCGATTGAGGCGGTGGCTAGTATTCGGACAGTTCGATGAGGACGCCACCGGTGGCGGACGGATGGAGAAACGCGATGCGCTTTCCTTCGGCTCCCACGCGTGGCGTTTCGTCGATCAATCGGAGGCCGGCGTTGCGGCACTTGTCGAGCGTGCCGTCGAGGTCGTCCACTGCAAAGCACACATGATGAATGCCCGGACCGCGCCGTGCGATGAACCGGCCGATCGGTGAGTTGTCGGATCGGGCTTCGAGCAGCTCCACGAGTGACTCGCCGGCGGAGAGTCCGGCAATGGCGGCCCCATCGGCGTCATCAAGGGGAACCTCGGGCAGGCCGAGGACGTCACGGTAAAACGGCAGCAGGGCGTCGAGGGCATGCACGGCAATGCCGATGTGCGCAATGCGGGTGCCGCGGCGGGCAGATTCGGTCATGGCAACGTTGTCGTGAAGAGGTCTATGTGATATCTACACCCGACCGCGCGTGTGGGCAGCCGCACCCGGCGGGCGCACATTCCTTACGGAGCAAATGATGGCCAATGCAATCGCAGTAACCGATGAGAACTTCGGTACCGAGATCGAGTCGCACGACGGACTGGTGATGGTGGACTTCTGGGCCACCTGGTGCGCCCCCTGCCGCATGATCGCCCCCATCGTCGAGCAGCTCGCCGTCGACTATGACGGCAAGGTCAAAGTGGCCAAGCTCGACGTGGACTCCAATCAGCAGACCGCCATGAAGTTCAACGTCCGGTCCATTCCCACCATCCTGTTCTTCAAGAACGGGAAGCTGGTGGATCAGGTGGTGGGTGCGGTGCCCCGTCCGGCGCTCGAAGCCACGGGCGCGCAGCACGCCGACTGACGTCGGCGTGTCTGATGTCCGTCTGACGTCCGCGTGACGGATGAAGCGGGCGTCCAGGCGGCGGCGACGGATGCCGCCGCCGCCGCAGCCCGACTCATCCCCGAGGCGGTTGAACCGGGCGTGCTCTATGTCGTGAGCACCCCGATCGGCCACCTCGGGGATGTGTCGTTGCGGGCCCTGTGCGTGCTGCAGTCCGTGGACCGCGTGTTGTGCGAGGACACGCGCCATGCGCACACGCTGCTCGCCCGCTACGGGATCCGCACACCCACGGCGGCGCTGCATGAGCACAACGAAGCCCGGTCCACCGAGAAGTGGACCGCTCACCTCGTCGCCGGCGGCACGCTCGCGCTGATCAGCGATGCCGGCACGCCGCTCGTGTCCGATCCGGGCGAGCGCCTCGTGGGGGCGCTGGTGGAGGCTGGCGTGCGGATTGTCCCAATACCCGGGGCGTCGGCCGCGCTGGCGGCCATTGTTGGAGCGGGGTTCCCATCGCATCCCAGCACGATTCTCGGATTCCTGCCCCGCAAGGGCAAGGAACGGGCGGCGCTGGTGCAGTGGGCCGCCTCCTGCCCGCACGCCGTGGTATTGTACGAGGCGCCCGGTCGCGTGGTGGACACCCTGCGGGACTTGGCCGATGCCGCGGGCGGTCACCGTCCGGCGGTGGTGGCCCGGGAGCTCACGAAGCGGTTCGAGGAGTTCCGCCGCGGAACGCTCGAGGCGTTGGCTGCGTACTATTCCGACACGGCTCCTCGGGGAGAAATCGTCCTGATTCTCTCCGGCGCGCCGCCGGTCGAAGCACCTTCCGAAGATTCCCTCCGGGCGGCAGCGCGCGCGCTGCAGGCGGACGGGCTCACCTCGCGGGACATCGTGACCGCTCTCATCGAGCGGCATGGCGCGTCCCGCAACCTCGCCTACCGGCTGGCGCATGACACGGATCGCTGACTCGAGGGCATGGCGCACAACCGCGGCGCTCGGACTGGCCGCGTTGTTGCTCGGCGCCGCGGCGCCGTCCACGGTGGGCTCCACGGTGCCTCGGCTTGCGATCGCCCGACTGCAGTACGAGGGTGGCGGCGACTGGTACGCCAACCCGTCCAGCCTGCCCAACCTGCTGGCGGCGATTGCCGTCCGCACGCAAATGCCCGTGGAGCGCGCCGAGGGGCGTGTGCGCCTGACCGACGAGGCGTTGTTCAGCTACCCGTTCGTGCACGCGACCGGCCACGGCGAGATGACGCTCAGCGACGAGGAAGTCACCGCCCTGCGCGCCTACGTGGTGCGCGGCGGGTTCCTGCACGTTGACGACAACTACGGATTGGATGAGAGCTTCCGACGGGAAATGGCGCGTGCATTTCCCGATCGCCCGCTCGTCGAGGTTCCGGCGTCGCATCCGATCTACCACATGGTGTACGAGTTTCCCGACGGACTGCCCAAGGTGCATGAGCACGACGGCCAGCCGGCGCGCGGCTACGGCATCTTCATCGGCAACCGGTTGGCCGTCTTCTACAGCGTGTCGAGCGATCTCGGCAACGGCTGGGAAGATGTCGGCACCCATCCCGGCGATCCCCCCGAACTGCACGAGCGAGCCATCCGCATGGGCGTGA